>JBOHAD010000317.1:0-1504 GCA_050697555.1 Gaiellaceae bacterium | reverse complement strand
CCAAAAAGATTCACCGCCGAACCCGAATGGACGTGAGGGGCGACCCCATACCATTCCCCTTCCGTTTGAGGACGCTCTAGCGGCGGCTCTCGAGACTCCGGTGACGTCCCATCGTCCGGGTGAAATCGTCCGGGCGCAGCTCCGCTTGGACACGATCCTAGGCGGCGATCACCTCCTCGGTCGAGCTGTCTGTGCTCGTGGCGAGACCGCGGCGCAGCCGCTCGATCTCGGCGACCGCTCTCGGCGTCATTACGACGCCCCGCCAGCCGCGGCTCGAGAGCTCGAGCACGGCCCAGATCAGGCAGAGCGCCGAGGTCTCTCCGGGGAAGCGGCCGATCACCTTCGTCCGCCGCCGCACCTCGACGAAGGTGCGCTCCAAGAGATTCGTGCTTCGGATCCGCTTGCGGTGCTCGGCGGGGAAGCGCAGGTGGCAGACGAGCGCGTCGAGGTCGCGCTCGATCACTGCCATCGCCGAGGGGTAGGCGCCGCGGTAGTCGGCGGCGAGGGCGAGCAGGCCGGCCCGCGCCTCGGCCGCGGACCCAGCCTCTTCGAGGATGCGCCAGTAGCGCGCCTTCAGCTCGCGGTGCAGCCGCTCGGGCAGCTTCTTGGTCACGTTGCGCAGGGCGTGGACGGTGCAGCGCTGCTCGAGCGCCGCCGGCCACAGCTCGCGCGCAGCCTTCCAGAGGCCGGGCGCGCCATCGGCGACGATCAGCGCCGGCGCTCGAGCACCGCGGGCGAGCAGATCGCGGCCGAAGTCGAGCCAGTCCTCGTAGCTCTCGCGGCTGCCGAGCTGGAGGCCGAGCAGCACCTTCTGGCCCTCGAGCGTCACGCCCCAAGCGACCAAGACGCCCTCCGCTGGCGTGTCGTCGGGCCGCAGCTTCAGGTAGATGGCGTCGAGGAACAAGTAGACGAGGTCGTGCTCGTCCAGGCGCCTGCCGCACCAGACCCGGTAGCGCTCGCGCGTGTCGGTGCAGATCCGGCTGACGGTCGACTTCGAGACGACCGGCCCGTCGAACGCCTCCTCCAACGCCGCCTCGACGTCGCGCACCGACAGCCCACGCAGGAACGAGGCGATCACCAGCGCCTCCAGCGCGTGCGTCCGCGTCACTCCTTTGCCCACGATCTCGCTCGCGAACTCGAGCGCGGAGGCGTTGCGCACCCGCGGCCGCTCCAGCTCCAGCGGTCCCGCCGTCGTCTTCACCGTCACCTGCTCGTACCCGTTGCGGTGCGAGACCGGCGCGCCGCGGCGCTGGTAGCGCTCCCGCCCGAGGAACTCGGTCAGCTCTTCCTCCAGCGCCTGCTGCAGGATCAACCGCGCACCGAGGCGGCCGATCGCCTCGATTGGATCATCCTCGTCGCCGACACCGGCAACGATCTCCTCCAGCTCGCGGCGCAGCCGCTCGCTCGGGGCTATGCTCGCCATCAGGGCGTACCTCCTCGTCGACTACCAGGTCAACGCGGAGGCTACGCCCGATTCAATTCCCCCGGCTCACGGGACGCGACC
>JBOHAD010000316.1:0-1521 GCA_050697555.1 Gaiellaceae bacterium | reverse complement strand
GCGGACCTCGAGCGCCTGAAGCGGAACTTCTACACCTCGTCCTCGTGCGGGGTCTGCGGGAAGGGCGCGCTCGAGGCAGTCGCCGTCGAAGCACCGCGAGTGGAGAGCGAGCTCCGCCTGCCGGCGGCGTTCGTGGCCGAGCTGCCGGAGCGCCTGCGGACGGCCCAGCCCGCCTTCGCCGCGACGGGCGGCCTTCACGCGACCGGGCTCTTCGACGCGGGGGGCGAGCTACTCTGGGTTCGCGAGGACGTCGGCCGCCACAACGCGATGGACAAGGTGGTCGGGCGCGCGTTCCTCGAGGGGCGTCTCCCGCTCGGCGAGCACGTGCTCTGCGTCAGCGGACGGCTCTCCTTCGAGCTCGTGCAGAAGGCCGCCGTGGCAGGCTGCCCGGTCGTGGTGGCCGTCGGGGCGCCCTCGACGCTAGCCGTCGACCTCGCCCAGGACCGTGGAATCACGCTCTGCGGCTTCGTTCGCGGCGGGCGCGTAAACGTGTACTCGGAGCCCTGGAGGGTGGAGTGACCTTTGCCGTCACGGCCGACGCGTACGACCGCCACGTCGGCCGGTACGGAGCCGAGCTCGCGGTTGCGCTCGCCGGTGTGGCCGGCGTGCGAGCCGGGCACCGCGTCCTCGACGTGGGGAGCGGCCCGGGGGCGCTGACGAAGGTGCTCGTCGAGCTCGTGGGCGGGGAGAACGTCGCCGCCGTCGACCCATCCGAGCCCTTCGTCGCCGCGCTTCGCACGCGCCTGCCGAGCGTGGACGTCCGCCTCGCATCTGCCGAGCAGCTTCCGTTCGCCGACGCGGAGTTCGATGGGGCGCTCGCTCAGCTCGTCGTCAACTTCATGACGGATCCGGAGTCGGGCGTTCGGGAGATGCGCCGGGTCGTCCGCCCCGGAGGGGCGGTCGGCGCCTGCGTCTGGGACTACCCCGGAGAGATGCTCCTCCTGCGCACGTTCTGGGACGCCGCGGCGGAAGTCGACCCCGAACTCGTCGCCGGGCGTGACGAGCGGACGACGATGCGGTTCGACGACGACGGCGAGCTGGCCGACCTCTGGCGGCGCTGCGGGCTCGAGGACGTGGAGGCGAGCGAGCTCGTGGTCTCGGCCGCATACGAGAGCTTCGATGACCTCTGGGAGCCGTACACGACGGGGGTCGGGCCTGCCGGCGCGTACGTCGTCTCGCTCGAAGAGGAGGATCGCGAGACCCTTCGGAGCGAGTACGAGCGGCGACTCGGGTCACCCCGAGGGCCCTTTCGTCTCAGCGCGCGGGCGTGGTACGCGGTCGGCCGGGCGTAGCGGGCGTCCTGCTGGTCGGCGGGGCGAGCCGCCGCTTCAAGTCCCCGAAAGCGCTGGCGCGCTTTCGGGGAGAGATGCTGGCTGAGCGGGCTCATCGACTCCTTTCAGAGGCCTTCGACGAGGTGCTGGCGGTCGGGAAGGCGTCCGACCGCCTGCCGCTTCCGTTTCCGGTGCTCGACGACGGCAGCGAGCTGCGAGCGCCGATCGTCGGAGTCGCCGCGGGACTCCG
>JBOHAD010000315.1:0-1527 GCA_050697555.1 Gaiellaceae bacterium | reverse complement strand
GCGCCTGAACGACAAAGGGCGCCTGCGGGCGCCCTCGTATGCGCTGGAGAGGACTTGAACCTCCACGCCCCGTTCGGGGCACAAGGCCCTCAACCTTGCGCGTCTACCAATTCCGCCACCAGCGCGTGGGAGGCCATTGTAGCGACTGCGCCTCGGTTGACTCCGTCCGCCCCCCTCGCTACCGTATGGCGAACAGATGTTCGACCAGCGAGGGAGCAGATGCTAACGGAGCGCCAGCGCGAGATCTACGACTTCGTCGTCCGCTACGCCGACCGGCAGGGCTATCCACCGACCGTGCGCGAGATCGGGGAGGCCGTCGGCCTCGCCTCGCCCTCGACCGTGCACGCGCATCTCGCCAACCTCGAGCGGGCCGGCTACCTGAGGCGCGACCCGACCAAGCCGCGGGCGCTCGAGCTCGTTCGGCGCGAGCGTGAGACCGCGGCTTCGACGGCGATCGACCGCGACGTGGGCGAGGTACGGCTTCTTCCTCTCGTCGGCGAGATCGCCGCCGGAGGGCCGCTTCTCGCGGAGGAGAACGTCGAGGGCCATCTCGCCGTGCCCGAGCCGCTCTCGCGGGGCGGCGAGGAGTTCCTGCTCCGCGTCAAGGGAGAGAGCATGCGCGACGCGGGCATCCTGCACGGTGACTACGTCGTCGTCCGGCGGCAGCAGACGGCACGGAACGGGGACATCGTCGTCGCGCTCGCGGGCGAGGACGAGGCGGCAGAGGAGGCGACCGTGAAGCGGTTCTTCCGCGAGCGGAGCCGTATCCGCCTCCAGCCTGAGAACGCGAGCATGGAGCCGCTCTACCCGGACCACGTGCAGATCCTCGGCAAGGTGATCGGGGTGTTCCGGCAGGTCTGATGGGCCTCGTGGCGCTCAACCGCACGCTCGACCAGGAGCTCTTGGCGCTCATGCGCGGCGCCAGCCTCGAGTGCCCCGCCTGCGGCGAGTTCGTGCTCCACGAGGGCGGCCGGATCGTGTGTCCCGAATGCGGCTCCGGGCTCGGAGGAACGGCCGAAGCGCCGCTACAATTGGGCTTGCAGGCCGGGTGACCGCGGGCCGCGAGAGCGGTCCGAGGAAAGTCCGGACACCGCAGGGCAGGACGCTGGGGAAACCCCAGGCGGCGAAAGCCGACGGAAAGTGGCACAGAAAGGAGACCGCCACCGGCGAACGTGAATCTCTCCGGAGACGTCGGCGGTAAGGGTGAAACGGTGGGGTAAGAGCCCACCAGCGTCGTGGCGACACGGCGGCTTGCCAAACCCCGTCCGGTGCAAGGCGAACAGGCTCCGTTATCAGGCGGCCCGCCGAGGAGCCGGGTGCGCTGCTCGAGCCACCGGGAAACCGGCGGCCTAGATGGATGGTC
This sequence comes from Gaiellaceae bacterium, assembly GCA_050697555.1. Classification (GTDB taxonomy): domain Bacteria; phylum Actinomycetota; class Thermoleophilia; order Gaiellales; family Gaiellaceae; genus DASQWP01. Next base: position 164 of record JBOHAD010000315.1, on the reverse strand, counting down.
GCCCTCGACAGAATCCGGCTTATGGCCTGCTAAGGGAAAACCCTGCAATTTGCAGGGTTTTCCTATTCTGGGGAAGAGACCGCGTGCATCACCGGTGCATCACGAGCTTCGGGAGCGAACATTGCGGGATTGCCCGACACGGAGGAATGCCGTCGGGCAAAGCG
>JBOHAD010000314.1:0-1531 GCA_050697555.1 Gaiellaceae bacterium | reverse complement strand
GCTGGCGGCCGACCCGCTTGGCGAGCCCGAAGCCTCCGCCCACCCGGCGCCAGAACGCCGCCACCGCCAGGTCGGCCGGAGTCTCGACGAGCGGCCTCAGGGAGCCGCGCAGGTCGGCGTCGCAGAGGAGGAGCGGGCCGGGCGCCGCCGCGCGCTCCCCAGCGGAGAGAGCCTCGCCCTTCCCTCGGCGCCCGAGCCGGAGGACGATCGCTCCCGCGGCCTCCGCCCGCGCGGCCGTGCCGTCCTCGGAGGCGCCGTCCACGACGATCACCTCGGCCCCTGGAAAGTCGCGGCGGAGCGTCGCCACCGTCTCCTCGATCAGCTCCTCCTCGTTGCGCGCGGCGACGAGGACGGTCAGCTCATTCACTTGGGACCGTGTCCACAGGGGGCGTGACGCCGTCCGTGGCCGACTCCTTGATCCCGTAGTGCCCCGGCTCGGCGCCGGCGAGCAGGAGGGCGAGCGCGAGCCGCCCCGCCGCCGTGTCGACGTCGTCGACGCTCGAGATGCCCTGTCCGCGGTAGAGGTCGGTGAGCTCGCTCGGCTGACCGGTCGTGGCCACGCCCACCACGGGCACGTCGGAGACGTCGATCCCCCGCACGAGGCCCTCGGCGAGCGAGCGGGTCGCCGCCAGCCCGCTTGCGATCGTCTCCTCCTGCTCCTCCTCGTCGTCTGGAGGCGTCCACGAGTACACGACGACCACACCGTCCGCCTCGGCGGAGAAGCCGCCGGCACGTTCCTCGACGAGCTGGCTCTGGAGCGTGTTCCAGAGGGGAGTGTCGCCGCCGGCGACGATCTCCGCGCCGAGCTCGCGGCCAAGCTCGCCGTAGTCGCCCTCGTCGTCCGCGAAGGCAGCGAGCAGCTCGTTGCCCTCGATGATGCCCTGGAGCTCGTCCGGCTCGACCGGGACGTCGAGGGCGATCATGAACGCCGGGCCGCCCGCGCCGGCGTCCGAGAGTGTTCGCTCGACCGCCGAGCGCACGCTTCCATCCACGGGGCCGACGAAGAGGAGTGCGAGCTCCAGGTCGTCGAGCCGCTCCTGCATGAGGGCCGGGTAGGCGCTCTCGACGAGCTCCCTGGCCGCGCTGCCACTCTGCTCCGCCGCGTCGGCGCGTGTGTTGGCCCCCTCGAGATCCTGCTCGAGCTCGTCCATCCGGCCGCGCTCGAACGACTCCTCCGCCTCGGCGACCTTCCCCGAGATCGCCACGCCGAGCAGGATCCCGACCGCAAGCGCGAGGAAGACGGCCGCGAGCGAGGCGACGTGATAGCGGAGGCCGAACACGCAAGCAGCCTAGAGGCTCGTCGCAGTCTGGCAGAGCGCCTGCAGACGGGCGAGCGCCTGCTGCGGGAGGTTGCGCACCCCCTCCGCATAGAGCCGCCACCAAGCCCCGTCGACGGCCAGGGCAGCGCGCGTTCGGCCCGTGCCGGCGTTGTCGAGCGCGATCCGCGCGTCGAAGGACTGCTGCACGTCGTGCCAGCCGAGCTCCCACCCCTCGACGACGCGGGTGATCACGATCAGGCCCCCGCTGCCGG
>JBOHAD010000313.1:0-1531 GCA_050697555.1 Gaiellaceae bacterium | reverse complement strand
GACGAGCAGGAGCGCATCTTCCAGCGGTTCGGCCGGGGGACGGGCGCCCGGCGGGCCGAGGGAGCCGGCCTCGGGCTTGCGATCGTGAAGGCGATCGCGGATGCTCATCACGGACGCGTCGAGCTCTACAGCCGGCCCGGCGCGGGCGCGTTGTTCACCCTCGTCGTACCGGCCGACCAGCCGCATCCCGAGAGTGCGGAGGAAGAGGCATGAGCCGGATACTCATCGCCGAGGACGAGAAGCGAATCGCCTCCTTCCTCGAGAAGGGCCTCAAGGCCAACGGGTTCGCCACCGAGGTGGCCGGAGACGGGGAGCGGGCTCTCACGCTCGCCCGCTCGGGGAAGTTCGATCTCCTCATCCTCGATCTCGGCCTGCCGGGGAGACACGGGTTCGACGTCCTCCGCGAGCTCCGGGAGCGCGACAGCACCCTCCCCGTCGTCATCCTCACGGCGCGGGACAGCGTCAGGGACACGGTCGTCGGGCTCGAGGGGGGAGCGGACGACTACATCACGAAGCCCTTCCGCTTCGAGGAGCTCCTCGCCCGTGTGCGCGTCCGGCTGCGCGGCGAACGGGGCGCCGAGCCGACCGTCCTCCGAAGCGGCGACGCGGTGCTCGACCTCCGCACACGCCAGATCGTCGTCGAGGGGAGGACAATCGACCTGAGCGCGCGCGAGTTCGCCCTCGCCGAGGTCTTCTTCCGTCATCCAGGGCAGGTCCTGAGCCGCGAGCAGCTCCTGAGCCAGGTGTGGGGCTACGACTTCGACCCCGGCTCGAACGTCGTCGACGTCTACGTCGGCTATCTGCGCAGGAAGCTCGGCAAGGACAGCATCATCAGCGTGCGCGGCATGGGCTACCGCCTCGGGCGGGGCAGCACGCCGGCCAACTAGCGAAGGCGCCAGAAGTCACCGGTGAGGCCAAATTTCGGCGAAGGTCGCCTCCGCCTCCTCCGGCGTCGCGCGGCGCCAGTCGGGCGAGAGCTTGTCCGTGTACCAGGCGCAGCCGAGCTCCCAGGCCTGCCCGAGGCTGAACGAGGCGCCGCGCGGCACGCCCCGGATGCGGCACCAGCGGTCGACGTGCTCTTCCGACCGGAAAGCGAGCATCGTCGCTCAGGTGTAGCCGATGTCGTCCCACCAGCGGCGGGCGGGGACCGCGAAGTGAGCGACGCCTTCGGCCGGCCGGAGGGAGCCGTCCTCGACGCGGAGCTCGAACGCCTCGCCGCAGTCCGGGCAGTTAGTCGAGATCGTGGCGTCCTCGGCCAGCATGGCCGGGATGCCGAAGGCGTCCCAGATGCAGGTTCCCCACCACGAGCCGCTCGCGGTCGCCACGCGGAACGCCGTCGGGACGGCGCAGAGTGGGTTCGCCATCCAGATGTCGAGCGTTCCGGGAGCGAAGACGAGCACGTGGCCGGCCTCGAGCCTGCGGAAGGCCGCCTCCGTCTCCGCAGGCGACGTTCCGAGCCCTTCGGCGGCCTCCGCCACCGAGGGCGGCTCTCCCCGGTCGAGGAAGCGGCGGTAGACGAAGAGGCGGACGT
>JBOHAD010000312.1:0-1553 GCA_050697555.1 Gaiellaceae bacterium | reverse complement strand
GGCGAGCGGATCTCGGACGGCGACGCGCTCGCGCTCCTCGAGAGCCGCGAGCTCGTCCCCGTCGGGCGTGCGGCCGACGACCTGCGGAACCGCAAGGTCGACTCCGCCCGCGTCACCTTCATCGTGGATCGCAACGTCAACTACACGAACATCTGCCACACGGACTGCGACTTCTGCGCCTTCTACCGGCGCCCCGGGGATCGGCGGGAGGGCTACCTGCTCCCGAAGCCGGTCATCTTCAAGAAGATCGAGGAGACGCTCGCCATCGGCGGGACCGCGCTCCTCATGCAGGGCGGGCACCATCCCGACCTCGGGGTCGACTTCTACGAGGATCTCTTCTCCTCCATCAAGGCTCGCTACAAGATCCATCTCCACGCCCTCTCCCCCCCGGAGATCCAGCACATCGCCCGCCGCTCCAGGATCTCCATACCCGCGACCCTCACGCGCCTCCGCGACGCCGGCCTCGACTCCCTCCCCGGCGGCGGGGCAGAGATCCTCGTGGATCGCGTGCGAGACGTCATCGCTCCGAAGAAGACGAAGTCGGCCGAGTGGCTCGGCGTCATGCGCGAAGCGCACCGCCTCGGGATGTCCTCGACGGCGACGATGATGTACGGCCACGTCGAGACGCTTGCGGAGCGCGTCGAGCACATGCGCAGGATCCGCGAGCTCCAGGACGAGACGCGCGGCTTCCGCGCCTTCATCTCGTGGACGTTCCAGCCCGACGGGACGCGTCTCGCCCCGCTCGTGAAGCACTACCCGACGTCCTTCGACTACCTGCTCACGCAGGCGGTCAGCCGGATCTACCTCGACAACGTCGACCACATCCAGTCGAGTTGGGTGACGCAGGGGATGAAGGTCGGCCAGGTGGCGCTCTCCTTCGGCGCCGACGACATGGGCTCCGTGATGATCGAGGAGAACGTCGTCTCCGCCGCAGGGACGACGCACCGCGCGACCACGGACGACTTCGTGCGCGCGATCCGTGCGCTCGGGAAGACGCCGGTCCAGCGCGACACGCTGTATCGCGACGTCCGCGTCTGGAACTAGCCGCTCGCCCCGTTGTCAGGCGGGCCGGAGTGTCGTACGGTCAGACGTGTGGCGGGCAGGGGTCTCACCCTCATCGTCCTCGTGGTGCTTGCCGCGCTCGCTCTGCCCGGCGTCGCGGAGGCGTGGAAGAGGACGCAGGTGCTGATGCCCGGCGTCAGATACACGAAGGAAGTGCGCTGGGTCTACGGAGGGCCCCTCGTCACGCACGTCATATCCGGCCCCAAACACGGGGGCCTGCACAAGCTTCGGCCGGTGCTCTCGAACGGCACCGTGCTCGGGCGGAAGACCGTCAGCTCGATGCAGCGCCGGGAGTCCAGACGCGCCACCGTCGCAGGCGTCAACGGCGACTTCTTCAACATGGCGACGGGCCATCCCAGCGGCATGTTCATGCGGGACGGCGTCCTCGCCACCCGGCCCGAGAGCAGCCGCTCGAGCCTCGGCATCGCCTTCGACGGGACGCTCCGGGTCGGCCGGATCGCCTTCGCCGGGTCCTGGTCGGTGCCCGGATT
>JBOHAD010000311.1:0-1560 GCA_050697555.1 Gaiellaceae bacterium | reverse complement strand
CCGACTCGCGCGCGGCTTCCCAGATCTCGCGAATGCGGCCCACCTGCTCCTCGAAGCGCTGCGAGCGACCTCTGGGAGACGCGCCGAAGACCTCGTAGTCTTCCCCGCCCGCGCCCTGCGCGACCCCAAGGTTCAACCGGCCGTCCGAGAGCTGGTCGACGACGGCCGCCTGCTTGGCCACGAGTACCTCGTTCCGGTTCGGAAGCTGAAGGATGGTGGTGGCGAGCCGGATCCGCTCGGTCACGGCAGCTGCGGCGGCGAGGGTGACGAGCGGGTCCCACGAGTCATACGCCGGCTTGTCGATGGTGCCGAGGAGCTCGAAGCCGGCCTCGTCGGCCAACCGGGCCCAGTCGAGCATGAGCCGCCGGTCGGTCTCGTTCGCCATCGTGTTCGGGAGTCCGATCCCCAGCTTCATCGCAGGCCTTCCTCGGGAGTCGCCGACCACGCGCGCCACTCCTCGACTTTCACGGCGATGACCGGCCCCGTCGGCGGCTGCTCACGATACTGGTCGTACTTCGCGGCCAGGAGCAGGAGCGCACGGTCGCGCTCCGGCCCCTCCTCGAGCACACGGGCCTCGCCGCGGAGGCGAACCCACCAGAGTCGCGACCAGTCCTCCTCGTAGTGGTCGACGAGGACCGTCACCCCGGGATGGGCGCGAATGTTCGCCAGTCGCTTCAGGCGTTTCGAGCGCTTCGGCTTCTCGTCGACGGCCGAGTAGAGGACGTCGCCCTCCAGGGCGTAGCAGATGGGGACGAGATGCGGTGCACCCCCCGCCTCCGTCGTCGCGAGCCGGCCGACTCTCGTCCCGGCTACCCGAGCCCGCATCTCCGGCGAATCGCCCACGACTCTCACAACGGCGTTCATCCCGGATTCTTCCGCATGGGAATCCGTTAGTTGCATCTTACGTAAGCCTTTGCTTAAATAGGAGCTCATGGAAGCCGCTGTTCGTGCCATCTCCGAGCCGCGTCGCAGGCGCATCCTCGAGCTCGTCCGGGATGCCGAGTTGACGGCCGGCGAGATCGCGGCCGAGTTCGACGTGACGAGGCCGGCGATCTCCCAGCACCTGACGGTGCTGAAGCAGGCCGGGCTCGTCGTGGAGCGCCGGGACGGAACCCGGCGTCTCTACCGGGCGAGGCGCGAGGGGCTCACCGGGCTGCGCGCGTTCGTGGAGCGCTTCTGGGAAGAGGGCCTGGAGCGCCTGGCGCTGGCGGCGGAGCTCGAGGAAGGGAGGAAACGCAGTGCACGTCGAGGAGCGCAACATCGTCGAGCGTGAGGTGCGGATCGCGGCTCGGCCGGAAACCGTGTTCGAGTTCTTCACCGATCCCGACAAGATGATCCAGTGGAAGGGCCGCAAGGCCGAGCTCGATCCCCGTCCCGGCGGCATCTACCGGGTCGACATCAACGACCGCGCGGTCGCCCGCGGCGAGTACGTGGAGATCGATCCGCCGCGTCGGGTGGTGTTCACGTGGGGCTGGGAGAGCGAGGGCGAGGGTCACGCCGTCCTGCCCGGCTCGAGCCGGGTCGAGATCTCGCTCGAGCCCGACGGCGAAGGCACGATCG
>JBOHAD010000310.1:0-1573 GCA_050697555.1 Gaiellaceae bacterium | reverse complement strand
AGGAGCAGCGAGCCGGGTTGCTGGCCGTAGGGGAAGTCGGACGCGTACAGCACCTGCTCCGGCGAGACGCGCGCGAACATGTCCAGCAGGTCGATGGGGCTCCAGACGGATGTGTCGAAGAAGACGCCCGTGCGTCCGGAGAAGCACTCGGAGAGCGCGGCGAGGTCGGCGATGCCCGCGTGCGCGATGATCAGCTGCGCCTCGGGGTAGGCGTCGACGAGCCGCCTCAGGTGGCCGGCGATGGGTGGCAGCCCGCGGCCGCCGTGGATGAGGATGGGCACGCGCCGCTCGGCGGCGAGCTCGAAGACGGGGGCGAGCCGCTCGTCGTTCAGGAGGAAGCGCTGGGCGCGCGGGTGCAGCTTGATCCCGCGGGCGCCGCGGTCGAGGCAGCGGCGTGCCTCCTCGATGGGCTCCGCGCCGAGGTCGAGGCGGACGAAGGGAACGAGAAGACCGTTCGAACGCTCGGCCGCCGCGAGCGTGCGGTCGTTGGGCGCCCGGAAGGCGGGCTCGCGGTCGGGCTCGTCCATGCAGAAGGCGAACGCGCGGCTGACGCCGTAGCGGCCGAGGAAGGCGACGAGCGCGTCATAGGGCGCCGTGAAGCCGTCGATGTCGCGGCCCACATGGACGTGGGCGTCGAAGAGCTCGGCGCCGGCGGGAATGAGTCCCGCGAGCTCCTCGTCGTAGAGCCCGACGAGCCCGCGTGCGCGTTCGAGAGCGTCGTCCACCTCCCTGAATCTATCGGTAGCATGGCCGCCGCAGTGCCCGACGTCCTCATCTTCGGCGACACGGTCCGCTCCCCGGAGCTCCGGCACGAGGTGCCGGTGCCCGTGCCCGACCCGTTCATCTACGTGGAGCGGAACGGCGCGCGCTGGGCCTTCGTCGGGTCGCTGGAGGTCCCGCGCATGCGCGAGGTGGACGGGCTCGAGCCCGTGCCCCTCGAGGAGCTCGGGCTCGACGAGCTGATCGCGAAGGGCAAGCGGAGCCACGAAGCGGTCCCCGACCTCGTCCTGGCGGCCTGCCGCCGCGTCGGCGTCGAGCGGGCGGTTGCGCCGCGCGACTTTCCGCTCGAGCTGGCCGACTACCTGCGAGCAAACGACGTGGCCGTGGAGCCGCAGGGCGAGCTCTTCGACCTCCGGCGGCGGGTGAAGACCCAAGCGGAGGTGGAGGGTATCCGCCGCGCCCAGCGCGCCTGCGAGCAGGCGATGGACGCGATCCGGGAGCGCCTGCGGGCCGGCGGCGACGTCACCTCTGAGGAGCTGCGGGCGAAGGCGAACCGCGTCTTCAGCGACGCGGGAATGACGACGCCGGACATCGTCATCGTCTCCCACGGCGCCCAGACCGCGGTCGGACACGAGCCCGGCCACGGGGCCATCGCAGAGGGCGAGCCGATCGTCGTCGACCTCTACCCGCGCGACCCGGAGTCCGGCTGCTACGCAGACATGACCCGGACGTTCTGCCTGGGCGAGCCCCCGGAGGAGCTCGTGCGCTACCACGGGCTCGTCCGCGAGGCGCTCGACCTCGCCCTCGGCGCCATCCGACCGGGCGTCAAGGGCGCCGAGCTGCACCGCCTCGT
>JBOHAD010000309.1:0-1574 GCA_050697555.1 Gaiellaceae bacterium | reverse complement strand
CGTGAGCGCTCGCCGAGGTCCGCCATGGACGTCATCCGGTAGTCGTTGTTGGCGACGAGAACGACGAGGGCCAGACGCTCCTCGCGGCTCCCCCCGACGTCGAAGGAGAGCGCGAGCGGGCGACGGCCGCGGCCGAGCGTGGCAGGCGCCATGCGGAGGAAGGCCGTGAAGCGGTTGCGCGTCTTCCGTGCCGGATCGTGGACGAAGGCCGCGTAGACGCCGAGCGAGACGTTGTTCAGGAACGCGCTTCCGTTCACGAACCCGAGATCGACTTTCCGCTCCTCCCCCTGGAAGGCGGCCATCGAGCCCAAAGGGTCGTCCCGGTCGAGGCCCAGGTCGCGCGCGAAGTGGTTGCGCGTGCCGAAGGGGATGCAGACGATCGGGAGGTCGAGCTCGAGAGCGACCTCCGCGACGGCCGCGAGCGAGCCGTCCCCGCCGGCGATCCCCAGGGCGGGCGCGCCTTGGCCGGCGGCCTCGCGCGCGAGAGCGCGCGCGTCGTCCCCGGAGTGGAGCTCGCGCGTCTCGACGCCGAGCCGCGCCGCCTCCGCCGTCAGCTCCGCGGCCGTCGGGCTCTCGTCGCCCGAGCGCGGGTTGACGAGCAGGAACGGCTTGGACCGGCTCGAGCTAGACAGCGCCCTCGATGGCGTGGAGCGTCCAGGCGGGCCCGATGCGCACGAGATGCCCGTCGGGGTCGGCGAGGTCGTACACCTCGGTGCCGAAGCGGGTGCGCGTGACGCTCCCTCCCTCGACGCCCTGGCGCTCCAGACGCTCGATCTGGCGATCGAGGTCGTCGGCGGCGAGCTCGAGCCGCACCGCGCCTCCAACCTGGCGGCCGCGCTCGGGGTCCCAGGTGAGGACGAGGAACGTCTGCTCCTCGAGCACGAAGAAGGCGCTGTGGGCGTTCTCGCCCTCGTCGTAAGCGGCGGCCGGCCCGCGGCCGAGAAGGCGCGTGTACCAGTCCACCGAGCGGTCGAGGTCGGTGACGTAGAGGTGGACGGCGGTGACGAGGCTCACGCCGCCGGCTTCCCGCGTCTGGGCGCGCCCTCGGAGGCCCGCCGCTTCTCGCGCTCCTTCTTCTTCCGCTGGCGGTCGCTGCGCCAGCGCTTGATCGCTCTCGAGCCCCTGCCCATCTGCGAGGGGGAACTCTATAAGCTCCGCGCCGTGCCGCTGGATCCAGGCCGCACGCTCGCCGAGCTGCGCGAGCTCCGGGAGCTCACCGGAGACGCCGACGGGGCCCAGCGCGTCGCCTGGACCGACACGTGGGCGCAGGCGAAGGAGTGGCTCGCCGGCAAGGTCGCCGAGACCGGTGCCGAGGAGGAGACCGACGCTGCCGGCAACCAGTGGTTCACCCTGCGCGGCGGCTCCGAGCGCGCGCTCCTGATCGGCGGCCACATCGACTCGGTGCCGAACGGCGGCTGGCTGGACGGGGCGCTGAACGTGATGGCCGGAGTCGAGGTCCTGCGGCGCATCGCTGCGGAGGGCGAGCCGCCGGTCACCGTTCGCCTGGTCAACTGGGCGGACGAGGAAGGCGCGCGATTCGGGCGCTCCCTCTTCGGTTCGAGCGCGGCCTCCGG
>JBOHAD010000308.1:0-1576 GCA_050697555.1 Gaiellaceae bacterium | reverse complement strand
TCCGCCGGGCCGTGGAGGAAGGGAAGGCCGGCGAGCTCGTGGCGGCGATCGCGCCGCGTGCTGACGATCCCGTCGTTCTGAAGCCGCGCTACTCGGCCTTCGACGCGACGCCGCTCGAGACGGTCCTGCGCGAGCGCGGGGTGGACGAGCTCCTCGTTGCCGGCACCGCCACCGAGATGTGCGTCTTCCAGACCGTGACGGACGCACTTCGCCTGGGCTTCCGGGCGGCCGTGCAGGCCGACGCCTGCGCGACCGTCGACGAGGAGAACGAGCGCCTCGCGCTCCTCTACCTCGAGCGCGTGCTGCGAGTGCCGATGCTGAGCGGGACGCTCCCAGGCGGGGCGACTGAGCTCTACGGTGCCTCCTCGGGAAGCTCGCGGAGCGCCAGAACGGGCGACGGGAGAAGCCACAGAGCGCCCGCCACCGCGCCCACAGTGGCGATCCAGAGGGTCGGCCGCAGTCCGATGGCCGAGCCGAGAGCCCCGCCGATCAGGGCGCCGACGGGCCGGACGCCGTAGTTGACGAAGCGGAACGCGCCCGTTGCTCGTGAGCGCAGGCGATGGGGGGTCAACGCGGGGATGATCGCGCCCGCGTTGATGTCGAGGATCATGACGCCGAGGCCCGACAGAAACTCGGCCACGAACAGCATGCCGAGCACGAGCCACCTGGGCCCCTCCGCGAGCGGGACGAGCACGAGCGGCGCGGGGAAGAGGACGCAGCCGAGCGCGAAGGCGCGGCCGATGCCGAGCCGTCGGCCGACCCGCGAGGCGACGACGGCGCCGAGGATGCCCCCGACTGCGCCCGCGCCGAGGACGAGGCCGAGCGTCCCCGGTTCGATGGCCAGCGCCCGCGTGGCGTAGAGGACGAAGAGGGCGAAGAACATGAAGTTGAAGAGGTTTATGGTCGCGACGGCCGCGAGCGAGGGCCGGAAGATCGGGTGGTGGGCGATGAAGCGCATGCCTTCGGCCACTCGCGCGCTGATCGACTCGTCCTCCCCGGGCTCGAGGAGCGGCTCCGGCGCTCGCACGCGGTGGAGGAAGAGCGCCGAGGCGAGGTAGGAGACCGCGTCTGCGACGAGGGTCGCCGGCGCCCCCACGAGCTGGACGAGGAAGCCGGCGAGGCTGGGCCCGCCGACGAAGGAGAGCGAGCGGCTGCCGTTCAGGAGCGCGTTCGCCTCGACGTAGTCCGCGCGAGGCGTGACGGAGACGAAGATCGTGCTGTAGGAGATGTCGAACACGACCGCGAGCGAGCCCGTCAGAAACGCGACGGCGTAAAGCTGCCCAAAGGTGAGGGCGTCGAGCGCGTAGGCGAGCGGTACACTCGCGAGGAGCGCGGCGCGGAGGAGGTCGGCGGCGATCATGACCCGCCGCCGGCGCGCGACGCGGTCGAGCCACACGCCCGCAGGGAGCGAAAACAGGAGGTGCGGGGCGAGCGCGGCCGCGCCGAGGTAGCCCATGTCCGCTGCGCCGGCGTCGAGGACGAGGACGGCGACCAGCGGAAGCGCGAGGAGCGAGATCTGGTCGCCGAGGAGCGAGATGGACTGCCCGGCCCAGAACCGCCGGAAGTCGGCCTGCCT
>JBOHAD010000307.1:0-1595 GCA_050697555.1 Gaiellaceae bacterium | reverse complement strand
CGATACGAGAAAGGAGGGTTCGAGTGGCACGAGCTTCGACACAGCGCCGCCGCCGCGCGCGCGCGCATGCTCACCACCGAAGCGCCTCTAACGTCGAAGACCTGATGTTCTTCCCCAAGCTTCGCCGCCGGGCGAAGTGGGTCTTCCTCCTGCTGGCGATCGTCTTCCTCGGCGGCTACCTCGTCTTCAGCGTGGGCACGGGAGCGGGCTCCGGGATCGGCGACTACCTCTCGGACATCTTCAACCGCCAGCCCGGAGTCGGCGGGCCTTCCGTGGACGAGGCCCGAGACAGGCTGGCCGACAATCCACAGGACGCGGAGGCGCAGCTCGAGCTCGCCCAGGCGCTCCAGTCGGACGGACAGACCGCGGAGGCGATCGTGGCCTACGAGCGCTACACGACCACGAGGCCCCAGGACGTGGACGGGCTCCGGGCGCTCGCCTCTCTCTACGGGCTCGAGGCTGCGGAGGCGCAGCGGCGGTTCGAGCAGGCGAGCGGGGAGGCCGGGGCCGCCCGCATCCAGCAGCAGTTCGCTCCCTCGTCGCCGTTCGCGCAGGCGCTCACGGAGAACGCGATCGTGGAGTCCGTCGCGGGCGAAGCGGACGCGCGCGCGCAGGCCGCGCAGGCCGAATTGCAGCGCTACGGGACGCTCCAGACCGACGTCTACCAGCGCCTGACCCTGCTCGTCGACGACGATCCACTTCTCTGGCTCCAGTTCGCCCAGGCCGCCGAGACCGCGGCGCAGTACGACTCCGCCATCACCGCCTACGAGCGCTTCCTCGACCTCGCCCCGGACGACCCGAGCGCGCCGGAGGTCGAGCAGCGCATCGAGCTACTCGAGTCCTTCACGGGCACGAGCGGGGACCAGTAAGGTACGAAGCCGCAAAAGCGGACCCAAGGGGACTCATGAACTTCGACATCAAGACGGAGCAGGTGGGAGGCGACGCGCACGTCATCGCCCTCTCAGGCGAGGTCGACCTCTACACGGCCCCGGAGTTCAAGCAGCAGCTGCTCGAGGTCATCGGGCAGGGTGGCAAGCGAATCGTCGTCGACTTCACGGACACCACGTTCATCGACTCGACGACGCTCGGCGTGCTTGTCGGCGGCGTCAAGCGCCTGCGCCCGAGCGGCGGTCAGCTCTCGCTCGTCTGCAGCGACCGCAACATCACGAAGATCTTCGAGATCACCGGCCTGAACAAGGTCTTCCCGATCTACGAGACCCGAGACGAGGCTCTCGGCAGCCTCGGCCCGGTCGAGGCCCAGAGCTAGCCCGCACGTGAGCTCTCGGCTGCTCGCCCTCTCGCTGGTCGGAGCGGCGCTCCTCCTGGCGGGGTGTGGAGGAGAGAGCGTCACCGGGATGGAGGGCGCGAACGAGGCGAGGGGGAAGACGCTCTTCGTCCAGGCCTCCGAGGGCAAGCCGAGCTGTGGGTCGTGCCATACGCTTGCCGACGCGGCCACCGTCTCCCAGATCGGGCCGGATCTCGACCAGGCCTTCGGGTACGCCTGCCGGCAGGGATTCGACGAGAGCACCTTCTTCGGCGTCGTCCGCGGCCAGATCGATCTTCCCGCCGAGGGCGGCGAGATGCCCCCCGATCTC
>JBOHAD010000306.1:0-1603 GCA_050697555.1 Gaiellaceae bacterium | reverse complement strand
GTCGAGCCGCGCCTGGCGGACGACCAGGTACGAGCCGGCCGCGAGCGCGGCGGCCGAGATCCCGGCCACGAGCATGAAGGCGAGTGTCAGCCGGCGCCGTAGGCGCCCCGGGTGGACGGTGCCTCGTCCTTCGCTCATGGGGCAGCCTCTGGCCCATGAGCGTGTGGAGGGGGTGTGGGGGAACCGGGAGGTTCCTCCACTGCATCGAAGAAGGGGGTTCGTGGGGGAAACATGGTTTCCCCCACGGGAGCGAGCTGAAGGCGAGCGACGCTCACCCGCGCTCGAAGCGATACCCGACGCTCCGCACGGTCGTGATCCGCTGCGGGTTCCTCGGATCGTCCTCGATCTTGGCCCGAAGACGCTGCACGGCCACGTCGACGAGCCGGGAGTCGCCGAGGAACTCGTAGTTCCAGACGCGCTCGAGCAGGAGCTCGCGCGTGAAGACCTGGCCAGGCCGCCGGGCGAGCTCGAGCAGGAGCTTGAACTCGGTCGCAGTCAGTTGCAGGTCTTCGCCGCCCTTGCGCGCGCGGAAGCCGGCCGGGTCGATCTCGAGGTCGTCGACGGCGATGACCGGGTCTGCTGGCCGGGCGGTGGCCCGGCGGAGGGCCGCCCGCGCCCGCGCGACGAGCTCGGGCATCTCGAAGGGCTTCGTCACGTAGTCGTCCGCGCCCAGCTCGAGGCCGACGACGACGTCGACCGTGTCGCTCTTCGCCGAGAGGATCACGATCGGCACTCGGCTCTCCTTGCGGATCTCGCGGCACACCTCGTAGCCGTCGAGCGTGGGGAGCATGAGGTCGAGAACGACGAGGTCGAAGGGCTCCTGGCGAAAGTGGAGCAGCGCTTCGCGGCCGTCGCCGGCGGCCGTCACGCGGAAGCCCGCGTTCCGGAGTCCCAGCTCGGTGATCTCCCGGATGGAGGGATCGTCTTCGACGAGGAGCACGCGCTCGTCCATCGGTTACCGGGCGAGACGTGGCTGGACGCCGTGGATGCGCGCGCGCCGGAAGCCGTGGCCGATGACGCCGTGTGCCCCCAGCTCGAGGCGGAGGATGCCGGTGCGCTCGGTCCCTGGGGAGTGGGCTGGGAACACGAAGTTGCCGAGGCTCCAGGCGACGAGGCGCTTGCGCTTCCGCTCGATCGGCTGGAGCACGTGCGGGTGGGAGCCGAGCACGACGTGGGCGCCTGCGTCGAGGGCGATCTGCGCGAACGAGCGCTGGCGCAGGCTCGGTGTGGTCGCGCGCTCGGCGCCCCAGTGGAAGTAGACGACGACCACGTCGGCCCGCCGGCGCGCCGCACGCACGTCCGGGCGGATGTACTCGGGGAAGGCCGGGGTGGCACCGGGCCTGCTCGCGCCCGCGTCGAAGCCGAGGGGGCGGACGTCGGAGAAGCCGAGGAAGGCGACGCGGAGGTTTCCGCGCACGAGGATCGCAGGTCGGCGGGCGAGGCGGAGGTCGGCGCCGCCGCCCATAGGAGCGATGCCGAAGCGCCGCGCATGGCGGATCGTGTCGCGGAAGGCGGTGCGGCCGTAGTCGAGCGAATGGTTGTTCGCCAGCGAGACGACATCCACTCCGGCGAAGGAGGCTGCCGCCCGCAGCGCGTACGGAGG
>JBOHAD010000305.1:0-1607 GCA_050697555.1 Gaiellaceae bacterium | reverse complement strand
CCCAGTCGACCCGCATCCCCGGGCTCGTCTCGCTCGTGGACGTCGCGCCGACGGCGCTCGGCCTGGACGGCGCTCTCGGCTGGCAGCCCGAGGAGGGCGCGGCGGCGAAGCTCGCCGCACTCGACGACCGGATCGACGCCAACAACTCGACCCGCCTGTGGGCTGTGCTCCTCGCCTGCACGCTCCTGGTCGCCCTCTCCCTGACGATGCCCCGTGCTGCCGTGCCGGCCTTCGCCGCGCTCCTCGTTGCAAACCTCGCGCTCGGCCTCCTCGGAGTCAGCGCAGCGTGGGCGGTTCTCCTCGTGCTCGCGCTCGCCGTCCTCCTCGGCGGGCCGCTCCTCGCCTTCCTCTGGCCGACGCCTCTCGCGCTCGGGTGTGGTCTCGCCGCCGTCGTCGCCGCCTACCTGCTCGCTCTCGGGATCGACGGCCCCGGTGTAGCGCTCTCCCCCTTCGGGCCGACCCAGAACGCCCGCTTCTACGGCCTCTCCAACCTCCTCGAGACGTTCCTGCTCGTGCCCGTACTCGGCGCAGCGGCCCTGCTCGGCAGCCGCTTTGGCTGGCCGGCCCTCGCCGCGGTCGCCGCGCTCGCCCTCGTCGCCGTGGCGGGGTCGAGCTTCGGCGCGGACGGCGGCGGCGCCGCGGTGCTGGCCGCCGGGGTCGTCGCGCTCGCGCTCCTCGCCGCGCGCGACCGCGGGCGCGCGCTCGTGCTCGCGCCGCTGGCCGTTGTCGGAGCCGTCGCACTCCTCTTCGTCCTCGACCTCGCCACCGGGACCTCGAGCCACGTGACGCGCGCCGTCGAGGACGGTCCCGCAGGGCTCGCGGGCGACCTGCGAGACCGGGTCGTCCTCTCCTACGAGCGAATCACCGCCGACTGGTACGTCGCACTCGCGGTCGCGGCGCTCTTCGCCGCCTTCGCCCTTCTCGTCGCGCGGACGCTCTCACGCAGGGGGCTCAGCGAGGAGGCCGCCGTCCCCCTGGCGATCGCTGCGGCCGTGGCAGCGTCGCTCGTCGTCAACGACTCGCCCCTGGACGTCCTCCTCGTCGGTGCCGTCGGTTACCTCGCCGCCGACCGGGGTATGCTTCCCGCCCGATGGCCCGGTCGCTCTCACTCGCCTTGGTCGTCCTTGCCCTTCTGGTCGCGGGATGCGGCGGCGGGGAGACCACCGCGCCCCTCCCGGAAACCGTAGAGGGCACGGTCGAGGAGGAAGAGGCACCGCCGGTCGCGGAAGGCGATCCCGAGGCGGGCGCCGAGGTCTTCTCCGAGGCTTCCCAGCCGACCTGCGCCAGCTGTCACACGTATGGGCCGGCCGGCAGTAGCGCCGAGGTGGGCCCGAACCTCGACGAGGCGATCGCGGACTGGAGCCCGGAGGAGGTGCTGGACGCCATCGTGAACCCGGATGCTGAGATCGCCGAGGGCTTCGCGGCCGGGCTCATGCCCGGGACCTACGGAGAGGACTTGAGCGAGCAGCAGCTCGCCGATCTCGTCGCCTTCCTGACGCAGGAAGGCTGACGCTCCCCGAGGACTTTCCCCGCGGCGTCGACGTCCTCGCCTGCGACCTCGACCGCACGCTCATCTGGGAGGACGGCGTCCTGCGCGAACGGACGCG
>JBOHAD010000304.1:0-1617 GCA_050697555.1 Gaiellaceae bacterium | reverse complement strand
GGGCCGCCCCGCGCCAGATCGAGCTCGCGCAGGCACGGCTCGAGATGCGCATCGGCGTGGCGGAGTTCGACCTCGGCGACTACGGCGAGGCCTACCGCCTCCTGCCGGGGGCCGTCGAGAGGCTGCGGGCCGGGCGGGATCTGGAGGAGACGGCCTGGGGGCTGAGCTTCCTCGGCCAGCTCTACACGGCCCTCGGCCTCTTCGAGGCCGCCGAGGCAGCGCTGCGCGACGGCATCGGGCTCTTCGGCGCCGACGAGGAGGTCATCGCCGTGCGCGGCTATTTGCGAGCGCTGCTCGGACGCCTGTACGTCGAGTGGGATCCTCCGCGCCTCGACCCGGCCGGGTCGATGCTGGAGACAGGCCGTGCCGAGACGGACCGGAACCGCACGGTCCGCCCGCTCACCGACCTCTACTACGCGGAGCTCCTCCTCGCGCGCGGGGACCGCGCCTCGCTCGAGGCCGCGGACGAGCTGCTGGCCGCGACGCGGGAGGTCTCGGACGCAACCGGCTGGGCCCGCAGCGCGATCGGCGCGCGCTCACTCGGCGCACGGGTGGCCCTCGCCCTCGGCCGTCCAGCCGATGCCCTGCGCCTGAGCACGGAGGCGGTCGACCTGCTCCAAGGGCGCGGCGGAGCCGTCCCGGCCGTCCGGACGGAGGAGATCTACCACGCCCACGCACGTGTGCTCGAGGCAGCCGGGTCCTCCGAGAACGAAGCCTGGCTGCGGAAGGCGGCCGAGGTCGTGCGCGGGAAGGCGGAGTCGATCGCCGATCCCGCCCGGCGGGCATCCTTCCTCGAGAGAGCGCGACTGAGTCGCGAGATCCTCGCGGCCGAAGCGGAGGCGAGCCGCTAGAGTCGCGCGGCGATGACCGAACCCACGGAGCTCCAGCCGATGCCGAGCCCGGAGTCGCCTCCGGAGGCGCGGGTCGAGCCGACCCGCGACGACGTGGACGAGCTCGTCGGGCCTGCGACGCCTCACTTCGCCATGCAGATTCGCGCGCGCGTGCGCGCTCTCGTGCGCGAGCTGCCCGAAGGCCATCCGGTGCGCGCCTACGGCGAGGAGAAGATCGAGCTCCTCGAGCGCCTCGCCTTCGCGAGCTCGAAGGCGGAGGAAGGGCCGCTCGAGCCCTCGAGCCGGCTCGGCTGGGAGACGCTTCCCAGCCACGCGCCCGCCTCCGAGCCGCTGCGGCCCGAGCCGTAATGGCCGTCTTCGCCGGCAAGTCCGTGCTCGTGACGGGCGGGTCGCGCGGGATCGGGCGGGCGATCGCTCTCCGCTTCGCCGAGCTCGGCGCGGCGAAGGTGGCGATCAGCTACCTGCGCAACGACGCTGCCGCCGAGGAAACGGCCGAGGAGATCCGCGCGCAGGGGGCCGAGCCTCAGCTCCTGCGCGGAAATGTGGGCGAGGCCGAGAAGGCGGCCGCGCTCGTCGAGGAGGCGGGCGTCCTCGACGTCCTCGTCTCCAACGCGGCCACCGGTGTCATCCGTCCCGCGCTCGAGCTCGAGGAGAAGCACTGGGACTGGACGCTGAACGCGAACGCGCGCGCCCTGTTCACCCTCGTCCGCCATGCCGCGCCGGCGATGCAGCCGGGAAGCTCGGTCGTCGCCACGACGAGCCTCGG
>JBOHAD010000303.1:0-1629 GCA_050697555.1 Gaiellaceae bacterium | reverse complement strand
CGGCGCAGGCCCTCCTCCGCGCGCAGGCAGAGCTCGATCTTGCGCTCGAGCGGAACCTCGATCGGATCCTGCTCGACGGGCGCGCGATACTCGCCCGTCTCCGCGGCGAGGGGGGCGAGCTCGACGCCGCGGCGAGCCCGGGCCGAGCTCGCGCGCGCGAAGGAGACCGCGCGGAGAGCCGCGTCGCGTGCGCCCTCCTCGGAGAGGCGCGGATCGCCCGCGAAGCCCCAGGCGCCCGCGACGAGCACGCGGACGCCGATTCCTTCGGTCTCCGCGTCGGAAACGGAGTCGACCTCACCGTTCTTCGTGGAGACGTTCTGCGCGCGGCGGACGACGACGCGGGCGTCGGCATACGCCGCGCCCGCGCCCACGGCGGCGTCGAGCGCGTGTTCGGCGAGAGGCTCCACGGCTCGGGGTACATTACTTACGCCGATCGCCTCGGCTCAGCGCCAGGCGAGATCCTGAGTGATGAGCGGGATGCGGAGGAGACTCGTCCAGTCGGCCACCCGGAAGATGTAGCGGTTTACCGCCGAGGTGAGCGCGGTAGGGAGCGGCGATGCCTGCGATCGGCTATGCGCTCGCCGGCGAGGACTGGCCCGGGAGCGAGCTCGTCCGTCTGGCACGCCGCGCCGAGGAGAGCGGCTTCGAGTTCGCGCTCGTCTCGGACCACTTTCATCCCTGGATCGACGCCCAGGGGGAGAGCCCGTTCGTTTGGAGCGTGATCGGCGGCATCGCGGAGGCGACCGAGCGCCTTCGCCTGGGCACGGGCGTCACCTGCCCGACGATGCGGATCCATCCTGCGATCGTCGCCCAGGCGGCCGCGACGTGCGCGGAGCTCATGCCCGGCCGCTTCTTCCTCGGGATCGGGACCGGCGAGAACCTGAACGAGCACGTGCTCGGCGACCGCTGGCCGGCTCCGGACGAGCGCCTGGAGATGCTCGAGGAGTCCATCGAGGTGATGCGCCTGCTCTGGGAGGGCGGAGAGCAGACGCACCGCGGCCGCCATTACACGGTCGACCACGCGCGCCTGTACACGCTCCCGGACGAGCCGCCCCCGATCGCCGTGGCGGCCGCCCAGCCGAACGCGGCGGAGCTCGCGGGGAGGCTGGGAGACGCGCTCATCAACACCGCGCCCGACCCGGAGATCGTGGAGGCGTTCCGGAGCGCCGGCGGCGAGGGGAAGCCCTGCTACGGGATGATCCACGTCTGCTTCGGCGAAGACGAGGCCGAGGGGCTCAAGACTGCGCACCGGCTCTGGCCGAATCTCGGCATCGAGGGCGAGCTCTCGCGCGAGCTCGCGCGGCCGGCCCACTTCGAGGACGCGTCCCGGATGGTCACCAAGGAGAAGCTCGCGGAGACGGTGCCGTGCGGCCCCGACCCGGAGCGGCATCTCGAAGCGATTCGCAAGTACGAGGAGGCCGGCTTCGACCACGTCTGGGTTCACCAGATCGGGCCCGACCAGGAAGGCTTCCTCGACTTCTACGCGCGCGAGATCCTCCCGCGCGCCTGAACGACAAAGGGCGCCTGCGGGCGCCCTCGTATGCGCTGGAGAGGACTTGAACCTCCACGCCCCGTTCGGGGCACAAGGCCCTCAACCTTGCGCGTCTACCAATTCCGCCACCAGCGCGT
>JBOHAD010000302.1:0-1631 GCA_050697555.1 Gaiellaceae bacterium | reverse complement strand
CTCGAGGAGCGGATCGAGGAGCTCCGTGAGACGTCCCGCTGCCTCGCCAAGGATGGCGACGCGGGCGAGACTGCGCGGGCAACGGCGGAGCGAGCGCTCGAGGTTCTCGCCGAGCGCTCCCTGCCCGAGCGGCTCCTCGACCTCTCGGAGCTGCGCGCACGGGGCGAGCGGGCGGCCAGCTACGAGGAGGCGCGGCGCGGCGTGGAGCAGGCGGCCCTCGACGCGCTCGCGGCGCGGGACCGCGATCTGCTCCAGGAGCTCCTCGAGCGCTTCGCCGCGGCGTACCGCCTCGCGAAAGAGCGCGAGTCGGCGCTCGACTTCGAGGACCTCCAGCTCCTCGCCCGCGACCTGCTCCGCGACGACGACTCCGTACGCGAGGCCGAGAGCTGGCGTTTCCGCTCGATCATGGTGGACGAGTTCCAGGACACGAACCGGCTCCAGTGCGAGCTCGTCGATCTCATCGCCGAGGGCCCCGACGAGAAGGAGCTCTTCTTCGTGGGCGACGAGTTCCAGTCCATCTACGGCTTCCGCCACGCGGACGTGCAGGTCTTCCGCGAGCGGCGGGAGCAGTCGGCCGGCGTCCTCGCGCTGACCCACAACTACCGCTCGCGCCCCGAGGTGCTCGCGGCCATCAACCACCTCTTCTCAGCCGACTTCGGGCAGGACTTCCAGCCGCTCGAAGCCGCCGGCCGCTTCCCCGACCCCGTCTTCGGCACCCCGGTCGAGCTCCTCGTGACGGACAAGGCGAGCTACGCGGACTCAGGCGTCCACTGGCGGCGGGCGGAGGCGCGGCACATCGCCGCCCGCGTCCGCGGCCTCGTCGAGAGCGGGGAGGCGGCTCCCGGGGAGATCGTGCTCCTGTTCGCCGCCGGCACCGATGCCGAGTGGTACGAGCAGGAGCTCCGCGCGGCCGGCCTTCCCACGTACCGGGCGACCGGGCGAGGCTACTTCGGCCAGCAGCAGGTCGTCGACTTGCTCGCCTACCTCCGCCTGCTGCACAACCGCTACGACGACGAGGCGCTCGTCACCGTGCTCGCCTCGCCGCTCGTCGGGCTCTCCAACGACGCCCTCGTGCTCCTGCGCCGCGCGGCGCCGAAGCGGCCGCTCTTCGTACCCTTCGAGCGGGGCCTGCCCGAGGAGCTCTCCGAGGACGACCGACGGCTCTGCCGCGCCTTCCTCCAGCGCTACGAGCGGCTGGCGGGGCTCGCCCCACGACTTTCGCTCGAGCGCCTCTGCGAGCGGATCGTCTCCGAGCACGACTACGACCTCGCCGTCCTCGCGCAATGGGACGGCCGCCGCCGCTACGCCAACATGCGCAAGCTCGCGCGGCTGGCCCGCTCGTACGAGGAGCTGCGCGGCCCGGACGTCGACGGCTTCGTGCGCTTCGTGCGCGAGCAGGAGGCGGTGGGAGCGAAGGAGCTCGAGGCCGTCGCCGAGGAGGAGGGCGCCGACGCCGTCCGCCTGCTCACGATCCACTCGGCCAAGGGCCTCGAGTTCAAGGTCGTGATCGTCGCCGACGCGGGGCGCGACCGCGCGGCGCCGTCGCCGGACGAGATCCTCTGCCTCCCGGACGGGCGCTTCGGGTTCCGCGTGGCCGATCCCGCGACCGGGCAGCGCCGCGCCGCCTTCGA
>JBOHAD010000301.1:0-1648 GCA_050697555.1 Gaiellaceae bacterium | reverse complement strand
GAGCGAAGCGGGCACGTCGACGACCACGGGCGACGGCGGCATGACGCTCGAGGAGCGCGAGCACTCGAAGATCCTCGTCTACCAAGTCCTCCCCTCGCGCTACGGCATGAACCCGGACGACCTGCGCGAGGCCGACGCGATCGAGGTCGTCGTCGGCCAGGGCGCGAAGCCCGGTGGCGGCGGCATGCTCCTCGGCCACAAGATCTCCGACCGCGTGGCCGAGATGCGCGACCTCCCGCA
The DNA here is from genome assembly GCA_050697555.1 of Gaiellaceae bacterium. Taxonomy (GTDB): domain Bacteria; phylum Actinomycetota; class Thermoleophilia; order Gaiellales; family Gaiellaceae; genus DASQWP01. Next base: position 1,408 of record JBOHAD010000301.1, on the reverse strand, counting down.
GGGGATCGACCAGCGCAGCGCCTGCCGCCACCCCGACTGGACAGGCCCGGACGACCTCGAGATCAAGATCGGCGAGCTGCGCGAGATCACCGACTGGGAGAAGCCGATCTTCGTCAAGGTGGGCGCGACGCGGACGTACTACGACGTCGGCCTCGCCGTCAAGGCCGGCGCCGACGTGATCGTCGTCGATGGGATGCAGGGAGGCACCGCGGCGACGCAGGACGTTTTCATCGAGCACGTGGGCATCCCGACGCTTCCCGCCGTGCGGCTCGCGGTCGACGCGCTCCAGGAGCTCGACATGCATCGGAAGGTGCAGCTGATCGTCTCCGGCGGCATTCGAAGCGGCGCGGACGTCGCCAAGGCGCTGGCGCTGGGGGCCGACGCCGTCTCGATCGGAACGGCTGCGCTTATCGCCATGGGCGACAACAGCCCCGAGTACGAGGAGGAGTACCGGAAGATCGGCAGCGCCGCCGGCTACTACGACGACTGGCAGGCCGGCCGCGACCCTGTCGGAATCTCCACGCAGGAGGACGAGCTCGCAGCGCGCTTCGACGCCGTCCTCGGAGGCCGCCGAATCGCCAACTACCTGCGCGTGCTCACGCTCGAGACGCAGACGCTCGCGCGCGCCTGCGGGAAGTCGCACGTGCACAACCTCGAGCCCGAGGACCTCGTCGCCCTGACGGTCGAGGCGGCCGCGATGGCCCGCGTCCCTCTCGCAGGGACGAATTGGATCCCGGGCGCCGACGCCTCCTAGCGGCGACTGTCTTTCGGTGCAGTTAGGCGCACCACGGCTGCGGATTTCGGCGGTACGCTCAAACGCGGGTGGAGGTACGGGGTGGCCCCAGAAACGGTCCTGCCCTTGACACACGGCGCGCGGGTCCTGAGAATCTTTGATCAAAGGTCAAGCTTGTGCGCGGACCTGCCGCCACCCCACTGGAGATCTCCTCCGTCGAGGACGGCGTTTACCGCTCCCTCCGCTCCGCCATGGGGCGACTCGAGCTCGCCCCGGGAGAGCGCCTGCGCCTCGAGGAGCTCGCGTCCCGCCTCGACGTCAGCCTGACGCCGGTCCGTCACGCGCTGCGGCGACTCGAGAGCGAGGGGCTGGTCGTCAGCCTCAGGCGGCGCGGGTCGCGCGTCGCCCCGCTCAGCGTGGAGGAGCTGGAGGAGATCCAAGCCCTTCGGCTCGGGCTCGAGACGTTCCTCGCACGGCACGGCGCCGAGCACGTCACCGAGCAGGCGCTCCAGGGGATGGAGGGCGCGCGCGACGAGATGGAGCGGGCGTTCCGCGCCGGCGATCTCGCTGCCTACATCCGCTCGTTCTGGTCGCTCCGCGACGCGTGCTACAGGTGCGCCGAGCGGCCGCGCCTGCTGCGGGCGCTCGAGGACCAGCGCATCCGCGTCGAGCGCT
>JBOHAD010000300.1:0-1671 GCA_050697555.1 Gaiellaceae bacterium | reverse complement strand
TGCGGCAGCCGCCGCTCGCCCACGCGCTCGGGCACCTCGCGCAGCCAGTCGGGCTGGGCGAAGGCCGCCTTGCGGGTGAGGTCGCCGTAGGCCAAGGCCGCGAAAGTACCATGATCTCCATGGATGGCTACCGCTACGTCCAGCGGCGCGAGGTCGAGTTTCGCGACGTCGACACGGCCGAGCACGTCAACAACGCCGTCTACCTCACCTACCTGGAGACCGCGCGCATCGGCTACCTGCGCGAGGCCCTTGGCGACGGCTTCCTCTACCAGCTGTCGCTGATCCTGGCCCACGTCACCGTCGACTTCCGCTCGCCCGCGCGCTTCCCGGAGATGCTCGAGATCGGCTCGCGCGTGCCGCGGGTCGGCACGAAGAGCTTCGCCATGGACCACGAGGTGCGCGGCGCCGACGGGCGCCTCGTCGTCGAGGCCTCGTCCGTCCTCGTCGCCTACGACTACGAGGCCGACGCGTCGATGCCCGTTCCGGAGGAGTGGCGTCGCCGCCTGGACGCCTACGAAGAGAGGAGCTCTGTCACCGCCTGATGGCCCCCGCCTTCTCGAAGACCACGCTCTCGAACGGCCTGCGCGTCGTGACGGCCGACATGCCGGCCGCGAAGTCCGTCGCCTGCTTCGTCATGCTCGCGGCCGGCTCCCGCTACGAGACCCGCGGCACGAACGGGATCGCCCACTTCGCCGAGCACATGTTCTTCAAGGGGACGGAGCGCCGCCCGACCGCGCGCGACATCGCCGGCGAGATCGACTCCATCGGCGGCGAGTTCAACGCCTTCACGGGCAAGGAGTACACGGGCTACTACGTCAAGTGCGCGGCCGAGCACCGCGACAAGGCCCTCGACGTCCTCGTCGACATGCTCCGGAGCTCGAAGTTCGACGCCGAGGAGATCGAGCGCGAGAAGGGCGTGATCGTCGAGGAGATGAACATGTACTACGACACTCCGCGCGACTACGTCGACGGCGTCTACGACGAGCTTCTCTACGACGACCAGCCGCTCGGGTGGGACATCATCGGTACGAAGGAGACGGTGCGCGCGGCCAAGCGGGAGACGTTCCTCGACTACCTCGAGCGCTGGTACCGGGCGCCTCGTATGGTGGCCGGCGTGGCGGGCGCGGTCGGAGGCGACCTCGTGCCGCGCCTCGAGGAGCTCCTCGGCGACGTTCGCAACGGCTCCACGGGGACCCCGGCTCCGGTCGCCTGGGAGCAGGAGGCCCCGCGCGTGAAGCTGCACACGAAGCAGTCCGACCAGGCTCACGTGCGGCTCGGCGTGCACAGCTACCCGCTCGACCACCAGGACCGCTACGCGCTCGTCCTCCTCGCCACCGCGCTCGGCGGAGGCATGTCCTCGCGCCTCTTCACCGAAGTGCGGGAACGGCGAGGCCTCGCGTACTACATCTACGGCTACAACCAGGGCTACACGGACACCGGCACGCTCTTCGCCCAGGGCGGGGTGGACATCACGCGGATCGACGACGCCGTCGCCACGATCGTCGGCGAGTTCGCGCGCATCGCGGCCGAGCCGCTCGAGCCGGACGAGCTCGAGAAGGCGAGGAACTTCGCCAAGGGCCGCCTCGTGCTCTCCCTCGAGGACCCCAAGGGGATGATCCTCTTCGGGCTCCGGGACGAGGTGCTCGAGGGCCGGCTGCGGGAGCCCGAGGA
>JBOHAD010000299.1:0-1673 GCA_050697555.1 Gaiellaceae bacterium | reverse complement strand
TCGTTGAAGCTCCTCTGGGCGATGCGCGAGCACGCGCCCCAGGCGCATCTCGTCAAGCTCGGGACCATGGGCGAGTACGGCACGCCCGACATCGACATCGAAGAGGGGTTCATCGAGATCGAGCACAAGGGCCGGCGAGACACACTGCCGTTCCCGAAGCTGCCCGGCTCGCTCTACCACCTCTCCAAGGTGCACGACAGCCACAACATCCACTTCGCCTGCCGAGTGTGGGGGCTTCGGGCGACCGACCTGAACCAGGGCGTCGTGTACGGCATCGAGACGCCGGAGACGCGGCTCGACGAGCGCCTCCTCACCCGTTTCGACTACGACGAGCTGTTCGGGACGGCGCTCAACCGCTTCGCCGTGCAGGCCGTGATCGGCCACCCCCTGACCGTGTACGGCAAGGGTGGTCAGACACGCGGCTTCCTCAACATCGTCGACACGCTCCAGTGCGTCACGCTGACCGCGGCGAACCCACCGGCTCCCGGCGAGTATCGCGTCTTCAACCAGTTCACGGAGGTCTTCAACGTCGCCGACCTGGCGGAGAAGGTCCGCCACGCGGGGGCCGAGCTCGGGATCGAGGTCCAGGTCGACCACGTCAGCAACCCACGTCTCGAGATGGAGGAGCACTACTACAACCCGACGCATACCAAGCTCCTCTCGCTCGGCCTCCAGCCCACGATGCTCTCCGAGACGCTGATCGAGTCGATGCTCGAGGTCATCCGGCGCCACAGGGATCGCGTGATGGCGGACGTGATCGACCCTGTGACGCAGTGGCGGCCTGCTCCGCTCGCCGAGCGGACGACGTAGCCCATGGAGCTCACGCCGCTCCGCGCCGCCGGGCTCGTCGCCGCCCTGGCGTTCGCGCTCGTGTCCGTCTGGGCGTATCGCCGCGGCCGGTCCGGCAACGGCGACCTGCTCCTCCGCTTCCTGATCTTCGTCCTGCCGCTGCTCGTCGTCTCGCTCGAGCCGGCCATCTTCGGCTGGCTTCTCGACCAGCTCTCGTTCCGCCGGGGGGGCGGCGGGCGGATCCTCGGCGCGGCGGTCGTGGCCGTGGCCGTCCTCTACGCCTTCTCGTACATGCTGGCCGCCCGCCAGGAGCGCACGCGGCGAGACCTGACGCGCCTCATCGAGAACCTCGCGCTCAACGAGTTCCGGGCGACGGCGGAGCTCGAGCAGTTCACGGGCGCGATCGCACTCGTCGTCCCGGCCTACAACGAGGCCGCGCACATCAGCCAGGTGCTCGCGGCGCTGCCGGCCGAGGTCTCGGGGCTGCCCCTGCGCCCGATCGTGGTCGACGACGGCTCCTCGGACGACACGGCGGAGCGGGCGCGCGCGGCCGGCGCGGCGGCGGTGCACCTGCCCCTGAACCGAGGCCAGGGCGCCGCGCTCCGCACGGGCTATCGCCTCGCGCTCGCGACCGGCGCGCGGTTCGTCGTCACGATGGACGCCGACGGGCAGCACCGGCCGAGCGAGCTCCCGAGCCTGATCCAGCCGATCATCGACGGGGAGGCCGACGTCGTCAACGGCTCCCGGGTCCTGGGCGCTGCGGATCCCAACTACGCCGCGCGCACGCTCGGGATCAAGCTCTTCGCCTGGATGCTGTCCGTGCTCACGGCGAGCCGCGTCACCGACCCCGCGTGCGGCTACCGAGCCGTGCGCACCGAGGCCTT
>JBOHAD010000298.1:0-1674 GCA_050697555.1 Gaiellaceae bacterium | reverse complement strand
ACCGGGAAGACGTAGTCGCCGGCCGATGCCGGGGAGGCGCCGTCGAGCGGGGATCCCGCCAGCGCTGCCGAGCCCTGGCGCTGACGCAGCCCCTCGAGGGCGGCGACCGCGTCCTCCAGCTCGACGCCGAGGCGGTCGAGAAGGGCACGGGCTCGCTCGTCGCGCGCGAGCAGCTTGGCAACACGCTCTTCGGCACGCAGGAACTCCGCCTCGGTCAGCGACGGGTTCCCTGCGCGCCGCCCGGCGGCGAGCCGGAGCGTGTCGAGCGACTCGAGGCGCTCCCCGGCGCGCTCGATGGCGGCCCGAAGGCGCACGATGCGCCCGCGCGCCTCGCCTAGCTGCCGGTCGAGATCCGCGTGCTCCCAGTCGGTCTCGACGGCCCCGAGGAGCACGCCGTCTCCGAAGGTCGCCGCGAGCTCCATCACGTCGTCGACGTACCACTGCGCGTGGTTGTAGGCGAAGACGGCCCGCTCGAGGTCCTCGTGCGCGCCGGCGGCTGCGAGGTAGCGGGCGGCGGAGTAGACGGCGTCGTCCGGATTCCAGGGATTGGCGAGGCCGTCGCCGTCCGCGTCCATTCCCCACCGCATCCACGTCTCGGGCATGAACTGCATCCACCCGACCGCGCCGGCCGAGCTCGGTCCCATGTTGCCGCCGAAGTTCGACTCGATCCTGTTGATCGCGGCGAGCACCTCCCACGGGACGCCGTAGCCTTCCCCCGCGCGCTGCCAGAGCTCGAGCAGCTGCTCGTACGAGCGGGTCTCGGGCGTGGGCGGTGGGGTCGAGAGCGCGAAGGGCATGGCGACCGACCCGGGCTCGTTGGGCGTCTCGTAGCTCGGCAGGCTGGAGGCCGGCGTGACGATTCGGAAGGTCTGCGCCGTCGCCGCGGACGCGGGAGCCAGGGCCACCAGCGCGAGCGCGGCGGCGAGAATGGAGAGCGTGCGCCTCATTCGGAGGCGGCGAGCCGCAGGCCCGGCACGGGCTGTTCCTCTTCTTCCGCCTCGGCGGCCACGCCTTCCTCGCCTGCGGGCGGCGCCTGCTCGAGGGACCTCTGGCGCAGCGCGCGCTCGACGGCGATCTCGAAGTCGTGCCGGTTCGTCGCGGCCGCGGCCGCGACCTCCCGCTCGACGACGTCCTCGACGACGAGCTGCACGAGGTGCTGGGAGAAGCTCTGCATGTGGTGGTAGCCGCCGTCCTCGAGCGCCTCGGCGATGCCGTCCGTCTTCGTCGGCTCGCGGATCAAGTCGGCGATCCGGGCCGTGTTCACGAGGACCTCGACGGCCGCTACGCGCCCGCCGTCGGTGCGCGGGAGAAGGCGCTGGCTGACCACGCCCTTGAGGACGCCGGCGAGCACCTGCCGCACCATCATCTGCTTGGCCGCCGGGAAGAACTCGACGAGGCGCCCAACCGTCTCCGTCGCGTCGAGCGTGTGCAGCGTCGAGAAGACGAGGTGGCCCGACTCGGCGGCCTGCAGCGCCGTCTGCGCCGTCTCCTCGTCGCGGAGCTCGCCCAGAAGGATGACGTCGGGGTCCTGGCGGAGGACACGGCGAAGCGCCTGCTGGAAGGACTCCGTGTCGAGCCCGACCTCCCGCTGGTTGACGATGCACGCCCAGTCGTCGTGCACGAACTCGATCGGATCCTCGATCGTGACGATGTGCTGGCGGCGGTTCTTGTTGA
>JBOHAD010000297.1:0-1677 GCA_050697555.1 Gaiellaceae bacterium | reverse complement strand
TCGTTCCGTCCTCGAGGCGCACGCGGTAGAAGACGTCGTGGCCGCGAAACTCGCGGCTCACGACCTCCCCGGCGCCGGCGGGATCGGGCTGGAGCTCCAGCAGCTCGGGGCGGACGAGGACGTCGACGCTCCCTGGGTCGTCGCCGTTCGGCGCCGCGAAGGAGCCCACCGAAGTCTCGACACGGCCCTCGGCGAGGCGGCCCGGCAGGAGGTTCGCGACACCCACGAACTCGGCCGCCCAGCGCGAGGCCGGGTCGTAGTAGACCTCCTCCGGAGGGCCCGCCTGGACGATCCGCCCGGCGCGCATGAGGGCGACGCGGTCGGCGAGCGAGAACGCCTCCTCCTGCTCGTGGGTGACGAGGAGGACGGTCACCCCAGTGGCACGCAGGATGGCCGCGAGCTCGTCGCGCAGGGAGCCGCGCAGGACGGGATCGATGTTGCTCCAGGGCTCGTCGAGGAGGACGACCTGGGGCTCCGGCGCCAGGGCGCGGGCGAGGGCGACACGCTGCTGCTGGCCGCCAGAGAGCTCGTGCGGAAAGCGGTCCTCGTGCCCCTCGAGCCCGACCAGTGCGAGGGCCTCGCGCACCCTGGGGCCTCGCGCTCGCCGCGGAAGCCCGTAGCCCACGTTCCGGGCGACGGTCAGGTGCGGGAAGAGGGCGTAGTCCTGGAAGACCATGCCGACATGACGGCGCTCCGGCGGCACCCATGCCGTTCCCGCAACGACGCGCCCGCCGAGGAGGACGCTGCCCGCGTCGGGCGCTTCGAAGCCGGCGATCAGGCGCAGGAGCGTCGTCTTCCCGCAGCCACTCGGCCCGAGGAGTGCGACGAACTCCCCGCGACCGACCTCGAGCTCGGCGCCCTCGACGGCACGAACGGCGCCGAAGCGCTTGCACGCATGCTCGAGCCGGATCATCGTCGGGCTCATGTCAGGCGCACCTTACAGCAGATGCGAGGAGGCCCGTCCAGGCTCGAGAAGCGGCGCCGGCAGGCCGATTACGATCGTGCAATGCTCATTCGCGTGCTCGTCGCCGCCGCAGCGGCCCTCCTCCTCGCGCCCGCCGCGGGCGCTGCGCCCCTCATCTGCCTCGACCCGGGCCACGCGCGCACGCCGAACCTGACGACGGAGCCGATCGGCCCAGGCTCGACCGTCCGCAAGATCAAGGACGGCGGCGGTGCGCCGGGCGAGGCGGCCGTCGTCCTCAAGATCTCCCGGAAGCTCAGGACGGTGCTCCGCGACGGCGGCTACCGCGTGGCGATGACGCGCACCGGTCCCGAGTTCACCCTCGGCGCCGGAGGGAACGTCGCTCGCGCCAGGTTCTGCAACCGGCGCGAGGCGGCCCTCATGGTGCGGATCCACGCCGACGGCTCGAGCGACCCGTCCCGCCACGGGGCCTCGACGCTCTACCCAGCGCGGCGCACGGGCTGGACGGACGATGTCTTGCCACAGAGCAGGCGTGCGGCCCGGCTCGTCCAGCGCACGCTCGTGGCCCGCACGGGCGCCGCCGACCTCGGGCTCTTCCGCCGCGGGGACCTCACCGGCTTCAACTGGGCGAACGTGCCCGTGATCCTGGTCGAGACCGGCTTCATGACGAACGCGCGCGAGCGGCGGCGGCTGAAGTCGCCCCGCTATCAGTGGCGCGTCGCGCGGGGGCTCGCTGCCGGGGTGCGCCTCTTCCG
>JBOHAD010000296.1:0-1693 GCA_050697555.1 Gaiellaceae bacterium | reverse complement strand
CGGACGCGCTCGTCTCGCTTCTCGGCCAGGCCGACGAGGTCGATCACCTCCGCCGGGCTCCGCGGCGCCGGATAGTAGCCGGCGAAGAGCTCGACGATCTCCCGCACGGTGAGCAGGTGGTAGACGGCGGAGGATTGGAGGACGATGCCGATCCGCGCCCGGAAGTCGCTCCCGGCGCGTCCCGGATCCTCCCCGAGCACGCGCACGTCTCCGCCGTCCCGCCTGCGGTAGCCCTCGAGGATCTCCACCGTCGTCGTCTTGCCCGCGCCGTTGGGGCCGAGGAGCGCGAAGACCTCGCCCGTCCGGACGTCGAAGGAGATGCCGTGGAGCACTTCCCGCGAGCCGTACGACTTGCGGAGCCCCCTGACCGAGATCGCGCTCACAAGAGGATTGCGGCGACGCCCGTGGGCGGGAACTCGGGCTCGGGCTCGCCGGTGAGGGCCGCCGCGATCTGGCCGCAGTCGGGCTGGTGGCCGACGGCGACGATGGTCTCGCCGCCTTCGCGGGCAGCCTCCGCAACGGCCGCCGCGGTCGCGCCCTGCGCGAGACGCTCTTCGGGCCGCGCCCGGACGCCGAGCTCGCGCGCGAGCAGGTTGCCCGTCTCGCGGGCGCGGAGAAAGGGGCTCGTCAGGATCGCATCCGGCTGCACGCCTTCCTCCCGGAGACGGACGCCGAGCGAGCGCGCCTGCTCGCGCCCGGCCGCCGTCAGCGGCCTGAGCTCGTCGGGCTCGCCCTGGGCGGCCTCGGCGTGGCGGACGAGGTAGAGCTGCACCGGCGGCCAGAATATCGGCCTCGGGGAACGCGGCTCACGATCGCGCCCTCTTGCCACCCGCAACCGGCGACAAGCTCTGCGAGCGTTTCGTGCGGTCGAGCTTGCGGGCGAGGCTCGGCCGCCCCTCGTGCAGGCCGCGCTCTGCGATCTGCAGGAAGTCCTGCATCAGGCGCCACTCCCGGCTGCTTTACTCCCGGCGTGGCGACCTTCCGCTACGTGATCGCGGACGTCTTCACCGACCGCCCGCTGACCGGCAACCAGCTCGCCGTCTTCACGGACGCCCGCGAGATTCCCGAGGAGCTGCTCCAGCCGCTCGCCCGCGAGATGAACTTCTCCGAGACGGTGTTCGTGTACACGCCCGAGGGCGACGGGCACGCCCGGATGAGGATCTTCACGCCGGTCAGCGAGCTTCCCTTCGCCGGCCATCCGGTGCTCGGGACCGCGTTCGTCCTCGCCGCGCCGCTGCAGCTCGGCGAGATCCGGCTGGAGACAGGTGTCGGCATCGTCCCGGTCGCGCTCGAGCGTGAGGGCGGTCGCATCGTCTTCGGGCGCATGAGCCAGCCGATCCCCACGGTGCGCCCGTTCGAGCGAGGGGACGAGCTCCTCGCCGCGCTCCGCGTCGGGGGCTCGGAGCTCCCGCTCGAGCTCTACGAGTCCGGGGTCGGGAACGTCTACGTCCTCCTGCCCACCGAGGAGGAGGTCGCGTCGGTGACGCCGGACCTCGGTGCGCTCGCCGAGCTGATGGGCATGGTGCACGCCAACTGCGTCGCCGGCGCCGGCGCGCGCTGGAAGATGCGCATGTTCGCGCCGGCCGACGGCGTTCCGGAGGATCCCGCCACAGGGTCGGCCGCGGGACCGCTCGCCCACCACCTCGCCCGGCACGGGCGCATCGGCTTCGGCGAGGAGATCGAGATCTCCCAG
>JBOHAD010000295.1:0-1695 GCA_050697555.1 Gaiellaceae bacterium | reverse complement strand
GAGCGGATGCGCCGGGTCAACGTCGACGCGCCCTTCCACGTAACACGGGCTGCCTTCCCCGTCATGAAGCGGCAGGGCTACGGGAGGCTCGTCTTCACGACCTCCGGCCGCGCGATGGCGATGGAGAGCACTCGCCCCGGGCTCGCGGCGTACTCGGTCGGGAAGATGGCGCACTTCGCACTGATGATCGTCGCCGCGGCCGAGGGAGCGCGGCACGGGATCCTCGCCAACGCGATCGCACCGGTCGCCGCGACGCGGATGCTTCGCCGCCAGGTCGAGACCGGGGAGCTCACGCCCGAGCAGGTGGCGCCCGGCGTGCTCTTCCTCGCCTCCGACCGCTGCTCGGTCTCGGGCAAGGTGCTCGAGGCCGGCGGAGGCGAGTTCGACGTCGCCCGCTGGACCGCGAGCGAGGAGGTGGATCTCGGCCGCGAGCCGGTCGAGCCCGAGGTCGTCGCGGAGCGCTGGGAGGAGATCGAAGGAGTGGCGCAGCGAGCATGACCGTCGACATCAGCACTGAGCTCCAGCAGGCTGTCGAGGACGCCGCTGCGCATCTCTACGTCTGGGCGCTGAAGGACATCCCGCAGGATCTGCGCGACGCGCTCGCCCAGGCCGCCGAGCGCGAGACATCCGTGCCCGGACAGCGCGTCCTCCAGACGATCCTCCGCAACGTCGAGGTGGCGGAGGAGGAGAAGAACCTCGTCTGCCAGGACACCGGCATCCCCGTCTACTACTGCACCGTGGGGGAGGGGTTCCCGCTCCACCCGGTTCGGATCTACGAGGCGCTGCGCGCGGGCACCGAGCGCGCGACCGTCGAGCACCCCCTGCGCTCGAACACCGTGCACACGATCACCCGCGAGAACACGGGCCAGAACGTCGGCTACCGCGTCCCCATCGTTCACTGGGACTTCGTCGCCGGCTGGGACGGGCTCGACGTCAAGTGCGTGCCCAAGGGCTCGGGCTCCGAGAACATGAGCTTTCTGAAGATGTGCACGCCTGCCGACGGCGTCGCGGGCATCAAGAGGTTCGTGCTCGAGTCGATCGTCGGCGCGGGGGGTAGGCCCTGCCCGCCGGGGATCGTGGGCGTCGGCATCGGCGGGTCGGCCGACTACGCCGTGCACCTGGCCAAGGAGGCGATCGCGCGCCCGGTCGGCACCCGCAACCCGGATCCCGAGGTGGCGAAGCTGGAGGAGGAGCTCTACGGGCTCCTCAACGAGACCGGCATCGGCCCGATGGGCCTCGGCGGCGACGTGACCGTCCTCCAGTGCCACGTCGAGCACGCCGACACTCACATGACCCTCAACCCCGTCGCCGTCAACTACCAGTGCTGGGCCGCGCGCCGAGCCACGGCGCACGTCGCAGCCGACGGTGCCGTCGACTACGACCGGGAGGCCTGATGACCACAGGGACGCGGCCATCCGAGACATGCCGGGGTCTGACCCCGGCATGGCCCAACGGGCAGTGTGATGGCTGAGCGCCGCCTGACATTCCCGACGACCGAGGAGGAGATCCGCGCGCTCCACGCCGGGGATTCCGTCACGGTCGACGGACACATCGTCGGCATCCGCGATCGCACCCACATGCGCATCTTCGACGAGGGCGTGGAGCCGCCCATGGACCTCGCCGGCGCCTTCCTCCTGCACACGGCGCCGGGCGTCCGCAAGCTGGACGACGGGCGCTACGAGAAGGTCTGCATCG
>JBOHAD010000294.1:0-1717 GCA_050697555.1 Gaiellaceae bacterium | reverse complement strand
CTCCGCATCCGTGATGACGAGCGGGACGAGCACGCGAATGCAGTTCCCGTGGATCCCGGCCTTGAGGAGCAGGAGGCCCCGCGCGGCGGCAGCCTCCACGACCGCCGTGGCCGTATCCGCGCCGGGACGACCGTCGCGACCGAGCTCGAGTGCGAGCATCGCCCCGAGCCCGCGCACGTCGACGATCGCGTCCCAGCGCTCGCGCCAGCTCTCCATCCGCGAGCGGATCTCCTCGCCGATCTCCTCGGCGCGGTCCGCCAGCCGCTCCTCGGCGATCACGTCGAGGACCGCGTGCGCCGCCGCGATCGCCACCGGGTTGCCGACGTACGTTCCTCCGACGGCGCTGTCGCCCGGCGCGTCCATGATCTCGGCGCGCCCCAGCACGCCGGAGAGAGGCAGACCGGCCGCGATCGACTTGGCGATCGCCATCAAATCGGGCTCGATCCCGTAGTGCTCCATGGCGAAGACGCGCCCAGTGCGGCAGAAGCCCGTCTGCACCTCGTCGGCGACGAGGACGATGCCGTGCTCGTCGCAGATGCGGCGCAGGCCGCGCACGAACTCCGGCTCCGCGACGATGAAGCCGCTCTCGCCCTGCACGGGCTCGAAGACGATCGCCGCCACCTCCTCGGCCGCCACCCGCGTGTCGAAGGCGCGCTCGAGGTCGGCGAGGTCGTTGTAGGCGACCCGGTACGTCTCCGGCGCGAAGGGGCCGAGGCCGGCCTTGTACGGGTGCGTCTTCGACGTGAGGCTGAGCGCGAGCAGCGTGCGTCCGTGGAAGCCGCCCTCGAACGCGATCACCGCCGGCCGCTTCGTGTACGCGCGGGCGAACTTGACCGCGTTCTCGACGGCCTCCGCGCCCGCGTTGAAGAAGGCCGCGCGCACCTCCTCGCCGATGGGAGCGAGCTCGGCGAGCCGCTCCGCCAGGGCGACGTAGCTCTCGTACGGGACGATCGTGAAGTCCGTGTGCGTGAACCGCTCCGACTGCTCGCGGATCGCTTCGACGACGCGTGGGTTGGAGTGCCCCACGTTCATGCAGCCCACGCCGCCCGTGAAGTCGACGAACGTGTTCCCGTCGACGTCCGTGAGGGTCGCGCCGCGGCCCTCGGCGATCACGAGCTGGAGATAGATCGAGAGCGGAGCCGCGACGACTTGCTCCTTGCGCGTGAGGATCTCCCGGCTGCGGGGGCCCGGAACGTCGGTCCTGAGCTCGATCACCCTGGTCGTGGCCATGGCTCGTGAGCTTATAGATTGCCTCGGTAGATGGTGCTCTCCGACCGCACGATCCGCCGGCTGCTCGAGGAAGGCCGCATCGGCATCGATCCGTACGAGAAGGAGCTGCTGCAGCCGTCGAGCGTGGACGTCCGCGTCGACCGCCTCTTTCGGGTCTTCCACAACGCTCGCTACCCGTACATCGACGTCAAGCAGCCGATGGAGGGCCTGACGGAACTCGTCGAGGTCGACGGCGAAGAGCCCTTCATCCTCCATCCGGGCGAGTTCGTGCTCGGCTCGACGCTCGAGCGCGTGACGCTGCCGGACGACCTAGTCGCGCGGCTCGAGGGCAAGAGCTCGCTCGGCCGCCTCGGGCTGCTCATCCACTCGACGGCGGGCTTCATCGACCCGGGCTGGGACGGCCACGTTACGCTGGAGCTCTCCAACGTGGCCAACCTCCCGATCACGATCTACTACGGGATGAAGATCGGCCAGCTCTCCTTCGTGC
>JBOHAD010000293.1:0-1731 GCA_050697555.1 Gaiellaceae bacterium | reverse complement strand
GTCCAGCCTCAGATCCGCGTCTTCCATCCTCAACCTCCCGTCGGGCCGAACCGCTCCGTACGAACGCGGCTCGGGTCGAAGCCGAGCGCGACGAGCCCACTCGCCACGGTCTCGACGAACCTGGTGGCACCGCACACGAACGTGAGCCCCTCGTCTGTCGGCGGCCCGAAGACCTCGGCGAGCATCGCCTCGTCGACCCGGCGGTCGTAGCCCGTCCATCCCGGAGGGCGCCCGCGCGTCAGCGTCAGCGCCACGCGCAGGTCGCCGTCCTCGGCGCCGAGGCGCTCGAGCTCCTCCCGGTAGAGGACGTCCTCGAGCGACCGCGCCGAGAGGAGGAGCCGGGCGGGCACGCCGGCCCCGGCCGCCTTTCGATGGCGCAGCATGGCCATGACGGGCACGAGCCCGGATCCGCCTGCCGCCAGGTGGAGCGGGCCGGGCGTCCGCGGCTCCCAGACGAAGTAGCCCCCGATCGGGCCGCGGAGCTCGAAGCGGTCGCCGGGGCGGAGCTCGCCCACCAGGTAAGGCGAGACCTCCCCGTCCGGGAGACGCTCGACACTGAGCGCGAGCCGCTCGTCCTCGGGCGCGGAGGCGATCGAGTAGCTCCGCTGCGCCTGGTAGCCGTCCTCCGCGGTCAGCCGCACGTCGACGTGCTGCCCCGCGCGGTGCCCCGGCCAGTCGGGCACGTCGAGGACGAGGGTCGCCGCGTGGGGCGTCTCCGGGACGACCTCGAGAACCTCGGCCAGCCGCCAGGCGAGCGGCGCCGGGCTCAATCGCCCCAGTACCGTTGCTCCCGCCACGGGTCGCCGTACATGTGGTAGCCGAGCGCCTCCCAGAAGCCGGGCTCGTCCTCGTCCATGAGCCGGAGCCCCCGCACCCACTTGGCGCTCTTCCAGAAGTAGAGGTGGGGCACGAGGAGGCGCGCCGGGCCGCCGTGCTCGGGCTCGAGCGGCTCACCGTCGTACGCGTACGCGACCCAGGCCTGCCCGTCGAGGACGTCCTCGAGAGGCAGATTCGTCGTGTAGCCGCCGTCGCAGAAGGCGGTGACGTAGGCGGCGTCGTGCTCGACCTCGTCGAGGAGCCGCTCGACCGGCACGGCCTCCCAGACCGTGCCGAGCTTCGACCACTTCGTCACGCAGTGGATGTCCGTCGTGACCGTCTCGCGCGGAAGGGCGCGGAACTCGTCCCACGTCCATCGTCTCAGCACGTCTCCGGAGGTCGAGAGGAGCGAGAAGCTCCACTCCTCGAGCGGTGTGTGCGGCGTCGGCCCGGCGGAGAGCACGGGGAAGTCGTCGACGACGTACTGGCCGGGCGGAACGCGTCCGCTCTCCGCCGGATCTCGGCGGCGGCCCCGGAAGCCACGGGAGACGAACGCCACGCTGAAGAGTCTCCGTGGACGGACCCTCCGTTGCAAGCCGTTACGCTGGCGGAGTGACCCGCACACCCGAGACGCCCGACGAGGATCTGCCGCAGGACCCGGGCACGAGCGGTCTCCCGTCCGAGGAGGAGGAGCCTGAGGGCTCGCTCGAGCGGCCGGAGGGCGAGAACGAGGTCACGGGAACGGACGCCGCCGGGCGCGAGCCCCGGCACAGACGCTCGAGCTAGCTCTAGGTGTAGTTCCCAGACAGGTTGTTGACGGTCGGCTGAGCGGCTGACGTCAACGAGCCCTCCTAGGGTGCGGCTTGTCGGAGTCGCAACCACAGGGAGGGCTCGATGATTCTTCATGCTAATGCG
>JBOHAD010000292.1:0-1750 GCA_050697555.1 Gaiellaceae bacterium | reverse complement strand
TTCCATGCCTCGAGGAAGAGGCCGGAGACCTCGTCGACCGAGGTCTCCTCGGGCAGGTTGACCGTCTTGGACAGAGCTCCCGAGATGAAGGGCTGCACCGCCCCCATCAGCTTCACGTGGCCCATGTAGTGGATGGCGCGCTCGCCGATCGCGCAGTCGAAGACGGGGTAGTGCTCCGTCTTCAGGAACGGCGCGCCGACGACGGTGTTGCGATCGTCGATGAAGGCGACGACCTGGTCGACCTCGGGCGGTGCGTAGCCGAGCTTGTCGAGCGCCATCGGCACGGTCTTGTTCACGATCGTGATCTCGCCGCCGCCGACGAGCTTCTTCGACTTGACGAGGGAGAAGTCGGGCTCAACGCCCGTCGTATCACAGTCAAGCATGAAACTTATGGTCCCAGTCGGCGCCAAGACACTGGCCTGTGCGTTCCGATAGCCGGAGACCTCGCCCGCGTCCAGTGCGTCGTCCCACGAGCGCCGGGCAGCCGACAGCAGATCGTCCGGCACCGACTCGGCGTGCTCGATATTGCCCACGGCCGCGCGGTGCTTGGCGATGACGCCGAGCATGGCGGCAGCGTTCGGGGCGTAACCGGCGAACGCGCCCATGCGGGCGGCAATCTCGGCGGACTTGCGGTAGGCGCGGCCCGTCATCAGCGCGGTGACGGCGGCCGCGTACGCCCGGCCCTCGTCCGAGTCGTACGGGAGCCCGCGCGACATGAGGAGGGCGCCCAGGTTCGCGTAGCCGAGACCGAGCTGACGGTACGCCTTCGCGTTCCGCTCGATCTGCGGGGTCGGATAGCTCGAGTAGCCGACGAGGATCTCCTGTGCCAGGAAGACCGTGTCGACCGCGTGCTCGAACGCCTCGACGTCGAGCTCGCCGTCCTCGCGGCGGAACTTCATAAGGTTTAGTGATGCAAGGTTGCACGCACTATCATCAATGCTCATATATTCTGAGCAGTTGGCCACAACAGCCCCGTTCACGATGTACGAGTGGTGGAGCGGCTCAGTGAGGTTGTAGACGACCTCCTGACCGTCCTCCTCACGCGAGACAAGCGTGGTATCGCGCTTCGTCTGATACCGCGACGACTCGTGGAGGAGGCGTTCGAGCGCTGCCTGCTTTCTAGGAGTGGAGAAGCCGACGGCGTCGGCGAACCGTTCGAGGTCGGAGCCCGTGATGCGCAGATCGAATCCCTGCCGCGACGCATACGCGACGGTCGTTCCGTCCGCACGCGTGTACTCGAAGGAGACCTGGCGATCGCTGCCAGCGACCTCGTAGATGCGACTGCGGACACCGAAAGAGTTGAGCAGCCGCTGGGCGTCCTTGAGGAGAGCCTCACTCCGGCTGCCGAGGCCGACGTAGCGGCTGGCCTTCCCCCCTTCGACACGAGCGACGCAGCCGTCCGCTCCGAAGAGACCCCTGAGAAAGGCGGCCTGGATGTCCGTAGGCGCCGTGAAGACGCTGTCTGGGACGCGCTTCTCATGCGAGCGGCCCGTGCTGACGCCGAGCCGGCGGAAGAACGTGCGGACGGTTTCACTGCCGGCGCGTAGCTGCACCGTCCCGTTCTGCATCTCCTGCCGGGTGATGCCGCCGATCAGCTCCCGCAGCAGCCCCTCGTGCGAGCCACAAAGCCCGTCGTCGATGTCGTCGCCGCCGTAGACCCAGCCCGTCTGGACGTCCGTGATCCAGCCGTCGCCGACCAGATGGCCCATCAGCTCGCCGAGACCCTCGCTCCAGCGCTCGGGAAGCTCCC
>JBOHAD010000291.1:0-1753 GCA_050697555.1 Gaiellaceae bacterium | reverse complement strand
GTCTCGGTCCCGACCGCTCCAGTCGAGGAAGAATCCGAGCCGGTTCCGGTCCCGATGCCCGGCGACCTCATCCGAGTCGAGTCGCCGATGGTGGGGACCTTCTTCCGAGCGCCGCAGCCCGGCGCAGACCCGTTCGTCGAGGAGGGCGACGCGGTCGAAGGCGGCCAGACGCTCTGCATCCTCGAGGCGATGAAGCTGATGAACGAGGTGAAGGCGGAGTCCGAGGCGGTCGTCCGCCGCATCTGCGTCGAGAACGCCGAGCCGGTCGAGTACGGGCAGCTGCTCTTCGAGCTCGAGCCGCTGAACGGGCGGCCGCTCGACGCCCTCTAGTGTCTCTCGGCCCGCCGTCCACCCCGGGGCCGCCGCGAGCCTCCCTCCGGTTTCAGCCTATCGCCGCCCGGCGCGCGGGTGGCGCGCGGAGTGCGCCGAGATCGTCGGGAAGAGCAACGACACACGCGTCCTCGTGTTCCGCCGCGTCCTGATCGCCAACCGCGGCGAGGTCGGCGTCCGCCTCGTTCGGGCCTGCCACGAGCTCGATGTCGAGGCGGTCGCGGTCTACTCGACCGCCGACCACGATTCCCTCCACGTCAGGCTCGCCGACCGTGCGGTTCACATCGGCCCGCCGCCCCCCGCGCTGAGCTACCTCAGCATGCCCTCGCTCGTCGCCGCTGCGACCACGACCGGCTGCGAGGCCGTTCATCCCGGTTGGGGGTTCCTCGCCGAGAACGCGGCCTTCGCCGCCGCCTGCGAGGACAATGACCTCGCGTTCGTGGGACCCCGCCCCGAGTCCATCGAGATCATGGGCGACAAGGTGCGCGCGAAGGAGACGGTTGCCGCCGCGGGCCTCCCTCTCGTTCCGGGCTCGGACGGGGCCGCCTCCCTGGACGCCGCCACGGAACTCGCCGCCGACATGGGCTTTCCCCTCCTCCTGAAGGCGACGGCGGGGGGCGGTGGCCGCGGCATGCGAATCGTGAACAGCGCCGAAGAGCTGCCCGACGCTTTCGCAACCGCCGCGGCCGAGGCGCAGGCCGCCTTCGGCGACGGCACCCTCTACGTCGAGAAGGCGATGGTCGGCGCCCGGCACGTCGAGATCCAGGTGCTCGGCGACGGCGAGGGCCACGTATTGACCCTCGGCGAGCGCGACTGCTCGATCCAGCGCCGCCACCAGAAGCTCGTGGAGGAGGCGCCCTCGCCGGCAGTCTCCCCCGAGCTCAGAGTCGAGATGGAAGCGGCTGCGCGGCGCGCTTGCGACGCGCTCCGCTACCGAGGCGCCGGCACGCTCGAGTTCCTTCTCGACGCGAACGGGGGCTTCTACTTCATGGAGATGAACACGCGGCTCCAGGTCGAGCATCCGGTCACTGAGATGATCGCCGGCGTCGACCTCGCTCAGGCCCAGCTCCGCATCGCGGCCGGGGACGGCCTCCCGGCCGAGGGGCGAGCCGAGCTCCGCGGTCACGCGATCGAGTTTCGCATCAATGCGGAGGACCCCACCCGCGGCTTCCTGCCCGCCCCAGGCACCGTGGGGCGGTTCCGCCCACCACTCGGGCCCGGCGTCCGCGTTGATACGCACATCGTCGACGGCGCCACCATCCCGCCCTTCTACGACTCCCTCGTCGCCAAGGTGATCGTCTGGGCCGCCGACCGGCCGGGCGCCCTCGCCCGCGCGCGGCGGGCGCTGTCAGAATTCATCCTCGAAGGGGTGCCGACCACGCACGCCCTGGCCGTCGACATCGCGGAGAGCGAGGAGTTCACG
>JBOHAD010000290.1:0-1756 GCA_050697555.1 Gaiellaceae bacterium | reverse complement strand
CACCCAGACCGCAACGCTCTCCGTCAGCCCGGCGAGGGCCACCGCGGCCGGAATGAGCACCGTGGCCACGGCGAGCGTGGGCCGGGGCGGCAGCCGGCCGGCCACGGTCGCGCACACCGCGGCCACGACGGCGGCCGCCACGTAGAGAGCCGCGATCTCCGCTTGGCTCAGCAGCTCGGCGAAGTGGAGCGGCAGCGGCCCGTCGAACGTGCCGAGCGCGAGCGCCACGAGGAGGATCCCCGCCGACGCGAGCACGAAGCCGGAGGTGCGAAGAGCGGCCCGGTCCGACCTGAACGCGACGCGCTCCCGCGGGGCGCCGATCCACGCGAGCGCAAGGGCGAGGACGACCACGAGCACGAGGTGGAGAAGGAACGGCGTCCGGATTCCGCCCGCGGCGCCCATCGCCGGCCCGGCGATGGCGCCCGCTCCGTACGCCGCCAAGACGCCCGTCAGCCGCTGAAACTCCTGGCCGGGGAAGCGCTCGATGACCGCAAACGAGATGCCCATCCAGAGCCCGCCCGCGCCGATGCCTTGGAGAAGCCGCCGGGAACCAGACCGCGAGGCCCTCCCCGAGCACGAACCCGAGGTCGCCGACGACGATGAGGAGGAGCGAGGCCGCGAGCACGAATGTCGCCTGACGGCGCTGGACGCCCCGCCCGCCGAGCGGGTAGCCGGCGAGCTGCCCCACCGCGAAGCAGGCGACGAGCGCGCCGAGGACGGCCGGGCCGGCGCCGGTCGCCTCGTCGATCTCCGGGACGACGGGCGCGATGATGCTGTACCCGGCGGCGTCGAGCGCCCCGAGCGCCAGCAGGACGACGTACGCCAAACGCCTACTCGAGCCCGCCGACGTCGAGCACGACCGTCTTCAGGTCCGTCATGTCGAGCATCGTGTAGCGACCGCCGATCCGGCCCCAGCCCGTCCGCGTGCCGGACGCGCCGCCGAACGGCTCGTGCGCCTCCCAGTAGTCGGTCGAGTCGTTGACGACGACGTTCCCGACGCGCAGGTTGTCGAGGTACCGAAACGCCCGCTTGAGGCTGGACGTGTACACCGCCGCCTGAAGACCCAGGTAGGAGTCGTTCGCGACGGCGAGCGCCTCGTCGTCGTCCGCCACCGTGATGAGCGGGACGATCGGCCCGAACGTCTCGTCCTGATTGATGAGCGTGTCGACGCCGACGCCGTCGACGACTGTCGGCTGGTAGTAGAGGCGCGTCGGGCGCCCGTCGTCGCGCCCGCCCCCGAGCACGATCTCGGCGCCCTTGTCGAGCGCGTCCTCGAGGTGACGATCCATCTTCTCCGCCGTGGGCTCGTTGTTCATGGGCCCGACGAGCGTGTCGTCGTCGAAGGGATCGCCGAGCTTCCACCCCTCCGCCTCCTTCACCACCGCCGTGAGGAAGTCGTCGTGCACGCGCCGATCGACGAGCACACGCTCCGTCGCGCAGCAGACCTGGCCCGCGCAGAAGAAGCCGCCGTACACCGCTCCCTTCGCCGCCGCTGCCACGTCCGCGTCCGCGCAGACGACGACCGGCCCGTTGCCGCTCGCCTCGATGAGGGTTCGCTTGAGGCCCGCGGCGCGCACGATCTTTTCCGCCGTCGTGTGTGAGCCGACGAAGCCGACGCAGTCGACGTTGTCGTCCTGGATGAGCCGCTCGCCGACCGCGCCGTCGCCGTAGACCACGTTGACCACGCCCTCCGGCAGGCCCGCGTCCGCCATCACCTGCATGAAGTTCGCCATCGCGATCGGCGTCCACTCGGACG
>JBOHAD010000289.1:0-1756 GCA_050697555.1 Gaiellaceae bacterium | reverse complement strand
AGGCTCTCGGCGCCGTCGCCCGCGCCTGCAGAGGTCTCGACGGTCAGCGCGCCCCCGCCGCGGCACGGGGGCGTCGTCGGCATCGCCATGCACTACCTCGGGACCCCGTACCAGTGGGGCGGCTCCTCACCGAGCGGGTTCGACTGCTCCGGATTCGTCATGTACGTCTACGCTCAGGTGGGCGTCTCGCTGCCCCACAACGCGGCGATGCAGTACGGCTACGGAAGCCCGGTCTCGCGCTCGCAGCTCCAGCCCGGCGACCTCGTCTTCTTCAACGGGCTCGGCCACAACGGCATCTACATCGGCGGCAACCAGTTCATCCACTCGCCGCACACGGGTGACGTGGTCAAGATCTCGAGCCTCACCGGCTGGTACGACAGCACGTTCTACGGCGCGCGCCGGCTGTAGACGATCGATCGAACTAGCCGAAGCTGGGGGAGGGCCGCGACCCGAGGGCGCGGTGGAGGCGCTTCCGGAGACGTACGCGCGTCCCGTCGCCGGTCGTGGCGAACTCGACTTCGTCGGCGAGGGCGAACATGAGCGGGATGCCGCGACCGCCCTCCGACTCGATGTCCGAGTGCGTGGAGTCGCCGAGCTCGAAGGCGCCGTGGTTGCGCACCTCCACCTCGAGAGCGTCCTCCCGCGGCTGCACGGCCACGTCCACCGGGCGACCGTCCAGCGAGCCCCTGATCGCGTTCGTGAGCGCCTCGGTCGCCGCGACCTTGAGCTCGAAGAGCTCTTCCTCGCCGAGTCCGAAGCGCGCGCCGAGCTCGTCGAGGGCAGCGCGAAGCGCCCGCGTCGGGGCGGGATCGTCGTGCAGGGTGAGCTGAACGGAAGGCGTCTGTCTCATCGAACCCCCCAGACGCTTGCGGTCCGGTCTGTCGAAGGGGTACCCGGAGGGGTAGCGGCCGAAACGGTAGAACCGCGCGGAAGCGTCAGAATCGGAAGGGAAGCGCCGGTACGCGCAGAATTCGTCGGTTCTTCGGGTACGCTAGCTCGGCTCCCATGCGCACGATCTGGAACGGATCCCTCAACTTCGGACTGGTCAACATCCCGATCGGGCTGGCCGTCGCCCAGCAGCGCAAGGATGTGGCCTTCCGCACCCTGCACCGGGAATGCGGGACGCCGATCAAGCAGAAGCGGTGGTGCCCGCACCACGAGCGGGACGTCGAGGCGGAGGAGCTCGTCAAGGGCTGGGAGTTCTCCAAGGGGCAGTTCGTCCTTGTGGAGGACTCGGACCTGGAAGCGGTCGCCCTTCAGCGCTCCCAGTCGATCGACATCGCCAAGTTCGTCCCGATCGAGGCGGTCGACCCGCTCTACTTCGACCGCACTTACTACCTCGCGCCCGCGAGCGCGGTCGCGCAGCGGCGCCCCTACGTCCTCCTGCTCAAGGCCATGCAGGAGGCCGGCATGGGCGCGATCGGGTCGTTCGTCCTCTGGGGCAAGGAGAACCTCTGCCTCATCCGGCCGCTAGGCGAGTCGCTCGCCCTCGAGACGCTCTTCTTCGCCGAGGACGTCCGCTCCCGCGCCGAGATCGACGAGGCCGTGGAGGAGACGGAAGTGAACGAGCCGGAGCTCGAGATGGCGCGCCAGCTCGTCCAGAGCCTCGTCGGTGAGTTCGATCCCGGCGAGTTCGAGAACGCCTACCGGAGCGAGCTGCGCGCCATGCTGGAGGCCAAGCTCGCAGGTGAGGAGATCGCAGTGCCGGAGCCGGCGGCGCCGGCACCGGTCATCGACCTCATGGATGCGCTCAAGC
>JBOHAD010000288.1:0-1760 GCA_050697555.1 Gaiellaceae bacterium | reverse complement strand
GGGGAACCCATGGTTCCCCCACGGACCCCCTCCTTCGCGACGTGACACGGCGTCGGATCGTCATCCACGGTGTCGTGCAGGGAGTCTTCTTCCGCGACACGCTCCGGCGGCTCGCGGAGCGGCACGGGGTCTCAGGCTGGGCGAGGAACCGGTGGGACGGCACGGTGGAGGCGGTGTTCGAGGGCTCCGAGGAGGACGTGGAGCGGCTCGTCGCCTTCGCCCGCGAGGGCCCGCGGGGCGCGAGCGTCGAGCGGGTCGACGTGCACGACGAGAACCCGGAGGGTCTCTCCGGCTTCTCCGTGGGCTAGTGCCCCTCCACGCAATACACGCCTGCTTCTGGCCCGCGATTACACGGCGCCAGAGCCCTCCCTCGCCCTTACCAAGGCTGTCGAGCCTTGCCTGCGGGCGAGTGGGACTCTGGCTTGGTACTCGCGACCCAGAAGCGGGGCAGCATCACCTGAAGGGGCACCGGAGGTGCGGGAACCTTTCGCGCCTCCGCGGTGTAGAGGAGGCGAAAGGAGAACGTATGCGAAGACTCCTGCTCACGACGCTTGTTCTGGCCGGCCTCGCCTACCCCGAGATCGCGGGGGCGGGGTGCTGGGCGACGGTCGAGCTCGCTCCGCCGCCAGCCGCAACCGCCCCGGGAGACGCGTGGACGGCACAGTTGACCGTGCTCCAGCACGGACGCAATCCGCTGCCCGACGCCGTCGGGGCACGGCCGACGGTCACGATCTCGAACGGCGCGACCGGCGAGACGAGGACGTTCACGGCGCATCCGACCGGCAAGCCGGGCGTCTACGAGGCCGAAGTCGCCTTTCCCTCGGCGGGCACGTAGCGCTACGAGGTCTTCGACGACTTCACGAGCTGGAACGGAGAGGCGGTCCCGTGCGCGCGAACGCACGAGTTCGCGTCCGTGCAGATCGGGGCCGACCCACCGACGAGCGCGGGAGCGAGTCCCGGCGCGCCCGGCGGGGGTATTCCGCTCTGGCCCGTGGTCGGCGCCGCCATGGCGGCGCTCGGCGGGCTCGGCGCCGGGGCGAGCCTCATCCGGAGGCGCCGCAGCGAGCGCGTCGCCGGCTGACGAGGATCAGATCGCAACTCGGCGCAGGACGCTCGCGCCCGCGAGCGGGAGGAGCGCCGCGAGCCCGAACGCCACCGTCCACGAGCTCGCGTCGACGAGCAAGGCGAAGAGGGGCGGCGTCGCCGCGCCGGCGACGGAGAGAGCGGTCTGCTGGAAGCCGAGCGCCGCCCCGCTGCGCGCTCGTCCGGCGAGCTCGGCGGCGGCGGTGAAGGAGAGCCCGTTCCAGGAGAGCGAGAGGGCGCCGGCGGCGACGAGGGCGGGCAGGAGGAGGGCGAGACGCGCCTCGGTGAGGGCTGCGCTCACGGCGAGCGCGGCTGCGAGGGCGAAGCTGAGACGGAGAAGCGGTGCGATGCGGGCGCCCACGCGATCGGACCAGCGGCCGGAGGCGATGCGCAGCCCCGCGCCCAGCACCTGCATCGAGGCGAGCACGCCGGCGGCGGCTGCGGTCGAGAGTCCCCGCTCGCCGTGTAGGAAGAGGACGGCGAAGGCGAGGATGCTCGTCTGAGCGCCGATCAGGAGCGAGCTTCCGACCGAGAGACGCCAGAGGCGGCCGTCGCGCAGCGGGTGGGTGACGTCGCCGAGGGTCTCGCCCTCGTCGGGCGGAGCCTCGCGCAGCCCGGCGGCGCCCGCCAGCGCCGTGAGGAGGCAGCCGGCGGCCAGGACGAGGATGCCCGCACGC
>JBOHAD010000287.1:0-1768 GCA_050697555.1 Gaiellaceae bacterium | reverse complement strand
CGGCTGACGGGCCGCCGCATCGCTTCGCCGGTCGTGGACACGGTCGGGCTCGCCCGCCGTCTCCTCGCCGGCCGCTCTCGCCGTGCCGATCTCGGCTCCCTCGCGCGCTTCTTCGGCACGTCCGTGCAGCCGTGCCACCGCGCGCTCCCCGACGCGCAGGCGACGGCGGAGATCCTCGTCGCCCTCGTCGGGCTCGCGCAGGAGCGGGGAGCGGAGACGGTGGCCGACCTCGTCGACCTGGCCGCCCCGCGCCGCCGCCGCGTCTATGACAAGCGCTCGCTCGTCTTCGGCGCCCCACCGCGGCCGGGCGTCTACGTGTTCCGGGACGGGCACGGCCAGGCCCTGTACGTCGGCCGCGCCCGCGACCTGCGGGCCCGCCTGCGCTCGTACTTCCGCTCGGAGCGGCAGCGCCCCGCCGTCGAGGCGGCACTCGGCGCGGTCGAGCGCGTCGAGTGGCGCGTCCTCGGCTCCGAGCTCGAGGCCGCGCTCGAGGAGCTCCGCCTCATTCGCGAGCTGCAGCCGCCCGCCAACGCGCGCAGCGGCCGTCCGGACCGCTACGTCTACCTCAAGCGGCGCGGGGCCGGGTTCGTCGTCTCCAGCACGCCGGCCCCGGTCGGGCCGATCAGGAGCCGCCGGCGAGCCGAGCGGGCCGTCCGCGCGCTCGCCGACGCCTCCCCGGAGGAGGTCGAGGCCCTCCTCCACGGTGGGCCCCTCCCGCGTCTTCGCGCCCGTCTCCGCGACCTGGCCGAGTGCCTGCGCTACGAGGACGCCGCCCGCCTGCGCGACCGAGTCGAAGCGCTCGCGGCGGTCGTGCGCGAGCTCGCCGAGCTCGAGCGGCTCCGCGCCGGAGAGCTCTGCCTGCTCGCGCCGGCGGCCGCGGAGGGTTCCCTACGCGCGTTCTTCGTCGCCCGCGGACGGGTCGCGTGCGTGCGGACGCTCCCTGCCGGCGGCGGCGCGCTCGTCGAGATCCGGGCGGGGATCGCCGAGGCGCGCGCCGCGGAGCCCTCGCTCGCGCCCGAGGATGCGGACGAGCTCCTCCTGCTCGGGTCCTTCCTGCGCCGTCCGCGGCCGGAGCTCACTGCGCTCCCGTTGGAGGAGGCGCGGATCGCCGCCGCGTGTAGCCGTCCGTGGTCGAAAGTAGCCTAAGCTCCATCTATGGCGCAGGAGGTCGAAGCCGGTCCGAGGACGGCGGCGGCGACGTTTGCCGATCGCGTCGCGGAGGCGGTCGACCGCAAGCGCAGCCAGCTTCTCGTCGGACTCGACCCGCGGCCCGAC
This sequence comes from Gaiellaceae bacterium, assembly GCA_050697555.1. GTDB lineage: Bacteria > Actinomycetota > Thermoleophilia > Gaiellales > Gaiellaceae > DASQWP01. The sequence goes on along the minus strand of JBOHAD010000287.1, from coordinate 493 downwards.
CTCCTGCCCGTCGAGCTCCGCGGCGACACGTACGCGAGCCGGGGCGCGGCCGCCGACGCAGTCGCCCGCTTCTGTCGCGGACTCGTGGACGCGGTGGCGCCGTACGTCGTAGGAGTGAAGCCGCAGCTCGCCTTCTTCGAGGCGCTCGGCGCCGACGGCCTGCGCGCGTTCGAGGACGCCTGCGAGTACGCGCGCGCGGCCGGGCTCCTCGTCGTCGCGGACGGCAAGCGGGGCGACATCGGCTCGACCGCCCGCGCGTACGCCGGCGCCTACCTCGAGGAGCGGCAGGGCGAGCCGGCCCGGGTCGACGCCCTCACCGTCAATCCGTATCTCGGGAGCGACTCGCTCGAGCCGTTCCTTGCGGCGTGCCGCCGGTCGGGGGCCGGGCTCTTCTGCGTCGTCAAGACGTCGAACGCGGGCAGCGCGGACATCCAGGACGCGGCCCTCTCCGACGGGCGCAGGCTTTGGCAGCACGTGGCCGAGCTCGTCTCCG
>JBOHAD010000286.1:0-1780 GCA_050697555.1 Gaiellaceae bacterium | reverse complement strand
ACCCCCTCCACGCGCTCATAGGCCAGGGGCTGGCCTATGAGCGCCGGCTTCTCCACGGAGCGCCTCGTGGCGGAGCCTCTGACCCTCGCGCACGAGGGCGAGCTGGCCGTCCTGCACGCCGACGAGCGCGTGATGACGACGAAGGGCGGCAGCACGGCCGCGCCAGAGCAGAGCCGCGCCTGGATCGAGCGCAACCTCCCTCACGGGGAAGAGCCCGGGTGCGGGATCTTGGTGTTCCACGAGCAGGGCACGGGACGGTTCGTCGGGCGCGGGGCGATCCGCCGCATCGAGATCGGCGGCCGCGAGGAGGTCGAGGTCGGGTATGCCGTCGCGGGGGACCTCTGGGGCCGGGGCTTCGCCACCGAGATGGCCACGGGGCTCGTCGCCCACGCGACGGAGCACGGGCACGTCGACCTCGTCGCGTACACCGCGCCCGGGCACGCCGCCTCCCGGCGTGTCCTCGAGAAGATCGGCTTCGCCTACGAGCGCGACGTCGAGCACCACGGGAGCCTGCAGGTGCTCTACCGGCGCAGGAGCGCCTCGTGAAGGTCGTCGTCGTGGGAGGCGGGTCGTGGGGCTCGGCCTTCGCCGCGCTTCTCGCCGAGGGCGGCCACGATGTGACGCTCGCCTGCCGGGACGCCGAGCAGGCGCAGGCGATCGCGGAGACCGGCAGGAACCCTCGCTACGTGCCGAACGCCGATCTCGCCGGAATCACGGCTGCGGCTCTTGCGGACGCGCCCGTCGCCGACGCAGAGCTCGTCTGCCTCGCCGTGCCGAGCCGTGCCTTCGGGGAGGTCGTCGCCGGCCTGCCGGCCGAGGCGCCCCTCCTCGGCCTCGCGAAGGGTCTCGACCCCGGGAGCGGGCGGCGGCTGTCCCAGGTGGTCGTGGGCCGTCCGGTCGCTGTCCTCACGGGCCCCAACCACGCCGAGGAGATCGCGGCGGGGCTTCCCGCGGCGGCCGTGCTGGCGAGCGAGGACGAGGAGCTCGCCGTCCGCCTCCAGCACGCGCTGCACTCCACCCGCTTCCGCGTCTACGTGAACAGCGACCTCGTGGGGGTCGAGCTCTGCGCCGCCGCCAAGAACGTGATGGCGCTGGCCGCAGGCGGCGTGGACGGCTTCGGCCTCGGCGACAATGCCAAGTCCGCCCTCATCACGCGTGGCCTGGCCGAGATGGCGCGCCTGGGGGAGGCCTGCGGCGCTCGCGCGGAGACGTTCGCCGGCCTCGCCGGCATGGGCGACCTGATCGTCACCTGCTTCAGCGGCTACAGCCGCAACAGGCGGGCAGGAGAGCTGATCGCCCGCGGCGCCGCACCGGAGGAGGTCGAGCGGGAGATCGGCATGGTCGTCGAGGGGCTCACGACCGCCCCCGTGCTCCGCGACCTGGCACGCGGCCTGGGCGTCGAGCTCCCGCTCACGGAGGCCGTGTGCCAGGTGCTCGCGGGCGCGAGCCCCCTCGATCTGGTCTCGGGCCTGATGGGTCGCCAGCCGACGGATGAGTAGAGTGAGCGCGATGCGCATCCCCTCGATCCTGATCCTCGTGCTCGTCCTCGCACTCGCCGGCTGCGGCGGCGAAACCGGCGACGTGGGCGGCGAGGCCGCCGGCCTCGTTCCGGCGGACGTCGTGCTCTACGTCTCCGGCAACACGGATTTCGAAGGCGACGAGTGGCAGGCCGCCGAGGAGCTCGTGCGCAAGTTCCCCGACGGGGAGCGGGGGATCCAGATGCTCCTCGAGGACCTGCAGGAGGAGGAAGACCTCGACTTCGAGGCCGACGTGAAGCCTG
>JBOHAD010000285.1:0-1815 GCA_050697555.1 Gaiellaceae bacterium | reverse complement strand
CGGTGTTCTTCGCCAACCTCGGCGACTTCGCCGGGCCGGGGACCGTCGCCCGGCACGAGCACTACCTCGGGCTCGTGGAGCCGCTGTCGATCCCCAACATCTGCGTCGTCGGGAACCACGACCTCGACGACGAGAGCGGCTCGGAAACGTTCGCGCGCATCCACGGCCCTGTCAACTTCGACTTCGCCTACGGCCACACCCGCTTCGTCGCCATCCACGCCCAGCCGGGCATCGCCGGCGTCGTCGAGGTTCCCGGCGCCGGAACGCCCGAGGGGACCGAAGGGCCGCGAGACGAGGACCTCGCCTTCCTCGAAGGAAGCCTCGAGGCCGCCTACGAGCCGCACCGCGTCGTCCTGATGCACATGCCTCCACACCTGGACGGACACTTCGCGCCACACGCCGACTGGGGCTTCAAGCGCCGGGAGCGTGAATTCGTCGCGCTCCTGCGAGCGCACGACGTGAAGCTCGTGTGCTGCGCGCACGGCCTCGCCTTCGACGAGCACGTGCGCGACGGCATCCGCTTCGTCATGTCCGGCGGCGGGGGTAGCGGCCTCTGCTCCCATTTCCGCGGCATCTGCACGGAGGGGTGGGGGCATCCCGAAGACCGCGGCGCCTGTACCACGCCGTCGAGATCGAGATCTCCGAGGCAGGGGCGATCTCAGGCCGCGTCATCCAGGCGTTCGACCGAGCCGAAGCGACCGCGCGCCTCTTCTAGCCCGTGGGAAACGCCAGCCGGAGGCCCGCGAGCAGGAGCACCGTGGCGAGCGCGACGCGGATCGTCCGTTCGGGCAGGCGCACCGTGAACTGGCTTCCGATCAGGATCCCCGGGATCGAGCCGACGGCGAGCCAGCCGGTGGCGGCGAGGTCGACGTTGTCCGCCGAGAGGTGGGCGAGGCCGGCGGCCCAGAGGAGCACGGCCGCGTGGAAGAGGTCCGTGCCGACGATCTTCGCCGCCGTCAGCGGGAAGAGAACCAGGAGCATGAGGCCGAAGAAGGTCCCGCTCCCGACGGAGGTCAGGCCGAGGATGAAGCCGCCGACCAGGCCGATGACGACGGCGAGGAGGCGGTCGCGGTTCGTGAGCAGGTAGGGGCGGTCACTGACCGCCCGCTTGTGAACGAAGGTCCTGACGAAGAGGCCGACGGCGCCGAGGACGAGCGCCACCCCGAGGATCTGGCTCGCGACGTCGTTGACATCCTCACCCAGGCGATCCTTCAGAAGCTCGATGACGTAGACGCCGGCGAGGGAGGCCGGCACGGAGCCGAGCGCGAACCAGAACGTGAGCCGCGCGTGCACGTGGCCGAGCACGCGGTGCCGCAACGCGCCGATCGTCTTGAAGATGGCGCCGTGGAGGATGTCGGTGCCGACGGCGAGGACGACGTTGAAGTCGAAGACGAGGACGAGCACGGGGGTCATCAGCGACCCCCCGCCCATCCCCGTCATGCCGACGAGCAGGCCGATGAGGAGCCCCGTAACGGAGAGCTCCCAGCTAATCGCAGAAGCTCCTTCGGAGTCTCCGCGACGGGGCGATCGAGCTCATCCGCCGGTGCGATAGGCCTCGATCAGGATCTCGGCGACCTCCGGCCTGGAGAACTCGGCCGGAGGCAGCTGCCCCTGGCCGAGGAGCTCGCGCACCTTCGTCCCCGAGAGGAAGACGTGGTCGTCGCCCGAGTGCGGACACGTCTTCGCCGTCGCCATCTGCCCGCACGCCTTGCACCAGAACGAGTGCTCGAAGAACATCGGCTCGACGTCGAGCTCGTGCGGCTCGAGCTCGTCGAAGATCAGCTGCGCGTCGTACGTCCCGTAGTAGTCGCCGAC
>JBOHAD010000284.1:0-1821 GCA_050697555.1 Gaiellaceae bacterium | reverse complement strand
TCGGCCGCTGGCCCGCCGCCTTCCTCCTCCTCGCCTTCGCAGCGCTCGAGCTCGCCTACGTGGAGCCCGCCAACCCGCGCGCCCTCGCGCTGGCCATCTACCTCTACAGCGGGATCACGTGGCTGGGCATGCTCGCCTTCGGGCGGCGAGCCTGGCTCGAGAACGGCGAGGCCTTCAGCGTCTACTTCGGGCTGCTCTCGCGGCTCTCGCCCTTCGCGCTCCGGGAGACGGAAGGCGAACGGCAGGTCGTCGTCCGTCCGCCGCTTCTCAGCGTCTCGATCCGGGGCGCCAGGCCTGGGACGCTCGCCTTCGTCGCGCTCATGCTCGGCACGGTCGCCTTCGACGGCTTCAGCCGGACGAGCTGGTGGATCGACCGCCGCTACGACGTGATCACGTCGGTCGGGGACTCGCCGCGGCTCGCGGACGCCGCCACGACGCTCTTCAACTTCGCCGGGCTCGTCGCCCTGGTCGCAGCCGTCGCGCTCGCCTACACGCTGGCGGTGCGGGCTGCCGAACGCCTCTCTTCCCAGGCGAGGCTGTCGACCCTGTTCCTGGCGAGCCTGATCCCCATCGCGCTCGCCTACCTGGTCGCGCACTACTTCTCGCTCCTCTACTACCAGGCACAGGCGGCGATCCCCCTCGCCTCGGATCCCTTCGGATGGGGCTGGGATCTCTTCGGGACGATCGGCTACCTGCCCAACTTCGGCGCCCTGAGCGCGAACCTCATCTGGTACGTGCAGGTGGGAGCGCTCGTCGTGGGGCACGTCACCGGCCTCGTGCTCGCCCACGACCGGGCCGTGAGCCTCGCCGGCTCGCCCCGGCTCGCCGTCGCGACGCAGTATCCGATGCTGGTGCTGATGGTGCTCTACACCGTCGGCGGGCTGTGGCTCCTGTCGGCGGGCTAGATGATGATCGAAAATTAGGCGTACGCGTCCCGCGCGGCCTTCCAGCGTGGGTCGTCCAAGCGGATCAGATCGGGATTCACGCCGCGGCGCTCGGACAGGGCAAGCGTGAGGAGCTGGAAGTGGACGATGTCGACGACCGGATGGACGGTGGGAACGAGTGTCGTCTCGGCGCCGATCTCGCCCAGGGCGCGCACGGCGTCGGCGGCCCGCTCGGCCGCGCGGCCTTCGCCCTCGAGGACTAAGGCCCGCACCCGCTCGTCGATCGCCGCCAGGTGGCCATGGAGGAGCTGCTCGGTGTGGTGCGCCTCGGCGGCGACGTGGGCGCCCTCGCGGAGCTTGAGGGCGGCCTCCTGGGCGGTCGGCCACTCGCGGCCGGCGCCGACGATCACACAGCGCTCGTGCTCCGAGGCCGGGAGCCGCTCTCCGAGCACGGCCTCCACCAGGTCGGGGAGTCGGGAGACGTCCTCGCCGCCCAGGACGGCGAGCGCTGCCACCGCGCACGTGTAGCTCGCGGTGTGGCAGTACGACTCTTCCACCTCCGGCGTGACGACCAGCACTTCGTCCGCCTCGTCGGCGATTGGGCCCTCCGCCTTCCCGGTCACGAGCCAGACGGGCCCCTCAAAGGCGCGTGCCGCCTCGAGCGTCAGCGCCGTCCCGCCCTCGTGGCTGACCGCGACGAGGAGGTCGGCCCGTGGCGGCGAGAGCACAGCTTCGAGCGCCTGCAGGGCATCGCCGCCGGTCTGTGCCGCGTGGAACGACGTCCCGCAGCCGGTGAAGACGACGCGGCCATGCGGCAGCCGCCGCTCGCCCACGCGCTCGGGCACCTCGCGCAGCCAGTCGGGCTGGGCGAAGGCCGCCTTGCGGGTGAGGTCGCCGTAGGCCAAGGCCGCGAAAGTACCATGATCTCCATGGATGG
>JBOHAD010000283.1:0-1833 GCA_050697555.1 Gaiellaceae bacterium | reverse complement strand
GAGGTCATGATGACGACCGTGTTGCGGAAGTCGACCGTCCGCCCATGGCCGTCGGTCAGGCGGCCGTCGTCGAGGATCTGGAGGAGCACGTCGAAGACCTCGCTGTGCGCCTTCTCGATCTCGTCGAGGAGGATCACCGAGTACGGGCGACGCCGCACCGCCTCGGTGAGCTGACCGCCCTCCTCGTAGCCGACGTAGCCGGGCGGCGCGCCGATGAGGCGCGCGACCGTGTGCCGCTCCTGGTATTCGGACATGTCCAGGCGCACCATCGCCCGCTCGTCGTCGAACATGAACTCGGCGAGGGCGCGGGCGAGCTCTGTCTTGCCCACTCCGGTGGGCCCGAGGAAGACGAAGGAGCCGATCGGGCGGTTCGGGTCCTGAAGGCCCGTGCGCGCGCGTCTGAGCGCGTTCGCGACCGCCTCGACCGCCTCCTCCTGGCCGACGACGCGGCGGTGGAGCCGCTCCTCCATGTGGATCAGCTTCTCCGTCTCGCCCTCAAGGAGCCGTGAGACTGGGACACCGGTCCAGCGAGAGACGACCATGGCGACGTCGTCCTCGTCGACCTCCTCCTTCACCATCGGCTCGAAGTCGATCTCCTTCTTCTCGGCGAGCTCCTGCTCGAGCGCCGGCAGCTCGCCGTAGCGGATCTCGGCGACGCGCTGGAGCTCCCCGCCCCGCTCTGCCCGCTCGGCCTCCATGCGGAGCTCGTCGATCTTGGCCATGACGTCCTTGACGCGCTCGAGCGCCTCCCTCTCCTTCGCCCAGCGCGCTGCGAGCTCGTCGCGCTGCGCCTTCGCGTCGGCAAGCTCGCGCTCGACGGGCTCGCGCACCTCCTCGGACTCCTTGCCCATGGCCGCAAGCTCGATCTCGAGCTGGCGCACGCGCCGCTCGGCCTCGTCGAGCTCGAGGGGCGAGGAGTCGATCTCCATGCGCAAGCGCGAGGCGGCCTCGTCCACGAGGTCGATCGCCTTGTCGGGGAGGAACCGGTCGGAGATGTAGCGATCGGACAGCACCGCGGCGGCGACGAGAGCGGCGTCGCGGATGCGTACGCCGTGGTGGGCCTCGTAGCGCTCCTTGAGGCCGCGCAGGATGGCGATCGTGTCGGCGACGCTCGGCTCGCCCACGAGGATGGGCTGGAAGCGGCGCTCGAGGGCGGCGTCCTTCTCGATGTGCTTGCGGTACTCGTCGAGGGTCGTCGCGCCGACGGCGCGCAGCTCGCCGCGCGCGAGCATCGGCTTCAGCATGTTGGCGGCGTCGACGGCGCCCTCGGCTGCGCCCGCCCCCACGATCGTGTGCAGCTCGTCGATGAAGAGGACGATCTGGCCTTCGGACTCTTTGATCTCGTTCAGCACCGCCTTGAGCCGCTCCTCGAACTCGCCCCGATACTTGGAGCCGGCGAGGAGGGCGCCGATGTCGAGCGCCCAGACGCGCTTCCCCTTGAGCCCTTCCGGCACGTCGCCGGCGACGATCCGCTGGGCGAGCCCCTCGGCGATGGCCGTCTTCCCCACGCCCGGATCGCCGATCAGGACCGGGTTGTTCTTCGTCCGCCGCGAGAGCACCTGGATGACGCGGCGGATCTCCTCGTCGCGGCCGATGACCGGGTCGAGCTTGCCGCTCTCGGCGAGCTCGGTCAGGTCGCGCCCGAACTTCTCCAGCGCCTGGTACGTGCCCTCGGGGTCCTGGCTCGTGACCCGCTGCGAGCCGCGCACCTGCTTGATGCGGGCGAGAAGCTCGTCCCGCGGGACGACGTCGAGAGCGAGGAGGAGGTGCTCGACCGAGACATACTCGTCGTCGAGCGCGCGCGCCTCCTCGAAGGCGCGGTCGAGCGCCTCG
>JBOHAD010000282.1:0-1835 GCA_050697555.1 Gaiellaceae bacterium | reverse complement strand
AGCTCACGACAGTCCCGGCACTGAAGGAGGCGTACTTGCAAGCGAAGCTGGCCGAGCGAGTCGAACGGATCGCGAACGACGACAGGCACGGGGCGAGCTGGCTCGCCAAGGAGGCCGTCCAGGCCGTTTGCGACGCGATCGAGGCCGGCGAGGATCCGCTCGAGCTCGCGCGCGAGCTCGTGGCCGCCCGCCCGGCGATCGGGTCGATTGCCGGGGCCGTGGGCCGCGTGCTGGCGGCTGGGCGGACTCCCGAGCAGACCCTCGAGGAGGCGCACGCGCTCATCTCGGCGCGCGAGCGCGCCTCGGCCGCCATCGCAGTCCAACTGGCCACCGATCTCGCCGGGAAGACGGTCATGACCCACTCCGCCTCGGCGACGGCGCGGGCGGCAATCCTCCACTCACCGCCCAGGAAGGTCGTTTGCACGGAGTCCGAGCCGGTCGGCGAGGGCCGTCCCTTCTCGGAGGAGCTGGCAGCGGAGGGCCTGGCCACCGAGCTCGTGGCCGACGAGGACGCCGCCCATGCGGTGCAGTCGGTCGAGCTCCTGCTCCTGGGCGCGGACACAGTCTTCCGCGACGGCTCCCTCGTGAACAAGATCGGGACCCACGACTTGACGAAGGCGGCGCAGGACGCGGGCGTTCCCGTCATCGTCGCCTGCGAGGTGCTGAAGCTCGCCCCCGACGACCCCCGCGACCCGAACGAGGACCGCTTCGACCTCACACCGCCGGAGCACATCGACCGCTTCGTGACCGAGGAGGGCACGTTCACCCCTCCGGAGATCGGGGCCCTGGTCGACCGGACACCGTTCCTGCGCGAGGGCTACGAGCTCCTGAAGGAATCCGGCTAGCGCACTTGGCGGGAAGACGCCGGCTTCGTCATCGGAATCAGGACGACGAGCCCGGCGGGCCCGTAGTTGAAGACGTCGCTCGACAGGATGAGCGCCGGCCGCCGGCCAGCTTGCTCATGACTTCGGCTCGAGTCCAGGACCTACGCCGCTTCGGTGTCTTAGGTGCCCTCGGCGAGGATCCCTTCCCACTCGACCCGCTCGGCTTCTAGCTCGGACCAGGCGCCCGGGTCGGCGCGCAGAGCGCCGTAGGCCGTGTTCGTCTCCGCCAGGATCAGGCTTCGCCGGAACTGGTCGACAGCACGGGCGAGAAGATCCTGAGGCCCTTCGCCCGTGTGCCGCTCGAGCTCGCGCAGAACCTCGCGGGTCTCCTCTCTGATGCGGACAGTCGTCCCAGGCACTCGCGAACCTCCCTCCCTTAGCGCACCGTCGTGTAGACGGAATCGTAGACCGCCGCTAGGCGACTCGATCCGCGCGGTTCGCGTCGCCCTCCGGCGACGTGCGGCGGACGTAGACCTGGCGTAGTCGCCAGGCCGGCGACCGGCGCGCGAGGGCGAGAGCCGCCCGCCAGGAGGCCAGGCGGGCGCGAAACGCGGCCGCTTCGAGGGCGGCGTGGGCGCGGGCTGCCGGCGAGGGCGCCGGGTAGGCGCGCGGGTAGCCGAGCTCACCGAGGAGAGGGCCCGCGATCGCCTCGAAGCGCTCCACGTCCCGCGGCGCCATCTGCTCGCGCCAGTCGCGCACGCCCGCGGTCGGCGGCTGCGCGAGGCGGGGATGATCCTCACGCGTGCTCGCGTCGACGTCGCGGTGGTACTCGAGCATCCCAGGCTCGAAGGCGAGGCCGAGGAAGGCGCAGACCTCGCGCACGTGGCGCTCGGGGTCGACGACGAGATCCTCGTAGCGGAGCTCGAGAGAGCGGTCGCGGGCGACGGTCGCGCCGAAGCGGCGCGCGCCCCTGACCTCGAAGTCCCACTGGCAGGCGAAGTCGCCGAGCCC
>JBOHAD010000281.1:0-1835 GCA_050697555.1 Gaiellaceae bacterium | reverse complement strand
GAGGCCGAGTCGTCGTGGTTGGCGACGGCGAGGCTGTTGTACCCCTTGTGATTGACGAATTCGTCGCTCGGAGGGCTGATGTTGTCCGGATCCCCGTTCCAGTAGTTCCCCGCGGCCTGAAGGATCGTCGGGTACGGCCAGTGGAGCGCGAGCCAGTCCTTGTAGACGTCGTCGAAGGAGAGCGACCCCGTCTTGGGCTCGGCCGAGCGGTGGAAGCTCTGGTTGATCACCGTGCAGCTCCGGTCCTTCACGGCCCAGCGGAGCGCCGCCAGGTTCGTGGAGTTCGCGGAGTAGAGCAGGCAGTCCGGAGCGTGGCCGTTCGGCGCTCCCGATTCGTTGTTCTTGATGATCCCGTGCACGTGCCGCGAGTGGTCGGACGTGGAGGGCGAAGACGTGTAGCGGTCCTCGATGACGAGCTCGCTGGTGTCGTCGGGGCCGCCTTCCCACACGGCGACCCTGACGCCTGAGCCGGTGGTGCCGAGAGCGTGGACGTCGTCCGAGTTGGCGACGGCGATGGAGTCGTCGAGATCCTCGATGCCTTCGGGGTCGTAGAGGAAGAGGGCGGCGACCTCCTTCCGGTTCGCCAGCTCCCGGACCGCGCTCGCCCGCAGGCGGGCGAAGACGAGCGGAGCCGCGTCGTCGACCTCGATCCGGCGGGCGCCCAGCTCCTTCGCCAGGCCCCCCACCTGGTGCGCCCGCTCGAGCATCGCCCGGCCGCGCTCTTCCGTTCTCCTTGGGGGCCGGGACGCTTCCCGCGCCCGCTCCAGGCCTCGCTTCTCGTTCGGGTCGATCTCGTCGTCGAAACGGGCCCAGACGGCCACGTTGACCCACTCGGCGGCCTTCGCGCCTCGCAGGCGGGCGGCGAGGTCCTCGTGCAGCTTCCCCAGACGCTTGGCGCGTTCGCGCTCCTGGTCGCGGAGGATGCGGTCCGCGTTCACGCGCTTCCCCGCCTCGTCGAAGGCCAGAGGCACCGGGGCTCCCGTCTTGCGATCGGTGGCCTTGACCATCTCGACGTACTTGCCCCGGGACGGCCCGCCGAGGGGAAGCCGCCGACCGCTGGTGCGCTGCACGCGCGCCATCCCCTCGACCGCCACGCGGGCGGGGATTCGAGCCCCGGAGTCGACGAGGTGGAAGGGGATCTCGATCCTGGGCGCGATCTCCTCCCCCGACGTGGACAGCAACGGGCCAACCTGGAGGACGTGCCGGCCCGGGGGAAGATCTTCGGGGGGAGACCAGGTCGCCTGCTTCCCGTTCCTCGAGACCTTGACGACGTTATCTACCTTGGAAACCCCGATGGCCTTGCGAGCCTCGTCCGGCTCCATCGGAGCGCGTGTCTCGATGGTGACGGTCGAGCGCGGGAAGAGAAACTCGTCCCGGCGCAGATCGACGGAGGCGCCGCTCGTTCGATCGGTGGCCTTCGCGGGAGTCATGCGCCCTCCTCTCGTCCGGGAGTGCCGCGGCAACGCCGACCGTGTCAGGCTCGGGCGCGGCTGTCAAGCGCCCGTTCTCGCTCGGCGGCCGCCTCAGTCCTTGTACGGGTCGTACACGTCGCGACCCGCCATGGCGACCCCGAGCGGGCGGAGGCGGTGCTTCACACGCGCGGAGCCGGCGTGGGCGGCGAGGACGTCGGGCAGGCGCTTGTAGACCTCCGGCGCCTCGTCGGCGCCCCCGCCCAGGAGCACGATGCCCTGCTCCCGCAGGCGCGCCTGCACCGCCGGCCAGTCCACCCGCCCCGGCCGGAGCTGCTCCTCCGTCCAGACCTTGCGTCCGTTCACCCTGCGCTTGCGGCGGCGGACCTTCCCGAGCGCCTGCCGCCGGCTCATCACCCGACCCGC
>JBOHAD010000280.1:0-1840 GCA_050697555.1 Gaiellaceae bacterium | reverse complement strand
ATCTTGACCGCGACCGGGCGGTCGAGCTCCTCGTCGTGGGCGAGGAACACGGACGCCATGCCGCCGTGCCCGAGCTCACGCTCGACGCGGTAGCGACCGCCGGCGAGGGTCTGGACGCTCAGTCGTCCTCCTCCTCGTCGTCGTCGTCGTCCCCGCCCTCTCCTTCCTCGCAGGCTGCGATCTCCTCCTCGAGCGCCGCGATCTCCTCCTCGAGCTGCCGCTGCCTGCCCTTGCCCTTCGTCTCCTCCTTCTCTTCCTCGAGCGCCTGCCTCTGAGCCTCGAGGTCCTCGCACTCGGAGGCCTCTTCGTCCGCTTCCTCTTCCTCTGGAGGAGGAGCCTCTTCGGCGCAGTTGATCTCGTTGACGAGCTTGTTCGCGGTGCTCGTCAGCGACTCCTGGAACTCCGCGGGCACGCGGCCTTCCTGGATCGCCGCGAGGACGGCGTCCAGGAGATCGTCGGCCTGCCCGGCGGCGCCGCAGACGTCGTCGGCCGCGTAGGCGTCCGCGATGGCGTCGCTCTGGGCGGCGAGGTCGGACGCGAGCTCCCTCGGTAGCGTCGGCCCCGGCGCGGCCTCCTGGTCGCCGCCGCCGCAGCCGGCGAGAACGGCCGCGCAGACGAGTGCCGTCAGGCACGGGACGAGGCGATGCACGGCTCCGAGCGTAGCGGAGACCGCACCGCGACCCGGCGGGAAACCGAACCGCAAGACGCCTGCTTCCCGCCTGGGAGCGAGACCGCTGCGAGGCCAGAGTGAAGCGGCAGAGAGAGACCAACCCCCTTCCAAGGAGACAGACGCCAATGACCACCATCGCTTCCACCCTCCGCGCCGGCGACGTCGTCGAGAATCCGGTCACCGGCGAGCGGATCCTCTTCCGCCGGACCGCGGCCGAGACGGGCGGCGAGCTCGTCGAGATCGAGGTCTTCGTGCAGGCGGGCGGCGGCGTCGCGGCCCCGCACGTGCACCCCTACCAGACGGAGCGCTTCGAGGTCCTCGAGGGGACGCTCGAGTTCCGGCAGGGCCGGCGCCGGCTGTCGGCGGGGTCCGGAGACGTCGTCACGGTCACGCCCGGTACCCCGCACAGCTTCCGGAACGTCGGCGAGGGCGAGGCGCGCTTCACCACCGAGGTACGGCCGGCGCTCGGCTTCGAGCGCTTCATCCAGACGATGTTCGCGCTCGCGGCCGACGGCAAGACGAGCAAGAAGGGCATGCCGAGCCCGCTTCGCCTCACGGTCATCGCGAACGCGCACTTCGACGACGTGCGGCTCCCATACGTCCCGGGATTCGCCCAGAAGGCGGCCCTCGTCATGGGCGCCGGGATCGGCCGGCTGGCCGGCTTCCAGCCCACCTACGAGCCGACCGGCGAGCTCGAGCCCGCGCTCGCGCCGAGCGCGTAGTTCCCAACCCGAGAGCGGCCCGCCCGGCGGGCCGCTCTCGTTCCTGCCCAGGGGCGGCCTATTCCTCCCGCCGGCATCGCGCTACGCTGGGCCGGCCAACCGACGAACCCCGGGAGAGGAGAGGCCACCTTGCGACGCACACCCCTTGTCTTGATTGCCGCGCTCGTTGCCGCGCTCGCGCTGGCAGCGGGCCCGGCGGGCGCGATTACCTTCGGGAAGCCTGACGGCAACCTGCATCCGAACGTCGGCGCGCTCCTGACCGACTGGGACGAGGAGAGCCCCGGGCTCGACATCCTGTGCTCGGGCACGCTCATCGCCCCAAGCGTCTTCCAGACGGCGGCGCACTGCCTCGCGGGAATCGAGACGCCGCTCTTCGTCACGTTCGCCACCGAGTACGACGAGGACTCGACGAGCACGGCCGGCGCCTTCAGCGGCACCGGGCACATGC
>JBOHAD010000279.1:0-1848 GCA_050697555.1 Gaiellaceae bacterium | reverse complement strand
GAGCAGGTCGCCGTCGGAGCGCTCTTCGCGTCGTTCCTCCGGGAAGACGAGGTGCTCGACGTGCTCGACGCCGCACTCTCGAGGCACGGCGTGCCGCGTCTGCCTCGGGAGATCGGGCTCGACGAGGACGAGTTCGCCGCCGCAGTGGCCCACGCGCCGACCACCCGCCCGGACCGGTACACGATCCTGGAGCACCTCGACCTGGACGACGCCGAGATCCGCAACCGCGTGCGCGAGTTTGTCTCTGCCTTCGATCGCTGAGCTGCGGGCGGTCACGCAGCCCGAAGGGCTCCTGACACGCGCCGCGGGGGAGCACTGGGCGGGCCGCCTGTACATGCGCCGCCTCTCCCCCCACGTCACGCGGCTCCTCCTCCGGACGTCGATCTCCGCCACGGCCGTGACGTGGCTCATGATTCCGGCCGGCCTTCTCGCCGCGCTGTCATTGAGCTTTCCGGGCGTCCTGCCCGCGCTCGGCGCCGTCGCGCTCGTGCAGCTGCAGCTCCTGCTCGACTGCGCCGACGGCGAGGTCGCGCGCTGGCGGCGGACGCTCTCCCCGGCGGGCGTCTACCTCGACCAGATCGCCCACTACTCGACCGAGGCGGCGCTGGCTGCCGCGCTCGGCGTCCGGGCGGATGGAGGCTGGGACTCGATCGGCGGGTGGACCGCGGTCGGGCTCGCGGTCGCCGTGCTCATCCTGCTCCTGAAGTCGGAGACCCACCTGGTCGGGTTCGCGCTCGCGCGGGCGGGAAAGGCTGACGCGGAAGACTCGGCGGAGGGCGCCGCCGTGCCGGCGAGTCGGGTTCGGCTGCGCCAGGGGATGAGGTTGCTGCCCTTCCTCCGCCCCTTCCAGGCCGTGGACGCCACGCTGCTCGCCCTCGCCGCGGCCGCGGGCGACGCAGTCGCAGGCGGACTCCTGGGGAGCCGGGTGCTGCTGCTGGTCCTCGTCGCCGCGGCGGTGGTCGCAGTCTGCGGCCACCTGCTCGCGGTGCTCGCCTCGGGCCGCCTGAGATGAAGGCCTGTCGCGAGGAGCGACTAATCTGGACGGGATGAATGCTGAAGAGCGGCGCGCGGCGCGGCCGGTGGCAACCTCATGAGCACGGTCGCCGAGCGGCGGCGTGCGGGCGAGGACGACTTCGCCGCCGAGCGGCACGTCTACGAGCCCCATCGAGGCGGGCTCCCGCCGCTTCTCCCCTACGTGCGAGAGCTGTGGCGGCGGCGGCACTTCGCCTTCGAGCTGGCGCGAACGAACCTCCGCGCCCGGCACTTCAACACGACGCTGGGCCAGCTCTGGCTCCTCGTCAACCCTCTGCTCCTCGCGTTCGTGTACTTCACGCTCGTGACGATCGTGCGGGGCGGAAGCCGGGGATCGGAGTTCCTCGCGCACCTGATGCTGGGCCTGTTCGCCTTCCGCTTCGTGAGGGCGTCCGTCAGGCAGGGCGCCAGGTCGGTGGTCGGCGGCGGCCGGCTGATCCTCAACATGGCCTTCCCGCGCACGCTCTTGCCGCTCGCGTCCGTGCTGTCGGGATTGATTCGCTTCTTCCCGATGCTCCTCATCTACGCCGTCGTGCACGCGATCGTCGGGCTGCCCGTCGGACCGCACCTCCTCTGGTCGATCCCGGTTTTCGCGCTCCTCGTCGTCTTCACGACTGGCGTGACGATGCTCGTCGCGGCCGCACAGGTCTACTTCCGCGACCTGAGGGAGTTCCTGACCTACCTCCTGCGCATCTTGCTCTTCGCCTCGCCAATCCTCTACTACGCCCACGAGGTTCCCGAGCGGCTGAAGCCGATCGTGGCCGCCAACCCGCTCTACCCGATGCTCGGCTCCCTGAGCGACATCGTGAACCAGGG
>JBOHAD010000278.1:0-1874 GCA_050697555.1 Gaiellaceae bacterium | reverse complement strand
CTATACTGTAGCGGACCGTGGCTCGGCCCGCGTACCTCGAGGACACCTGCAAGACGGCCCTCAACCGCGTCCCGGACGCGAGCCGGGTGCCCTTCCGCTGGACCGTGAACCCGTACCGCGGCTGCGCACACAGCTGCCACTACTGCTTCGCGCGCGCGTACCACGCGTACCTCGACCTCGGGATCGGCGAGGACTTCTCCTCGAAGATCGTCGTCAAGACGACCGTCGTCGAGGTGCTGCGGCGCGAGCTCGCTTCCCCCCGCTGGCCGGGCGACGCGATCGCCATGGGGACGGCAACCGACCCGTACCAGCACTGCGAGGGCCGCTACAAGCTGACGCGCGGGGTGATCGAGGCGCTCGCCGACTTCGCCAACCCGCTCTCGCTCCTCACCAAGTCGACGCTGATCGTGCGGGATCTGGAGGTCTTCCGACGCCTCAACGAGGTCGCCCCGCTCACGGTCTCGATGAGCGTCGGCACGCTCGACGAGGAGGTGCGGCGGGTCGTCGAGCCGGGCACGCCGCCCGGTCTGCGGCGCCTGGAGATCCTCGGCCGCTTCGCCGACGCCGGCATCCGGACCGGGGTTCTCGTCGCGCCGATCCTTCCCGGCCTCACCGACGACGAGGAGCACCTGGACGAGGTCCTCGCCGCCTGCGCCGGGGCGGGCGTCGGGCACGCCTCGCCGATCGTCCTCCACGTACGCTCGTCCATCCGCGAGCACTTCATGCCGTGGGTGAAGCGGACGTACCCGTGGCTCTACCCCCGCTACGTCGAGCTCTACGGCTCCCGCGCCTACGCGCCGAAGCCCTACCAGGAGGAGATCTCGGAGCGATTCGCGCGCCTCCGCCTCCGCCACGGCATCGGCAGCTCGGGCTCGAGCCGCCCCGTGCCGCACAGGCGCAACGAGCAGCTCGCGCTGGCGGTTTAGTGCCCCTCCAGGCAATACACGCCCGCTTCTGACCCGCGATCACGCGGCGCCAGAGCCCCCCTCGCCCTTACCAAGGCTGACTAGCCTTGCCTGCGGACGAGTGCGAACTCTGGCTTGGTGCTCGCGACCCAGAAGCTGGGCAGCATCACCTGAAGGGGCACTAGGCGGTCCGGCGCCGGAGCGTCGTCGCCCCGAGCGCCAGGGCGAGCACGATGCACCCGCAGACGACCGCGACGTCGAGCGCCAGGCGGCCGCCGGTATCGCCGGCCGTCGCCCGCACCAGCCCGTCGTAGGCGTACGTGAGCGGGAGGACGTTGGAGAGCAGCTCGAGCGCCCGGGCCATGCTCTCCCGCGGCACGATCAGCCCGGCGAGGAGGATCTGCGGGATCACGAAGGCCGGCATGAACTGGACCGCCTGGAACTCGCTCGTTGCGAAGGCGCTCAGGAACAGGCCGAGCGCCATGCCGAGCACGGCGTTGGCCACGGCGAGCGCCACGACGAGCCAGATGGCGCCCTCACTCTCGAGGCCGAGGAGCCCGAAGCCCAGAGCCGCGGTGAGGGTCGCCTGCACGGCCGCCAGGAGCGCGAACGCGAACCCGTAGCCGAGGAGCAGGTCGAGCTTGGCGAGCGGCATCGACATCAGGCGCTCGAGCGTTCCCGACGTTCGCTCCCTCAGCATGGCGATCGACGTGACGAGGAACATCGAGATGAACGGGAAGAGCCCGACGAGCGGCCCGCCGATCCGCGCGAACGCCTCCTCCTGGTCTCCAAGGACGTACTTGAAGAGGGTCAGGAGCGCGGGCGGGACGAGGAGCACGAGGCCCAGGGTGCGGTGGTCGCGCCGCAGCTGGCGCAGGACGCGCGAGGTGGTGGCGAGCGTGATGCGGGGACTCACAGGCCAGCCTCTGGCCTGTGAGCGTGTGGAGGGGGTGTGGGGGAACCGGGAGG
>JBOHAD010000277.1:0-1888 GCA_050697555.1 Gaiellaceae bacterium | reverse complement strand
TTCATCGCCGGCGAGGGGCTCGCGTCGTCCCCCGGCGAGCTCGCCGCCGTGGGCGCGTGGGGCCTCCTCGGGCTCGTGTTCGCAATTCGCATGTTCCGTTGGGAGCCCCGGGAGGGCATAAGGGGAGGATGAGCCAGCCCACACTCGTCTTCGTGGCCGACGCCGAGGGGGACGCCGACCTCGAGCTCGTCGTCAACTTCGGGATCTTCGCGGGTCGCGAGGCGACGCCGGCCGAGGTCGAGCGCCTCGCGCACGCGCTCCTCGAGGAGCTCGAGTCGGTCGAGATCATCTGCGAGCAGCGGTACGAGTTCGACCGCGAGGTCGAGGCGACGGTCTACCGGATCCGGGTGGAGCTGCCGCCCGGAAGCGCCGGCCGCCTCGGCGAGCTGCGCGACCGGGTCGACGCCTGGGCGCAGGCCTGCATCGGCGAGCGCCACATCAGCCTGTAGAGGCGCGCACCGCGGGCACGACCTCGGCGGCGAAGCGCTCGACCTGCTCGGGCGTCGCCTCCTTCGGCCAGAAGACGAACGTGTCGACGTGCAGGCGATCGGCCCAGCCCGCGAGCGTCTCGACCCAGTGCTCAGGCGGGCCTTCGAGCAGTTCTCCGCGGGAACCGTCGGTGATCGTCCCGGAGACGTTGTAGAGGCGGCGGATCTCGGCCGGGTCGCGGCCCGCCTCCTCGGCGGCGGCGTCGATTCGCTTCTGGCTCTCGGCGAGCTGCTCGGGAGGAACGTAGGAGAGCGACGGGATCCAGCCGTCGGCGAGTCTGCCGGTGAGCCGCTGACCGCGCGGCCTGGTCACGCCGAGCCAGATCTCGATGCGGTGCGCCGGGGGCGGACCGGGCTGGTACCCGGCGAGGGCGTAGTGCTCGCCGTCGTAGCGGACGCCGCGCTCCTCGCTCCAGGCGAGCCGGATGATCTCGATCGCCTCCTCGAGCGCCTTGAGCGCCTCGCCGGCGCCGCGCTCGGGGCCGCCCATGGCGGCGATGCCCTGCCAGAAGGCGCCGGCGCCGAGCCCGAGCTCGAAGCGCCCGGCGGAGAGGCGGTCGAGCGAGGCCGCCGCCTTGGCGATCATGGCGGGCAGTCGGAGCGGCAGGTTCGCGACGTCCGGAAAGACACGGATCCGCTCCGTCTCGGCGAGCAGCGTCGCCATCAGCATCCAGGTCTCGAGGAAGCGGCGCTGGTAGGGGTGATCCTGGATGCCAAGGAACTCGAGCCCGCTCCGGTCGGCGGTGCGGACGAGCGCCCGCGTGCGGTCGAGGTCGTCCGCGGTCGGGACGACGGAGAGCCCGAACTCGAGCGGCCGCCGCGTCGGCACGCTTCTTTCTACCTGCGAGGCCGAGCGGGCCGCCGCCCGCGCGCTACTCTGATCCCGTCCCGCCCCCGTAGCTCAGTGGAGAGAGCAGCGGTTTCCTAAACCGCGTGCACAGGTTCGATTCCTGTCGGGGGCATTCTCATTCCGCGGGCCCGCTTCTTTATACAAAACCGTATTATACAGCGGCCGACCCGGTGGGCCCGAAGGCCCGGCCTGCCTCATACAACATAGTATAATACTGAAGTGTATAAGGACGCGAACCCGTTCACCTACGGCGCTCTCGCGCTCGACGAGTCGTTCACCGACCGGGAGAAGGAGCTGAAGGAGCTGGCCGCGGACATCCGGAACGGCCAGGACGTCCTGGTGTACGCGCCGCGGCGGTACGGCAAGTCGTCTCTCGTCCTGCGCGCCGCTCAGGAGGCCCTTGCCCGGGACGTCCTGGTCGCTTACTGCGACCTCATGAAGACCCCCACGAAGGAGCGCTTCGCGGGCGCTCTCGCGAAGACCCTCTACGAGGACATCGCCTCTCCTGTCGGCCAGGCCGTCGAGAAGGCAGCCGCGCTCTTCCGCGGGC
>JBOHAD010000276.1:0-1895 GCA_050697555.1 Gaiellaceae bacterium | reverse complement strand
CTCGCGCACGACCGGGTGGAAGGGGAGGCGGAGACGCCCGGCAGCTACCGCCTCGCCGTCCGCTTCACGCCGTACTGGAACGTCGAGGGCGGCGACGTCTGCGTCGAGCGGGCGCCGGACGGGATGACGACGGTCGTCGTGCGCCGGCCCGGTCCTTTCGACCTCGGCGTGGGCCTCCTCGACCGAGGTGCGGCCGGTTGCCCGTGACCGCCCAGGTAGAATTCGATCCGTCCCCTTTCCACCTCTGAAGGAGCTGACCACTCGATGAGACGCAAGGCTTTCGGGCGCGATTTCGGCCTGTCCTCGCGGATGTTCCTCACCATGTTCCTGCTGGGAGCCTTGTACGTCGGCTTCTTCGTCGTGCTCGTGCAGGCGTTCGACTTCGGTCTCGTCCCGATCATCCTGATCATGGGCGGCCTCGCGTTCCTCCAGTACTTCACGTCGGACAAGCTCGCGCTCGCCGCCTCCGGAGCGAAGGTCGTGAGCCGCGAGGACGCGCCCGAGCTCCACGAGATGGTCGAGCGCCTCTGCGCCATGGCCGACCTGCCGAAGCCGCGCGTAGCCGTGATCCCGACCGACATGCCGAACGCCTTCGCCACGGGGCGAAGCCCGAAGCACTCCGCCGTCGCGGTCACTCGTGGCCTCCTGCAGCGGCTCGAGCCGCGCGAGGTGCAGGGCGTGCTCGCCCACGAGCTCGCGCACATCGGGAACCGCGACGTCGCGATCATGACGATCTCGAGCTTCTTCGCCATGCTCGCCGCCGTGCTCATGCGTTTCGGCATGTTCGGGGGCATGTTCGGCGGCGGCCAGAATCGCGACGGCGGGGCGCCGGCCTGGCTGATCATCTTCCTCGTCTCCATGGTCACGTATGTGATCAGCTACGTGCTCATCCTCATGATCTCGCGCTACCGCGAGTACGCGGCCGACCGCGGCGCGGCGCTCCTGACCGGCGCTCCCGAGCACCTCATGAGCGCGCTCCAGAAGATCGCGAGCCAGATCACGCGGATCCCGCAGCGCGACCTGCGCCAGGTCGAGGGCATGAACGCGTTCTTCATCGTCCCGACCAACTGGAAGCGCTCGGCCGGCGAGCTCTTCATGACGCATCCACCGCTCGAGAAGCGCCTGGCCCGGCTCGGCGAGATCGCGCGGGAGATGGGCCGCCCGGTTCCGGCGTAGTAGCCTGGCTCACGGACGTCGCGAATTCTGCACGGCTCGGTGAGCATCTCGGCACGTTCCGCGCGACACCCGCGCGCCCGCGCCGAGTAGGCTGAAAACCGGAGGGAGGACCGCGGTGGCCCCAGGGCCGGCGAGCTGAACAGACGTGGGTCTAACGGACATCCTCTTCGGCCGGAAGCGTCTCAAGAGCGCCAAGCTCGACAAGCTCTTCGCGCTCTCGACGGCGCAGATCACGCTCGAGACGGAGCTCGGCCTGCGCCCCGCCGGCGCGGCGGCGGTCGTCTTCAAGCCTCTCTCGGCCAGCGAGTTCGCGCGCGCGGAGCGGGAGATCGACGAGCTTCTCGGGGTCGCGGCCCAGAGCGCCGGCTCGCAGGTGCGGCGGCGCTCCGACACGCTCGGCTTCCAGTGGATCGTCGTCCGCGACCCGCACTTCGAGGACCTCGTCACGTCGATGCACCTCGTCAGCTCCGAGCTCAAGGCCCGCGGCTTTGGCGAACAGCTCCTGGCGGCCATCTTCGCCTTCGAGGGCGGCGCGCACCCGACGCACCTCATCTATGGCTACAAGCGCGGCACCTTCTGGCCCTTCATCCCGACCGGCGAGGACCAGGAGCGCGACAACGCGGAGGAGATCCGGCTCAAGAACGAGCTCGAGGGAGAGCTTCCGATCGAGCCGGACCTCTCGCGGTGGCTCGGACTCTTCGACGCGCCGCTGGAGTAGA
>JBOHAD010000275.1:0-1897 GCA_050697555.1 Gaiellaceae bacterium | reverse complement strand
CCGAGGCCGTGGGAGGCCTCTTCCAGCGCGGGGTCGAGATCGCGGAAGGCGGCGACCGTGAGCAAGTACACATAGGGGTAGGTCGAGAGCGTGAGCGCGAGCACGGCGCCCGGGAAGCCGTAGATCTCAGGCACGCGCTCGACCCCGAACGGCCCCTCGAGCACCTGCTGGAGGAGCCCGCGGGGCCCGAAGGCGGCGAGCAGGACGAGCGCGGCGACGTAGCTGGGAACGACGAGCGGGAGGGCCGCCGCCAGCGACCAGAAGCGGCGCCCAGGCAGGTCGGTCCGGGCGACGAGCCAGGCGAGCGGCACGCCGACGGCGACGGCCGCTCCAGTGACGGCTCCGACGAGCAGCGCCGTCTGCCCGACGAGCTCGAGCAGCCGGTGGCGGCCCAGGACGCTCCACGCGTCCACCCCGCCGCTCGAGGCCCGCACGACGAGGTAGACGAGCGGAAGGGTGACGAGCGCGACGACCGCGACTGCCGCCGCCCACAGGAGGAGCGGCGGGCGGCGGGCACGCCGGGCGCCCGTGTCCGTCACCGCCGAGTCGATCACGTCGTGAAGCCCACCTCGTTGAGCAGCTCGAGCGTCCTCTCCAGCTCGGGGCCGAGCTCGTCCAGCGCGATGTCCGGCCCTTGGAGCTCCTCGAGCGGGGGCAGCCCCTCGCGCGGCTCCACCCCCTCGATGAGGGGGTACTCCGCCTCCTCCGCCTCCTCGGCGTAGAAGCGCTGGCCCTCCTCGGAGAGGAGGAAGTCGACGAACTGCTGCGCCTCGTCGGCGTGCTCGGCCCCGTCGAGGACGGCAACCCCGGCGACGCTCACGAGCGCCCCCGGATCCCCGGCCGTCAGGTAGTGGTTGGCGATCGGCGCGTCCGGCTGCTCCGCCTTGACGATGTACAGGTAGTAGTGGTTGACCAGGCCGACGTCGATCTCCCCCCGTCCGGCGGCCTCGACGGTAGGCGTGTTGGACTCGTAGAGCTCGGGGTCGTTGGCCTTGATCGCCTCGAGCCACTCCCGGGTCGCTTCGTCGCCCTCGGTCAGCCGCATGGCGGTGACGAAGGCCTGGAAGGAGCCGTTCGTGGGCGGAAGGCCGATCCTGCCTTCCCACTCGGGATCGGCCAGGTCGAAGACCGACCCGGGCAGGTCGCCCTCCGAGACGTTCTCGGTGTTGTAGACGACGACCCGCGCCCGGCCGGAGGTCCCAACCCAGTGCCCGTCCGGGTCGCGGAAGCGTTCGTCGACCCGCTCGAGGACCTCGTCCGGGAGCTCGGTCAGGAGACCGGCCTGCTCTATGGCGCCGAGCGAGCCGGGATCCTGGGCGAAGAAGACGTCCGCCGGGCTCGAGTCCCCCTCCTCTGCGATCGTGGCGGCGAGCTCCGCGCTGTCGCCGAAACGCACCTGGACGTCGATGCCGGTCTCCTCCTCGAACATCTCGAAGAGGGGCTCGACGATCTCCTCCTCGCGGCCCGAGTAGACGGTGAGCGCGCCCCCGGAGCCGTCCTGCGCGGCGGCCTCCCCGCCGTCGTCGCCCCCGCAGGCGGTCAGCACAGCGAGCAGCAGGGCCGCGAGCGCCGTTGCGACGATTCCCCTCCCTGGCATGCGAGCCTCCTTGTAAGGCTTACCTTACGACTAGCAGAAGGCGTACCTTACAAGCGCTCCCGAAGAGCGGTCAAATGCTCAGTGGAAGACTGCCACGCGACCCGCGTGAGGGCGAAGCGCGACCCGCGCTCCGAGCGAGACGACCTCGGTCGACGGCCGCTGGGAGCAGACTGTCGTTCCGTCCTCGAGGCGCACGCGGTAGAAGACGTCGTGGCCGCGAAACTCGCGGCTCACGACCTCCCCGGCGCCGGCGGGATCGGGCTGGAGCTCCAGCAGCTCGGGGCGGACGAGGACGTCGAC
>JBOHAD010000274.1:0-1911 GCA_050697555.1 Gaiellaceae bacterium | reverse complement strand
CGACCTCCCGACCGCCTTCTTCATCACGGCGGTCCAGGTGCCGGAGGGGACGATCGTCGGCCAGTTCCCCTCGGTGGGCGGGCAGGAGTACTTCGGCATGGTCTTCGAGGAGGGGAACCCGCTCCGCAACTGCGTCAACGAGGCGCTGACCACGCTGAGCGAGGACGGGACACTGGACTCGATCCAGCAGGAGTGGCTCGCCGACAAGACGGACGCTCCGGTTCTCGAATAGCCTCACGGCGTGAGGGCCTCCGGTCAGTCCGGGGGGAGGAGCGTCGTCATCGCTCTCCTCTCCACGGTCGTCTTCGCCGTGGTCGTCGTCCTCGTCGTGACGAGCGCGCCCGGGTGGGGAGCCGTCCGCGAGTCGTTCTTCAACTGGGAGAACTTCCGGGCCTCCCTGCCGGAGATCCCGGAGGCCTTCCTCCTGAACATCCGCATCTTCCTGATCGCGGAGGTGTTCATCCTCGTCTTCGCGCTCCTCCTGGCCGTGCTCCGGAGCCTGCCGGGGCCCGTCTTCTTCCCGCTTCGCACGGCGGCGCTCGTCTATGCCGACTTCTTCCGCGGCGTGCCGACGATCCTCGTCATCTACATCCTCGGCTTCGGCGCGCCGGCGCTCGAGATCTCGGGAGTCCCTCGCGAACCGCTCGTCTGGGGCGTCGTCGCGCTCGTCCTCGTCTACTCCGCCTACGTCTCCGAGGTCTACCGCGCCGGCATCGAGTCCGTGCACCCGAGCCAGGAGGCGGCGGCGCGCTCGCTCGGGCTCTCGCAGGTACAGGCACTGCGCTACGTCGTCCTCCCCCAGGCGGTTCGCCGGGTCGTGCCGCCGCTCCTGAACGACTTCATCGGCCTGCAGAAGGACACGGCCCTCGTCGCCCTGCTCGGCCCGGTCGAGGCCTTCCGCCAGTCGCAGATCGAGGTTGCCGGGAGCTTCAACTACACGCCGTACCTGGTGACGGCGATCCTCTTCGTCCTCCTCACGATCCCGCTCGCCCGCCTCACCGACTGGCTCGTGATGCGCGACCGCCGCCGGCAGCTCGCGCTCGGGGGCGCGCGCTGAGCGACGCGGCCCTCCGCATCGAGGGGCTGCGCAAGTCCTTCGGGGCACTCGAGGTGCTCCGCGGTATCGACCTCGTCCTCGCCGAGCACGAGGTGGTCTGCCTGATCGGCGCCTCCGGCTCCGGCAAGTCCACGCTCCTCCGCTGCGTGAACCTGCTGGAGCCGGTCGACGAGGGCCGGATCCTGGTGGCGGGCGAGGAAGTGACCGTGCCCGGCGTCGACGTCAACCGCGTGCGGCGCGGGATCGGAATCGTCTTCCAGGCGTTCAACCTCTTTCCGCACATGACCGTCCTCCGCAACGTCACGCTCGGACCGGTGAAGGCGCTCGGGGTTCCGCGCGACCGGGCGGACGCGGACGCGGTCGAGCTGCTGCGTCGCTTCGGCCTGGCGGACAAGCGGGACGAGTACCCAGACCGCCTCTCGGGGGGCCAGCAGCAGCGGGTCGCCATCCTGCGGGCCCTCGCCATGCGCCCGCGGCTCCTCCTGCTGGACGAGGTGACCAGCGCGCTCGACCCGGAGCTCGTCGCCGAGGTGCTCGCCGTCATCCGCGAGCTCGCCGCGGGCGGGATGACGATGCTGATCGCCACTCACGAGATGAGCTTCGCGCGCGACATCGCCGACCGGGTCTGCTTCCTCGACGAGGGCGTCATCCTCGAGCAGGCCCCGCCCGAGGAGATCTTCACGCGGCCGAGCCAGCCGCGGACGCAGCAGTTCCTCCAGCGGATCGTCGACGCAGGGAGGCTTTGAGCCCCGAGAGGCGGATAAGAGGAGTCTCATCGAGGATTCATGGCCGTCTTATCGGGCCTGGGTAGATTCGCAACCACAACGCCCAGGAAGGAGAGAGGCAATGGAACG
>JBOHAD010000273.1:0-1925 GCA_050697555.1 Gaiellaceae bacterium | reverse complement strand
GTCCTGCACACGTTCGTCGACAAGCCGCGCGGCCTCGTGCTCGTCACCGGGCCGACCGGCTCGGGTAAGTCGACGACGCTCGCGGCGATCATCGACGAGATCAACCGCACGCGCGACGACCACATCATGACGATCGAGGACCCGATCGAGTTCCTCCATCGCCACAAGCGCTGCGTCGTGAACCAGCGCGAGGTCGGGCCGGATGCGGTGAGCTTCGCCGACGCCCTCCGCGGCGCGCTGCGCCAGGACCCCGACGTGATCCTCCTCGGCGAGATGCGCGACCTGGAGACGATCGGCACGGCCCTGACCGCGGCCGAGACGGGCCACCTCGTCTTCGCCACCGTGCACACGCAGGACGCGCCGTCGACCGTCGACCGTCTCATCGACGTCTTCCCGGCGGCCCAGCAGGAGCAGGTGCGGGTTCAGATCGCCGCGACGCTCCAGGGCATCGTCACTCAGACGCTCCTGCCCACGGCGGACGGACTCGGCCGGGTCGCCGCCCTCGAGGTCCTGTTGCCCGACGACGCCGTACGCAACCTGATCCGGCAGGCGAAGGTGGAGCAGATCTACTCCGTCATGCAGACGAACACGAGCAAGGGGATGCAGACCCTCGAGCAGGCGCTTGTGGATCTCGTCACGCGCGGGAGCATCACGAAGGAGACCGCGCTCGTCCGCTCGAGCCGCCCCGCAGAGCTGCGCGGGCTGCTTCAGCGAGCCGGCATCGTGACCTCGGACGAATCGACCCCCGCCGGGCTGCGCCTGGCGGGCAGCTAGGGCGGCGGAGCGGTGGCGAAGGAGATCGTCGGCCTGAAGCTCGGCGCCTCGCGCCTGACCGCGGCGCGGCTCACGGTGAACGGCTCCGCCGAGCTGCTTCAGCTCGCGGAGGCACCCCTGCCCCGGGGCGTGATCGCCGCCGGCGAGGTGCGCGACGTTCCCGCACTCGCGGCCGCCCTCAAGGAGTTCTTCAAGAAGCACAAGTTGCCCCGGCGCAACGTCCGCGTCGGCGTGGCCAACAACCGGATCGGCGTGCGCACGATCGAGGTCGCCGGGATCGACGACCCCAAGCAGCTCGGAAACGCCGTGCGCTTCCGCGCGCAGGAGGTGCTGCCGATCCCGATCGACGATGCCGTGCTCGACTTCCAGGTCCTCTCGGAGGGTGCCGACTCCGAGGGCGTCGCCACCCGGCGCGTGCTCCTCGTCGTCGCCTATCGCGACCTCGTCGCCGGCTACGTCGAGGCCTGCCGCCAGGCCGGCCTGCGCCTCGCGGGCGTCGACCTCGAGGCCTTCGCCCTGCTGCGCGCGCTCACCCCCGGCGACGCGGGGGGTGCGGCGGCGCTCGAGCGGAGCGCGCTCGTCGCCGTCTCGATCGGCGCCGACCGCAGCGTCCTCGCCGTCTCGGACGGCTTCAGCTGCGAGTTCACGCGTGTGCTCGACTGGGGCGGGAATGCGCTCACCGTCGCCGTCGGCCGCGCCCTCGAGCTCGAGATCGACGAGGCCGAGCGCGTCAAGATCGCGCTTGCCCTCCAGGGGGAGGGCGTTCCCGAGGGTCTGGCCCCGGAGCGGGCCGTCCAGGGACGCGAGGCGCTCCAGCTCGCCCTCAAGGGCTTCGGCCGCGAGCTCCTCTCCTCCCTCCAGTTCTACCAGGGCCAGCCCGACTCGCTGGGGATCCGGGAGATCGTTCTCGCCGGCGGCACCGCCCAGCTCACGGGCCTGGCCGTGGAGCTCCAGCGGCTGGTGGGCGTGCCGGTGCGCATCGGCGACCCACTCGCCGGCGTCTCCCTCGGCAAGAAGCTCAAGGGGGAAACGCCGAACCCGTCTCACACGGTTCCGATCGGCCTCGGGATGGCGGTCTAGCGGTGGACCTGAACAAGGAGATCAAGCTCGGCGACCTCTTCCGCCGCAAGGCGAAGGAGACCAAGGAGAAA
>JBOHAD010000272.1:0-1952 GCA_050697555.1 Gaiellaceae bacterium | reverse complement strand
CGAACGCGGACGCGCAGCCGACGGCGAAGTAGACGAGGGCGAGACTCCAGACGGTGGGCGCGAAGAAGAGCCCGGCGACGCCCGCGGCGCAGACGAGCGTCCCCGCGAGCGCCGTCGAGGGCCGGCCCGCGCGGTCGACGACCGAGCCCGCGTAGCGGCCGAGCAGGATGCCGCCCACGCCGTAGCCGGAGACGAGGAGGCCGCGGCCGCTCGAGCCGAGTCCGAACTCCTCCGCCGCGACGAGGACGAGCACGAACCCTATGGCGGTGAACCCGAGGTAGCCGAGCATCGCCTTCGCGGCGAGGAGCGAGATCCAGCGGTTCAGGAGCGAGCGCATGCTCGCTCCTCCCGGCTCTCGCTCGAAGGCGCCGAGCGACTGCCGCGGCAGCGCGAGCAGCACCGAGACGACGGCGACGAGCACGAACGCGAGTCGCCAGGAGACCTCGCCGAGGGCGCCGCCGAGCACGGGCGCGAGCGTGATCCCGGCGGTCTGCGCCGCGGCGAACGTGCCGACGCTCCGCCCCAGCACCTCGGGCGCGACGACTTCCGAGAGAGCCGCGAGGAGGATCGGGCTCAGGAAGGCGTTGGCGGCGCCCATCACCGCCCGGGCGCCGATGAAGCCCCAGATGTCGGGCGCGAGCGCGCAGGCCAGGGCTGCCGCGCCGAAGACGACGTAGCCCGTGCGGACGACACGCCGCGCCCCGAGCCGCTCGGCCACCGTCCCCGAGACGAGCTGGAGCGCGGCGAACGGCACCATGTAGGCGGTGATCGCCGCCGCGACGAGGCCGATGGACGCGTCGAGCCCGCGCGACACGTTGGGGATGAGCGCGATCAGCATCGCCCCGCCGAAGGGCCCCAGGAAACCGCCGACGTAGAGCGGAAAGGTCAGCCGAAGCACGGGCGGTAGGCTAGTGCTGGTCCCCGATGCCCTACCGGAT
The DNA here is from genome assembly GCA_050697555.1 of Gaiellaceae bacterium. GTDB lineage: Bacteria > Actinomycetota > Thermoleophilia > Gaiellales > Gaiellaceae > DASQWP01. Next base: position 1,014 of record JBOHAD010000272.1, on the reverse strand, counting down.
CGAGATCGACCTCGTGACCTGCGTCGGCTTCGCCGAATGCGTCAAGGCCGCCCCCGGCGTCTTCGCTCTCGACGAGTTCGCCAACCAGTCCAGCGTGGTCGATCCCGGCGCGGCGGACGACGAGACGGTCCTCGAGGCGGCCGGGGCCTGCCCTGTCTCCGCCATCTCGCTCTACGACGCTGTGACCGGCAAGCCGGTCCTTGGAGACAACTGACCGGGGCTTCGTCGCGCGCCTTGCCCGCGCGCGGATCGGCGCGACCTTCAACTTCTACCGCGACGGCGAGGACGCGGCGCTCCGGCGGGAGCGGCTCGCCGCCTACCTCGAGCGCTGCCGCGCTGCTCGCTACCTCCTCGTGGGAGAGGCGGCCGGCCACCGCGGGGCGCGCGTGAGCGGCGTCCCCTTCACCTCCGAGCGCCAGCTGAGCGGGCGCGCCCCGGGGGAGGCGAGCGCGACGATCGTCCACCGCGTCCTCGCCGAGCTCGGCGTCGAGGAGGACGTGCTCCTCTGGAACCTCGTTCCGACCCATCCTCACCGCTCCGGCCGGCCCGCTTCGAACCGCGCGCCGACGCACGCCGAGATCGACGCTGCCGCCCCCTTCCTCGCAGAGCTTGCTCGAGGGCGCCAGGTGATTCCCGTCGGTCGGCTCGCCCACGCGCGGTTGGGCGGGCGCTACGTCCGCCATCCCGCGCACGGCGGCGCGGCGGGCTTCCGCGCCGGGCTGGTGGAGTACGGTCTCGGCGCGTCGTGAACGAGCTTCCGATCCGCCGCAACACGTTGCTCCTCTCCGCCGCGCTGGCGATGAACTCGGGCATGCTCCAGCTCTCCGCGGCAGTCGCGACGATCACATTCGTCCTCGTGACCGGTTTCGAGGGGCTCGTCGGGCTCGGGCCCGCCATCGTGCTCGGGAGCGGGGCGCTGGCCGCGCTTCCCGCCGGCCGTCTGATGGACCGCTTCGGCCGCGTGCCGGTTCTCGCGGGCGGCTTCGCAGTCGGCGCCGCCGGTGGGGGACTCGC
>JBOHAD010000271.1:0-1971 GCA_050697555.1 Gaiellaceae bacterium | reverse complement strand
TGGAGCTTCACGTACTTGCCGACGAGAGCGATCTCCACCTGACCCTCCCGCGTGCCGATCTTCTGCGCGAGCAGCTCCCATTCGCCCAGGTCGGCCTGGCCCTCGGGGAGCCCGAGCCTGCGGCAGACGAGCCGGTCGAGCCCCTCCTCCCGCAGCGCGCGCGGGACGAGATAGACGTCGCTCACGTCCTCGTTGGAGACGACCGCCTCGGAGTCGACGTCGGCAAAGAGCGCGATCTTGTCCCGGATGTCGTACGAGATCCGGTCGGCGGAGCGGCAGACGACGACGTCGGGATGGATACCGATGCGGCGCAGCTCGTTGACTGAGTGCTGCGTCGGCTTCGTCTTCAGCTCGCCAGCCGACTCGATGAAGGGCACCAGGGTGACGTGCAGGTAGAGAACGTTCTCCGCCCCTTCCTCGCGGCGGAACTGCCGGATCGCCTCGAGGAACGGGAGCGACTCGATGTCGCCCACCGTGCCGCCGATCTCCGTGATGACGACGTCGGTGTCGCTGGCGGCTGCGACGCGGCGGATCCGCTCCTTGATCTCGTTCGTGATGTGGGGAATGACCTGGACCGTCGACCCGAGGTACTCGCCCTTCCGCTCCTTGCGGATGACCGAGTACCAGATCGACCCTGAGGTGTGGTTCGCGTTCCGGGAGAGGTTCTCGTCGACGAAGCGCTCGTAATGGCCGATGTCGAGGTCGGTCTCGGCCCCGTCCTCGGTCACGAAGACCTCGCCGTGCTGGAAGGGGCTCATCGTCCCCGGATCGACGTTCAGGTACGGGTCGAACTTCTGCACGGACACGGAGAGGCCGCGCGCCTTGAGGAGGCGCCCGAGAGAGGCGGCCGTGATGCCCTTGCCGAGCGACGAGACGACGCCGCCGGTGACGAAGACGTACTTCGTGGGACGAGGCCTCATCGCCGCCTCCCGAATGCGTCCAGGTCGCGCAGGACGGGCGTCCGCTCGATGAGCTCGCCGAGCGAGCGGCGCTCTCCGAGGACGTTCAGCCCCGCGAGCGTTGCGATCGCGAGCCACCGACCCCTGCCGTGGAAGCGGTCCACGGACTTCAAGCCTAGCATGGCCCCAAGCGCGTTCGATCCGGCGTCCCCGAGCATCACCCTCTCGCGGAGATCGTATGGCAGCAGCAGGACGGCGAGGCCGAGTGGCGCGCGGAGCGCCACGGCGGCGGCGAGGTAGGCCTTCAGCGCCCGGCCCGGCTTCGTATCCAGCTGGTTGAGCGCGTTGGCCGCGAGCGCCACGAGCAGGCCGCCGCTCGCGCTCCGCGTCCGGACGAGCGCGACGAGCGGGATGCCGAGGAGCTTGAGGACGCCTGTCGTCCGGCCCGCCCGAATGTGCTCGCGGAAGCCGCGCTCTCCTCCGCCGAAGACGTCATCCAGGAAGCCGAAGAGCATCATGAGGGTGATGCCCGGATCGCTGCTCCGAAACGTCGTCCAGCCAACGACCGGCAGGCGAAGGCCGCGGTGGTTGACCGCAAGCGGGCCCGCGGCGAGCACCGCGTCCACGAGCTGTCGGCCACGGTGGACGAAGCCGGCGGCGTCGCGCCCCGTGGGGCGGTGGTCGAGGTCGAGGTCGATCTCTTCGAAGGCGAGTCTCGCGCGCAGAGCGTCGATGGTCATGCGCACCTCGCACCCGAACCCCGGCGCAAGGGGGAAGCAGGCGGCCCGCGCGCGCTCGGTGAGGTAACGCTGGCCCGAAAGCGGCTCCCGGGGAGAGACGCCCGTGTGCAGGCGGACGAGCTCGCGGCCGACCCGCTTGGCGAGCCCGAAGCCTCCGCCCACCCGGCGCGTGAACACCGCCACCGCCAGGTCGGCGGGCGCCTCGGCGAGCGGCCTCAGGGAGCCGCGCAGGTCGGCGTCGCAGAGGAGGAGCGGGCCGGGCGCCGCCGCGCGCTCCCCAGCGGAGAGAGCCTCGCCCTTCCCTCGGCGCCCGAGCCGGAGGACGATCGCTC
>JBOHAD010000270.1:0-1972 GCA_050697555.1 Gaiellaceae bacterium | reverse complement strand
AAGTTTCGGCGTACGATTCGTCCATAGCCACGCGTCCGGCAGATACCGGCGAGAGCCGGATTCTCTACGAGATCATCTCCACGGTCGGGTCGTCGCTCGACCTGGAGGAGGTTCTCGGCGCCGTCGTGGGGCTGCTCTCGGAGGCGAGCGCCGTCCATGCCTGCTTCGTCTACCTCGTCGAGGAGGACGGCGAGCGCCTCCTGCTGCACGCCGCGTCGGAGCCGTATGCCGACCTGGTCGGCGAGATCGCCCTCGAGCGCGGCGAGGGCCTTGCCTGGTGGGCTGCCGACCGCAAGGAGCCGGCGTTCACGCAGAACGCCGTCACCGACCCGCGCAACAAGTTCGTGCCCGAGCTCGAGGAGGAGCGCTTCCAGTCGCTCCTCTCCGTCCCGATCGTCGGCAAGGACGGCGGCGTCATCGGGGTCATCACGCTGCACACGGAGGCGCCGCGGGAGTTCACCGACGGCGAGGTCGAGGTTCTCGCCTCGAGCGCCTCGCTCGTCGCCGGGGCGATCGAGAACGCACGCCTCTACGAGGAGATGCGCCAACGCGTGGGCGAGCTGGAGCACCTCACGGAGCTCGGGGAGACACTCGCCCGCGCAGAGACGCTCGAAGAGCTCCTCCCCGCGGTGACGAAGCGCGGGCTCGGCCTCCTGCGCGCCAGGGCCTGTCACCTGTACCTCCTCGACGCGGGGACGGAGGTTCTCCATCTTCGCGCGTCCGCCCCGGCCAGCGCCGAGGCCCGACCCGAGATCGGGCTCTCCGAGCTCGGGCCCGAGATCGCGCGCAGCGGCCGCTCGGCCACGGTCGCCGTCCCCCTGGTCGCCAACGACGAGCTGCTCGGGCTCCTAATCGCGGAGGGCACGTCCGAGGTCGACCTCGCCCGCGCGGCGGCCAACCAGACGGCAGTGGCGATCAAGAAGATCGAGCTGATCGAGCGCCTGACGGAGAAGAACCTGATCAAGGACTTCTTCGAGCAGCTCGCCGGCGGGGCCGCGCTCGGGGACGTGGAAGGGCGCGCAGCCCGGCTCGGCTGCGACCTCGACCAGCCCCACCTCGTGCTCGCAGCGGCGCCTCCTTCCGACGAGCTCGAGCGCGCGCTGGCAGCGGGGGCCCCCGGCTCCCTCTTCGACCGGCGCGACGACTCCATTCGCGCCCTGCTCCACGTGCCGCCGAGCGGGCCGGACCGCCTCCTGGAGCGGATCCGCGAAGCTCACGAGAGCCTCGAGACGCCCGTCGCCGTGGGGATCTCGAACCCCTGCAAAGGAGCGAGCAGCTTCCCCGCCGGGTTCGAGGAGGCGCGGCACGCACTCCTCGGGACGACCGTGCTCCAGGGGACGCCCGGGGTCATGTCGTACGAGGAACTCGGCCCGTACAAGTACCTGCTTCGCCTGCCCTTCGACTCCGGCCTGCGCGACGCGCACAGGGACGCCGTCGCACGCGTGGCCGAGTACGACCGCCAGCGCTCGACCGCGCTCCTGCGCACGCTGGAGGAGTTCCTGCGCCGCCGCGGCAACATCAGCGCCACCGCGGAGATCCTCTACGTGCACCCGAACACGCTCCGCCAGCGTCTTCGCCGCATCGGCGAGCTCTCCGGGCTCGACTTGCGCAAGGACGACTGGCTCATGGTCGAGATCGCCGTGAAGATGGTGAAGCTCGAGCAGGCTCTCGGGACCGCGTCTCCCGACATAAAGCACCCCTAGCCGGTGTAGGGAGCCGCCATCGGCGCTGCTTCGGCAGGCGGCTATCGTCAGATCGTCCCCAGCGAAAGGGAGGAGCCTGCATGGCCACGACAGAAGCCGCCGCCCCGACCCTCGAGGACATCCGGGCGAAGGTCGAGAACGGAGAGATCAAGTTCTTCTTCGCGCAGTTCGTCGACATGTACGCCCGCCCCAGCGCGAAGCTCGTCCCGGCTCAGAATCTGGACGACCTCTTGAGCGAAGGCGCCGGCTTCGCCGGCTTCGCGGCCGGT
>JBOHAD010000269.1:0-2013 GCA_050697555.1 Gaiellaceae bacterium | reverse complement strand
GTCGTCTCCGCCGGCGGGACGATGAACCGCGAGGCGGTGGCGCTCGGCGTGCCCGTCTACACGACGTTCGGAGGCCGGCTGGGCGGCGTGGACGAGATGCTCCTGCGCGAGGGCCTGCTGCGCTTGCTCACCGGCCCGCGAGAGCTCGAGCTCGTCAAGCGCGAGGGAAGCGCGGGCCGCGTCCGCCGCGACCCGCGCGAGTTCCTCGATCTGCTCCTGCCGGTCTAGACGAGCGGCACGCCGAGCCGCTCGTAGGCTGCCGCCTCGAGCTCGGTCAGCCCGTAGTGGGCCGCCGCCTCCCGGAGCTCGCCCGAAATGGCGACGGCGTTGCGGCCCTGCATCCGGGCGCGGGCCATCTGCCGCTGCCGAGCCCGGTTCTGCCGGGGGAACGGGCCCCAGACGGCGTACGTGAGCCCGTGGTCCTGGGCGTTCAGGAAGAACGTCCGGCCGTCCGGCGAGAAGGTCGGCCCGGCGAACTCCGACCCGATGGTGCGGGCGAACGCGTACGTGCGCCCGTCGGGAGTGATGCCGATGACACGGTTCTCGCCCGGCCCGTCCTCGGCGAACCACGCGTCACCCCAGGGGGTGACGAACGCGTTGTCGATGTTTTCGTACTCCGTCGAGCTCGTCGCCTCGTAGAAGAGCTCGAGCGTGTCGGCGCCTGGAGCGTCTTCGTCGGCTCCCGGGATGAGCCGGAACACCTGCCCGAGCCTCGCCTCGCCGCCGACGGTGTCGTCGAACCAGAACGCCCCTCCGGCGAAGTGCGCGCCCTCCAGGCGGTTGAAGCGGATGCAGCCCTGGGCCTCCGCCGTCGCGGGCGGATCGGCCGGGTCGACGTCCTTCCACACGAGCCCGAAGGTCTGTCCGGGGCTGAAGAAGTCGGCCGTCCGCTCCGCCGGAGTCGTCAGCTCCTCGATCGCCGGTGACTGGAGCCGGCCGCCCTCCTGGAGCGCGCCAGGCTGTCGGCTCCGGTCGTTGGGAAGGTAGCGGTAGAGGTAGCTGACCCGCGGATCGCTGCCCGGCACCACGTCCCCGCCGCGGAAGTCGTCCTCCGTCAGGTAGGCGATGCCGGTCGCCGGGTCGATGTCGACGGCCTCGTGCGAGAAGAACCCCATGTCGGTGATCGGCTGCCGCGTGAGCGGTCCCTCCGGATCGTCGTGCAGGACTTCGAAGACGAAGCCGTGTCCCGGGTCACGGTCCTCCTCGCAGGTCAACCACGTGCCCCACGGGGTTCCTCCCCCGGCGCAGTTGTTAGCGGTGCCCGAGCTCGTGACATAGTCGCGAACGTTCCGACGCGCGGGGTTCACCCAGATCGCCGTCGTCCCACCTCGCTCGGCGGGATCAAAAGGACGCTCGCCCACGACGCCCTGGATGTGGTCGTCTTGGAAGCCGAGTTCGTGGTTGCGGATCAGGACGGTGAGGTTGCGCGGCCCGCGCACGGCCACCATCCCGTCCGGATCGCCTGGCGTGGGCTTGCCGTCCGACATCGGCTCCCCGATCGTGGAGATGACGCGGTACTGAAAGCCGCGCGGAAGCGCAATCTGATCGGGGCGCTCCACCAGCTCGCCGAAGGGATCCCTCTGCGGGGCGCCGAGCGCACGCGTGGAGCCGAACGCGAGCGTCGCAGCCGCCGCACCGCCGATCCCGATCGCCTCCCGCCGCGTGACACGCCGCTCGTCCCAGTTCCCGTAGATGGACAAGACACCACCCCCTAGGTCGGCTACAGAGAGGCTTGAGTCTAAACCCTGTGGGCCGCCACGCCCACCCTGCGCGGGCTCAGGCTAGACGGGTTCGGTCGCGGGCGCCCCGACGCGCTGCGGAGAGCGCACCATCTCGGCGAGCCGGGCGACGACCTCCACGGTCTCGCCCACCTCGACGAGGCGCTCGAGCTCGGCGAGCTCGTCCTCGAGCCAGGCCGGGTCGACCGGCCGGGAGGCGCAGCGAAGGATCTTCGCGTGCGAGGTCGGAACGGCCTCCTCCCCCTCGCCCCAGAGCTCCTCGCGGAGCTTCTCG
>JBOHAD010000268.1:0-2020 GCA_050697555.1 Gaiellaceae bacterium | reverse complement strand
ACCAGCTCTCGGTGCTCCTCATCGAGCGCGAGACCATCGACAAGGACCAGTTCGAGCGCCTGCTCGCCGGCGAGGCGCCCGAGAGCGTCTTCCCCGAGGCGGAGGCGCCGGCTCCCGAGAAGGAGCGAGAGCGGAAGCCGCGCGCCGAGCCGAAGCCGCGCCCCTTCCCGCTCCCCGGCGCGACGATGCAGCCTCCGCCCGAGCCCGAGGGCGCGAACTAGCTCTCTTGCGGCAGCGCGCCCTCCGGCCGCTGGGCCTCGCGGCTATCCTCGTCGTCGCCGCCTGCGGCGGTACCGAGACGGTGACGACCACCGTCGAGGTCACCCAGACCGAGACTGCGACCGAAACGGTCACGGAGACGGCGACCGAGACCGTCGAAGCGGCGCCGGCGGGCCTTCCCGAGCCGGTGGCAGAGACGCACTCGGCGCTTCTCGCGGCGGCGCGGTCGGGCGACTACGAGGCGCTGCGGCCGCTGCTCCCGGACGGTTTCTCCTACACCTTCGGCGGCCCCGTGGAAGGAGGCCCGGTCGCGTACTGGCAGCGCGTCGAGCAGGAATCGGGAGAGGTGCCGATCGAGATCCTGGCGCGGATCCTCGAGCTGCCGTACACGCTCTTCGGGGGCACCTACGTTTGGCCTTTCGCCTTCGACAAGCAGCCCGACGAGCTGACTGGGTACGAGCGCGAACTCCTCGGCGACCTCGCCGACGCCTTCGGCCAGGGGAGCGGCTACCTCGGGTGGCGTGCGGGCATCGAGCCGGACGGCACCTGGCGCTTCTTCATCGCCGGCGACTAGCTGCGCGCGCCGGCCTCCTCCACCGTCCTGGGCGCGTTCCGGACCGCGGGCGCGAGCGACGCCGCGAACGCGACCGCGAGCATCGAACCCGCGAGGGCGAGCATGGCGCCGCGCCCGCCGACCGACTCGAGCAGGAAGCCGGCGGCGAGGGAGCCGAGCGGGATGGCGCCGTAGGCGACGAGCGTCTCCGCGCTCGTGACCCGCCCCAGCAGGCGCCCGGGAACGAGCGCGTAGGTGTAGGCGCCGACGACGACGTTCCAGAGCGGGCCGACGAAGGCCATGGCCGCGAAGAGGCCGCCCAGCGCGTAGGGGCTCGAGGTCAGCAGCATCAGCGGAAGCACGAGGGCCCAGACCCAGTTGGCGCCGATCACGATCGTGCGCCCGGCGAAGCGACGCTGGAAGGGCGGCGCGACGAGGGCCCCGAGGAGGCCGCCGAGCCCGGCGAGGCCGAGCATGACTCCGATCGCGCTCGCAGAGGCGCCCGCGTCCCGAGCCCTGACGATGAGGACGAGCACGAGCGCCGTGAAGAGGGCGTTGCTCGCTGCGACGAGCAGGGCGGCGGCTCGCAGGAAATGCTGGCGCCAGAGCCAGGCGAGTCCTTCGAGCACCTCGCGACGGAGCGGCCCGCCCGCACGCTCGGGCTCCTCGTCGAGGTCGGCGCGGATGAGGAGGACGGTCACGAGGGAGACGACGTACGAGAGCGCGTCGGCGAGGAACGGAACCGCCCGACCGAGATCGAACAGGACGCCGCCGAGCGGCTGGCCGGCGAGGTAGGCGCCTCGCTCGCGGGCCTCGTTCTGCGAGAGGGCGGTGGGCAGCTGCTCCGGCGGCACCACCCGAGGCAGCACGGCCGTCTGCGCGGTGCTCGAGAGGATGAACAGCGCGCCCTCGACGAGCGCCACCGCCACGATCTGCGCGAACGGCGGCTCGCCGAGGGCGAGCAGGAGGACGAGGGTCGCGAGCGCGAGCGACCGCCCGACGTCCGCGAGCACGAGGAGGAGCCTTCGGTTGGCGCGATCGACGAGAACGCCGGCGACGAGCGGGGCGAGAAAGTACGGGAGCGTCCCCGCGAAGCCGACGATGCCTGCCTTGGCGGGAGACCCTGTGAGTCGCCTAAGTCAAGGTCCGAGGTTCGATGTGGCGGTCGCGGCCGCGACGGCGGGCGGGGTCGTAGGGCGTGTTCGTGTGCCAGCAGGCCCAGATGACGCGGAGCCAGGCGCGGGCGAG
>JBOHAD010000267.1:0-2035 GCA_050697555.1 Gaiellaceae bacterium | reverse complement strand
TCATCCCGTCCGGCGCCCGCTCGACGCAGACGTCGCCGCCCTCGACGTTCCAGTACGGCGTGAAGCGGACGGCGAGGCGGTAGCTGCCGGGCGTCTCCGCCTCCCCTTCCACCCGGTCGTGCGCGAGTTCCGTGAGGCGAGCGGGCCCCGGCCCGGAGAGGATCGGCGTCGCCTCCGGAAGCTCCCAGATCGCCGCGGTCTCCCCCCGGAAGACCTCGCGCAGCCCCGACCGGCCCGAGCGAAGGAGCGCCGCCTCGCGCTCCTCGCCGACCCGGCCGAGCTGCGTGTCGGGCAGGACGACGTAGCGCACGCCCACGCTCCGCAGCCAGGAGCGGTAGGCGACCGCCTGGAGCGGAGCCTCGTAGAAGAGCGGGTTGCGGGCGATGTCGAGCTGCCGGTACCAGCCCCGCGCGAGCGGGAAGCCCTCGCGCGGAAGCCAGTACGCCTCCCAGTGGTCGCCGGTCGGGACGACCTCGACGCGGTGGTCCGGGCTCGCGTGCGTTCGCAGGAACGAGAGCGTGGGCTCCCAGAAGGCGCGCTCGGCCGGTCGGCCGTCCGTCCGGTAGGGAATCACCGCGACGTAGGGCGTGAGCGTGTACGCGAGCGCGGCTGCGACGGCCGGGAGGGCAAGCCAGAGCGGCCGATACCGCGTGAGGGCGGCCGCGAGGAGAACGAGGGGGAAGGCGAGGCCGCGAAGGCGCGTCACGTTTTCGCCGATCGGCGACGGCACCGCGAACGAGACGACGGCGGCGAGCGCCCAGAGCGCGAAGAGGAGCGCAAGGACGCGGCCACCGGGAGCCCGCACGGCGAGGGCCGCGGCGAGAAGCGAGAGCGCGAGGACGACGGCGAGCTCGCCGGCCCGGAAGAACGGGTAGCGGCCGTCGAGCGGGAAGAGCAGCGCGAGAGCGCCTTGCACGGCCCCGAGGACCAGGAGCCCAACCCCGCCGCCGAGGGCGACCCTGTCCACCCGCCCGCGCGCGACGAAGACGGCTACCAGGACGAGGCAGAGGAAGAGGAAGGCGAGCGGGCTGAACCCGAGCGTGAGCGCGGCGCAGGGGAGCGCGAGCCAGGTCCTCCCCAGCTGCAGCGCCTTCAGGCAGGCGAGGAGGGCGAGCACCCCGAGGGCGTACGCGTACGTGCCGGTGAAGAGCGGCCCGCAGGCGGCGACCGCGAACACGCGCGACGGCCAGCGCGCCGGCTCGCCCCACTCCCGCACGGCGAGCGAGGCGAAGAGCGCTGCCGAGCCGACGACGGCCAGGAGCGTGAGGAGCTCGTTGCCGACGAGCGCAGCCGGGAAGTAGTAGAGGAGGCTGTAGGAGGTGAGCGGGTAGTGGCCCGCGTACCAGAACGTGTCCCAGAGGAGGACGCCCTCGCGGACGAGCTCGGTGCGGTAGAGGTGCGCCGGGAGGTCGCCGGCCTGCGGCCCGGCGAGGACGAGCGGAACACCGACCACGACCGCCACGAAGGCGGAGAGGAGCGGCTCTCGACGCGCGGGCAGCCCTAGAGTTCCGGGCATGACCCGCATCGCGGCGGTCGCTCTCGTGCTCCTCGCGCTCACGTCAGGCGAGGCGCACGCTACGGACTTCGAGGTCGTCGTGGTGCCGGGTCTCACGCTCGCCGACCTCCCCGAGCTCGAAGAACGGGGCGCCGTCGGGCTGCTCGTCCCCGGCGCCGGGCCGGAGACGAGCGGGGAGCTCGCCCGCGCGGGACTCGAAAGCGGCGAGGCTCGCAACTCGCTGCGCGGCGGGAGGCCGGAGGGCCCGCCGCTCCTGGAGGCGCGCACGGGCGCGCTCGGGAGCGCTGACGGAGCAGTCGTCTACGTGGGGCTGCCCGAAGGTGGCCGACAGGCGAACGACCGCCGCTATCCGCTTCTGATCGTGGGACGCGGCTACGAGGGTCTGGTCACGTCCCAGTCGACCCGCATCCCCGGGCTCGTCTCGCTCGTGGACGTCGCGCCGACGGCGCTCGGCCTGGACGGCGCTCTCGGCTGGCAGCCCGAGGAGGGCGCGGCGGCGAAGCTCGCCGCACTCGACGA
>JBOHAD010000266.1:0-2035 GCA_050697555.1 Gaiellaceae bacterium | reverse complement strand
CCGCCGAGCGCATGTCCGGAAACGACGTCGGCTCTGCGGTCGTCCTCGAGCACGGCCGGCTCATCGGCATCCTCACGGAACGCGACCTGCTCCGGGCCGTCGCCGGCCGCGTGCACTCGAGCGAAGCCCGCGTCCGCGAGTGGATGACGGCTGACCCGGTGACCGCACAGGAGGACACGACCCATACGGAGGCGCTCGACACGATGATGGAGCACGGCTTTCGCCATCTACCGGTCGTCGACGGCGAGCGCACGCTCGGGATCGTGTCCATCCGCGACGTCATGCGGGCGGACATGCAGGCGACATCCGCAGCCCGACAGGGAAGTTCCGAGTCCGCGTAGCGCGGCCGAGCTAGACGAGCTGCTGGGCGATCAGGCCTGCGGCGCCGAGCCACATGGCGGCCAAGACGCCCAGCAGAGGGGCAAGGGGACGGAGCGAAGGATTTCGGTGCGCGGGTCGAACGATTCTCGGGTTCACGCGCCGAAAGAGTTCGACGCCTGCGCCGGGCATCCTTCTCCGACTATCTGCGCTCGAAGTGGCCGACCTCGGGGGACATTTGCAGCGAGCGCCGGAACCCGCCGTCAGAACGAGGACGGCCCGACGTTCATCCGCCGAGTCACCCCTTTCCCTGGAGATCGTCGTGCGGGGGACCGACTGGCCGTCTAGCTGCCGTCGAAGTGGCCGAAGCCGGCGAGCGGCGCCACAAACGCTGCGAGGGCCGTAAGCGCGAGCAGAGCCTTTACCTTCACGGTCACACCTCCTTCCTAGAAGTGGAAGTCCTGGAGCGCTTCGGCCGCCCGGCGGTAGAGCGATGCCGAACGGCGGTCGTCGCCCCGCCGCGCCGCGAGATCGCCCTGCGCGATCCAGGCGGCGGCGCGATGGCTGGCCGAGGAGAGCTGATCGAAGCTCGACTCGGCGAGGCCGAACGCGGCCTCCGCCTCGTCGAGCCGTTTCTGCTCGAGCAGAGCACGGCCGAGCACGAGTTGGGCATTACCGATTTCGTCGACATGGTCGACGCGCCCGTCCAGCAGATCGAGCGCCTGACGCGCCTGCTCCTCCGCAAGCTCAACCTTGCCCGTGCGAAGGTGTACCTGAGCGAGCGAGGAGATGACGCGACCGGCATCCGTGTCGTTACCGGTGTCGATAAGGGCCTTGAACGCGTCCTTGAGGTACTTGATCGCGTCTTCCGGCTTCCCGAGCTGGAAGTTGAGTGCGCCGATCTCGTTGAGGAGCTTGCCGACGTTCGCCTGGTCGTGCAGCTCCTCGAAGATGACCTTCGCGCGCTCCGCGTACGATCGCGCAAGCACCCAGTGTCCCGTTCGCTCCGCGATCAGCGAGGCCTGGAAATAGGCGTCGGCCGCCGCACGCGGATTGTGGCTCCCGTCGGCGAGCTCCAACGCGCGTTCGACATCCTCCCGGGCAGCCTCCCAGTCGCGCTGACGGCGATAGCACCGCGAGCGCCAGTGGAAGATGTTCGAACGTAGGCGGTCGGACAGCAGCTCGGACCGGCTCGCCAGCTCGAGGGCCTCATTGAAGAGGGCGAGCGCAGTGGATATCGAATTGAGCTTGTACCGGCACACCGCCAAGCGGAAGAGCACGTCAGCCCGCTCCACATCCGTAAACGAGGGTGCCTCGGCGATCGCTCGAGCCTCGTCGAGCAGCTGCATCGCCTTCCGTACCTCGCCCTGGTACATGCGCGCCCAGGACTCGGCGAGGAGGGCGCGCAGCTCGAGCTCCGGCGCCGTGATGGTGCCGAACGAGGGCGTGAGCTTGCCGAGCGCCTCGAGGGTCTCCGAATACTGGCCGTCCTCGAGCGCGGCCTCCGCGCGGGCAATGACGCTCTCGGCGCGTTCCCGCTCGCTGGAGGACACGCCGGTCTCGAGGAACGTGCGGTCGACGCCGAGCCGGGCGGCGAGCCACTCGACCGTGTCGCCGGTCGGCCGCGTCTTTCCGCGCTCGATCTGGCTCACGTACTCCTTGGAGAAACGCTCGCCGGCGAGCCCGGTCTGCGTCAGCCCGCGCGCGATGCGCAGCT
>JBOHAD010000265.1:0-2042 GCA_050697555.1 Gaiellaceae bacterium | reverse complement strand
GTCAACATCGTCGAGGCGCCAGACGCGTCCACGATCGCCAAGCTCTCAGTGGCTCTCGGCGCGCGCGGGAGCGTGCACACGCAGTCCTACGAGATGCTCGAGGTCGACGACCTTCTCAACCTCCTGTCGGAGTAGGCATGCACGAGCCGCCGCGGCTGCCGGAGTGGCTGGCCGCCGAGGTGGCGGCCTGGCCTCAGGACGCCTGGGGCGCCCACCAGACGCGCGTGCTCCTCCGCGACGGCAGGCTGATCGAGCCCGTCGCCATCCTTCCGAGCGGCGACATCGTCGGCTGGGGCTCCGCCGGAGACGTGCCCTTTGCGGCCGAGGACATCGTGGCGATCGAGCGGCTCGACGAGTGACGCCTAGCCGCCGAGCGTGAAGACGTAGTCCTGATCCTGCGCGCCCACGTGGCAGCCGTAACAGACCGCGCCCTCGGCCTGAAGGCCGAACCGCGCGTTCGCGGCCTCCCGCGTGTACTCGACGAAGACCCAGTCGTTGTGCGCGGGATCCGCGCCGCGCTGCTTGCGCATGATCGCGATGAGGCCGATGAATTCAGCGCCCGGCCTGGTTGCCTCCTTGACGACGACGGTGCCGTTCGGGAAGCGCCCGTTCCCGCCCACGCTCCTGGAGACGAAGACGTTCTTCGTGCCGTTGTGCGGGTCGGAGTCCCGCGGCGGGATCGGCTGGGCGTTCAGCTTTGTCCAGCCACGGTAGCCGGCCACGAACCGGGGGACGCCCGGCGGCGGCTTCGGCCTCGGCGGGGGCGGGGCGGCCTCGGTGGTCGTCTCCTCGGTCGTCGCTTCCTCGGTCGCGGTCTCCTCCGTCGTCGTCTCCTCGGCCTGCGTGGTCGTCTCGGGAGCCGCCGCCGGCGCCGACTCGGGCTCGGAGGAGCCGCCACACGCGGCCGCAAGCAGGACGGCCAGGGCGACCGGGACGAGCAGCCGGCGCATGCGCCGACGATACCGCCTCCCGCTTACGCCGTTCTTAATTCACTCCAGCCGCGAGTAGGCGACGGCGATCTCGGCGGCGAGCGCGGCGTTCTCGACCACGATCGCCTTGTTCGCCTCGCGGGTGCGTCCGCCGCTCGCTTCGTGGAGGTACGCGAGGACGTACGGCGTCACCTCCTGGCCGGAGACGCCTTGCCGCTCGGCCTCGGCGAGCGCCTCCTCGACGAGCGGCTCGACGTCGAGGCTCTCGTCCGGCGGACGGGCCACGAGGAGGGCGGAGTGGCGTCCCAGCCGCCAGTGGAACTGCGCGATCGTGGCGACCTCCTCCACCGTCTGCACGCGCGCGGAGACGGGCGGGCCTCCGTCGCGGCGGTAGAAGAGCGGGATCGTGTCGGTACGCCAGCCGAGCACAGGAGCGCCGATCGTCTCGAGGAGCTCGGCGGTCGCCTCGACGTCGAGGAGCGACTTCGCCCCCGAGGCGACCACGAGCGCCTCGGTGCGGGCCAGCTCGCCCAGGTCGGCTGAGATGTCCGGGCGGGACGCGTAGCCGCGGTGGACGCCGCCCAGCCCGCCCGTCCCCAGGAAGCCGATGCCGACGGCGCGGCAGACGGCGAGGGTCGCGCCGGCCGTCGTCGCACCGAGCGCGCCCTGCGCCGCGCAGGCGGCGAGGTCGCGCGGTCCGACCTTACGGGCGTCCGGCGAGTCGGCGAAACGCTCGAGCTGGCCCTCGGAGAGACCGACCTGGATGACGCCGTCGATGACGCCGATCGTGGCCGGCACCGCCCAGGCGACGCGGACGCGCCGCTCCGCCTCGGCGCCGATCTCGGCGCCCTCCCCGCGCGGGAAGCCGTGCGAGACCAGGGTCGTCTCGAGCGCGACCACCGGCCGGCGCGACTCGAGCGCGGCGCGCACCTCGGGGTGGATCCTCAGGAGCTCGGGCACTAGTAGGGGACCGCTCCCATCTGTGAGACACAGCGGGAGGCGGCGTCGAGCGCGAGCTCGGGGCCGGCGAGGAGGAACCCGGCGGCGAAGGCGTCGCCGGCGCCGGTCGTGTCGACGACGTCCGCCGGCCGCGCGGGGTAGGCGGTCTCGCTC
>JBOHAD010000264.1:0-2046 GCA_050697555.1 Gaiellaceae bacterium | reverse complement strand
CCACGACACGCTTGCCGCGCACCTCGCCGAGCGGGTTGAACTTCATCCGGATCCCGTGCTCGCGCAGGGTCTGATCGGGCTGGATGAAGGTCCGCCCGACGTAGCGATTCTTGATCAGCCCCTCCTGAAACGGGATCCCGCTCGCGCGCGCGAAGCCGATCGCCGCCGGCGTCCCCGAGTCCGGGACGGCCATCACGAGGTCGGCCTCCACCGGGGCCTCGGTCGCGAGCCGCTCTCCCATGCGCACGCGCGCCCCGTGCAGCTCGATCCCCCGCAGCTTCGAGTCCGGGCGGGCGAAGTAGATGAACTCGAAGATGCAGAGCGCGCCTTCGGCGCGCTCCAGAACTTGCTCGGCGCGACAGCCCGAATCGTCGACGACGAGCAGCTCGCCGGGAAGAACCTCGCGGACGAACTCGGCGCCGAGGAGGTCGAAGGCGCAGGTCTCGGAGGCGAAGAGCCAGTCGTCCTCGAGCCGGCCGAGCGCGAGGGGGCGGATCCCGTCCGGGTCGCGGAAGCCGACGAGCTTCCCCTCGGCGACGAGCACGGCGGAGAACGCGCCCTCGATCTTCGCCATCGTCGCCGCAACCGCCTCCTCGAGCGGGCGCGGATCGCGCGCGACGAGCGCGGCGATCACCTCGGTGTCCGAGGTGGAGGACAGGCGCGCCCCGTCGCGCAGGAGCTGGGCGCGCAGCTCGCCCGTGTTCGTGAGGTTGCCGTTGTGGGCGAGCGCGACCGTCCGCGCGGGGCCGTGCTGGACGATCGGCTGTGCGTTGGCCCAGTGCGTCGAGCCGGTCGTCGAATAGCGGCTGTGCCCGATCGCCGTCTGACCACGAAGACCGCGCAGCTTCTGCTCGGAGAAGACCTGCGTCACGAGCCCCATGTCGCGCAGCGCCGTGAGGCGCCCTGCGTCCGAGACCGCGATCCCCGCCGACTCCTGGCCCCGGTGCTGGAGCGCGAAGAGGCCGAAGTAGGTCAGCCGGGCGACGTCCCGCTCGGGCGCGTGGATGCCGAAGACGCCGCACATCAGGACCGCCCTCCAGTGTGTGCCGCGCGCAGCTCTTCGAGGCCGATGCCGAGGAGGCGCGACCCGCCCACGACGCCGATCCGTCGGATGGCGACCCCCCCGAGCCGCTCCACCTTCTCGGGCGCGCACGCGACGACGGCCTGCCCGCCGCCCTCGCCGAACCGGGTAACCGCGTCGTCCTCTAGCTCGATGTCCGCCCCGACTCCCGACCAGAGCGCGAGCTCGGCCAGGGCGACTGCCAGCCCTCCCTCGCCCGCGTCGTGTGCGGCGCTCAGGGCCGGAGCCGAGCGCCAGAGGAAGCTGACGAGCGCGCTCTCGTCCGCGTAGTCAGGCGGCGGAGGGCGACCCGCCGCCCCGCCGAGGAAGCGAGCCTGGTATTCGGATCCGTCCAGCGAGACCGCCCCGGCGCCCGCGACGAGGACCACGTCTCCCTCGCGCCAGCCGCCCGGAAGGCGGCGGACGTCGGCCACGAGCCCGACGCAGCCGACGACGGGCGTCGGATCGATCGCGTGTCCGTCGGTCTCGTTGTAGAGCGAGACGTTCCCCGAGACGACCGGGGTCCCCAGGATCTCGCAGGCCCGCGCCATTCCCTCGATCGCCTCCACGAGCTCCCAGGCGATCTCCGGCTTCTCGGGGTTGCCGAAGTTGAGGCAATCCGTGATCGCAAGCGGCCGCCCTCCGACGCAGGCGACGTTGCGCGCCGCCTCGAAGACCGCCCGCGCCCCGCCGGTTCGTGGATCGAGGGCTGCGACGCGGCCCGAGCCGTCGAGCGAGACGGCGAGGCCGCGCAGCGACGGCCGCAGGCGCAGGACGGCCGCGTCCAGCCCGGGCCGGCGCACCGTGCGCGAGCCGACGAGCTGGTCGTAGCGCTCGTACACCGGCGCCCGGCTCCGCATGTTCGGGGAGGCGAGCAGGTCGAGGAGCTCGTCGGCGCCCGCCTCGATCCGGGGATGCTCGATCGGCGGCTCGAGGGCGCGCGGGAGCGTCTGGACGGGATACCGCGGGCACTCGTCGGTGAGGAG
>JBOHAD010000263.1:0-2055 GCA_050697555.1 Gaiellaceae bacterium | reverse complement strand
CGCTCCTCGACGTGCGGACGCGCGCCGAGTACGAGGGCCAGACCGGCTACCCGTGCGACCCGCGGCAAGGGCACATCTCGGGTGCCGTGAACGTCGAGCTCGACGAGCTCTACGCGGCCGGGCCCGCCGTGCGCGGCCTCCTCGAGGAGCGGGGCGCCGATCCCGGCGCGCGCGTCGTCGCCTACTGCCATTCGGGCTCGCGGTCGGAGATCGCCGCCGCGCTTCTCCGCGCCGCGGGGCTCGACGCTACGAACTACGAGGGCTCGTGGCACGAGTGGTCGCGCCGCGAGCCCTCCGAGCCCTAGGGCGCTCCGCGACCGCGAGGAAGCGCCTGCAGATCTCCTTCCCGAGCTCGTTCCAGCGGCCCATGCGCCGGTCGCTCTCCGTGCGCAGGCGGGCGAAATCGATCGCGCGGTCGTCCTCGGGCTTCGAGCTCTGGATCCACTCGTCGATCGTGGCGCGCGTCACCTCGGCGTGGAACTGGAGCCCCCAGGAAGTCTCCCCGGCGCGGTAGGCCTGGTGGCAGCGCTTGCCGCGAGCGAGGAGGACGGCGCCCGCGGGGAGCTCGAAGGCGTAGCTGTGCCACTGGAAGGAGTCGAAGCGCCCGGGAAGAGCGCCGAAGACGGGGTCGTCGGCGGCCTCCTGCGTCAGCTCGACCTCGTACCAGCCGACCTCGGAGCTGGGCATCCGGCGCACGGGCGCGCCGAGCGCCTTGGCGAGGAGCTGGCCGCCCAGGCAGACGCCCAGGACCGGGACGCCCTCCTCGACCAGGCGCCGCAGGTACACGTCCTCGTCCCGGAGCCAGCCGTGGCGCTCCTCCTGGTCGACGTGCATCGCGCCGCCGAAGACGAGGACGGCCCCGAACTCGTCCTCGGGCACGCATTCCTCGGCCACGTTGCGCTCGACGAGCTCGTGCCCCGCCTCCGCGACGGCGTCGGCGAACACGCCGCTTGCGGCGTCCCACTGGTGGACGAGGGAGAGGACGCGCACGGGCTCAGCCTACGGCGTGCCGCATCCAGACGTTCGGCTCCCAGTAGCTCGCTCGGTCGGCCTCCCGATCGACCTCGAGCGGAGCGAGCCCGTGCGGGAACACGTACGCGCCGCTGTCCGGAAAGGCCATCCCCGTCCACTCCTCCCACTCGGCAACCGTGCCCGTGATGCGGAGCGAGCGGGGCTCGGGATGGAGGATCTCGGCGCCGAGCCGTACATGCAGCCTGATCCAGGGGTCGAAGGGGAGCCCGTCCTCGCGCAGCCAGCGGGCGTAGCGCTCCATCGGCGTCAGCGGATAGCGCTCCTTCCAGGTGGGACGCAGAGGAGCGACGAGGTCGCCGAGCCCGTGGGCGGCCGCGATCCCGCGCATGCCCGCGAGCATGCTGCCGCTGAGCCCGCCGCGCTGTCGCGCGGGCGGAACCTCGATCGCCAGCGCAGAGAGCGCGTTCGGTTCCCTGCCCTCGGTCCGGTGTCGGAAGGCGTCCGCGACGAGGCCGTCGATGCCGGCGGGCAGGCCAGCGACGGTGCCGTCCCAGTGGAAGGGGATCGTGTGGCCCTGGGCGAGGAGCTCGTCCGCCTCCTCGTCGTAGAGGACGAACTGGAACTCGGCAAACTCCTCGTCCAGCGAGCCCCAGTACTCGTTGAGGACGTCTCCATGGCGGTTGTACTCCGGCCAGACGTCGGCGTCGAGGCCGTCGGCCCGTGCCCAGACGTCCCGCCGCGCCGCCGCGGTGGCGACGATCGGATCGCTCACGGGGCGGCCGCCTCGCGCAGCGCGCCCTGGAGCTCCCGGGCCGCCGGGCCCGGTGAGCCGGCCCCGACGGGTGCGCCGTCGAGCTCGACGACGGGCATCACCTCGCGGACCGAGGAGGAGGTGAACGCCTCCTCGGCTTTCGCTAGGTGTGCGAGGGGGAAAGCGCCCTCACGAACCTCGTACCCGAGGGCGGCGGCCGCCTCGATGAGCGTCGCGCGCGTGACGCCGGCGAGGATGCCGAGCTCGAGCGCGGGCGTGTAGAGGACGCGCTCGTGGCGCCACCAGACGTTCGTCACCGGCCCCTCGAGCAC
>JBOHAD010000262.1:0-2073 GCA_050697555.1 Gaiellaceae bacterium | reverse complement strand
GCGGTCAGCCGGCGCCAGCGGCGGTCGAGCCCCGCGGTCATCACGCGGTTCATCGCGTCGTAGACCGGGGCGATCCGGTCGAACATCGTCCGCACCGCGTCGGGGGCGAGCGTGCCGGAGCTCATTCCTGCCCCCAGCGCTGCATCAGCCTGTTCTCGATTCCGAGCTGGTCGAGGCATCGCGCCACCACGAAGTCCACCAGATCGCCGACGGTCTGGGGCGCATGGTAGAAGCCGGGGGCCGCGAAGACGATGGTCGCGCCCGCCCGCCGCAGGCGGAGCAGGTTCTCGAGGTGGATCGCCGAGAGCGGCGTCTCCCGGGGCACGAGCACGAGCTTCCGCTCCTCCTTGAGCGCGACCGACGCGGCTCGATGCACGAGATTGGCCATCGCGCCGGCGGCGATCGTCGCCGCGGTCGCCATCGAGCAGGGGCAGACGACGTAGGCGTCCACCTTGGCGGAGCCGCTTGCGTACGGTGCAGTGAACTCCTTGATGCCGTAGACCGTCACGCCGTCCAGCCCGTCGGTCAGGCGAGCCACCACATCCTCGTGCGGAAGCGCCGGGTCTCCGTAGAGCTCGGTGGCGAGAACCTCGCGCCCGGCATCGGAGATGGTCACCCCAACCTCGCAACCGGAGGTTGTGAGGTTGGAGAGAAGGCGCGCCGCGTAGGGGGCGCCCGAGGCGCCCGTAATCCCGAGGAAGACGTTCACGAGGCGGGGCGGGCGCTAGCCGCCGCCCTCGCCTCCGCCCTCGCCCCTCGACTCCTCCAGGAAGATGGCGACGGCGCGGAGTACCTCCTCGCCCTGGCCCTCGTAGACCGGCATGACGGTGTTGCCGAAGTCCCGAGGGTCGGCGACGTACTGCTGGAAGTAGTCGGCTCCCTGGCCGCCGGCGCCGATCTCCGAGAGGTCGGGCGCGCCCAGGTTCGTGGAGCCGGAGCCGAGGTAGGTGTGGCAGTTCTGGCAGCCGAGCTGCGCGAAGAGGGTGGCGCCCTCGCGTCCCTCCTCCGAGAGCCCCTGCACCTCGGCCCATTCGTCGACGAGCTCGACGTTCTCGGACGCGAGCGACTCCTCGGCCGTCGCGCCCCTGTACGTGAGGATCCCCATCGAGGCGATGACGAGCAGCGCGGCCACGACCGCGACTGGCCGCCGCACCAGCCGCCGCTCGCGCCGCCGGTCGAGGAACGGCACCATGAACAGCAAGATCAGCGCGATCGTCGGGATGCCGACGGTCCCGAGCACCACCGACTCCGGCCACTTGAAGATCCGGAGCAGGTAGAAGAGGAAGAAGAAATACCAGTCGGGCCGAGGGATGAAGGACGTCGTCCCCGGGTCCGCCTCCTCCGTGTAGCGGGGGCCGAGGATGCCCGAGTCGCCGGGCTCCTCGCCCGCGGTGAAGTACCAGAGGCAAGCGAGGCCGACGATGACCAGCACGACCGCGACGCTCATGACCGTGTCGTGGAACATCGCGTAGGGGTAGAACGGCTTCCCGCGCTTCGAGACGTCCTCCTTGTAGCGCTGGAACTGCGCGCGCTGCTCGTCGTGGCTCATCTGGGACGCCTACCGTTTCCGTTTCCGCGCGGTCGCGGCTCCACGAGCCCGCGCTTGGCCGTCACGACCTCCTCGCGCTCGACCCCGGCCGGGTCCTTCGACCAGGGTGGCGATGTGACTCCGTTCCGGATCACGAGCCAGAGGTGCAGCCCGATGAGGGCGAAGAGCGCGCCCGGGATCACGAGCATGTGCAACGAGTAGAAGATGGAGAGGGTGTTCTCCCCGATCTCGGACCCCCCGCGGAGGAAGTCCGCGATGAAAGGCCCGGCGATGGGCGCGGTCGCGTTGATGTTGATGCCGACGACGGTCGCCCAGTAGGCGGTCTGGTCCCAGGGGAGGAGGTAGCCGGTGAAGCCCTCGGCCATGGCCATCGTGAGCAGGATCACGCCGATCAGCCAGTTGAGCTCGCGCGGGTACTTGTAGGCGCCGAAGAGGAAGACGCGCCCCATGTGCAGGAAGAGGAGGATGATGAAGACGCTCGCGCCCCAGCGGTGCATGCCGCGCACGAGCCAGCCGAGCGTGAG
>JBOHAD010000261.1:0-2077 GCA_050697555.1 Gaiellaceae bacterium | reverse complement strand
GAACGGCTGGCGGAGAGGGGCGTACCGATCGAGGAGGAGCCCGAGGTGAAGCCGTGGGGCCTCTTCGAGATGGTCGCGCGCGATCCCGACGGCCTCGCCCTGGTCTTCGTCGAGGTGCCGCCCGAGCACCCGCTCAGACGGCGCCAGTAGCGCGGGCGATCTCGAGAGGGCCAAACTGGCCCTCGGTGGGCTCCGCTCAGCAGAACCACGGCTCGGTGAGCCGCGGCCTCGCCTCGACGGAGCCGCACAGGACGGGCTCCGGCCTCCGCGCCGGCCCGTCCGCTCGCCCGGCGCCGGCCGCATGGATCCTTCCTTCATGCCGCTCGCCGGCTCTGCGACCATCACCGGGAACCCGAGGAGGCGTCACGTGGCGCGAAGCCGTATCTTCTACCGCCATGGCACTCGACCTGATCGAGTTCCCCGCTGACGACCTGGCCCGCGCCCGACGCTT
This sequence comes from Gaiellaceae bacterium, assembly GCA_050697555.1. Taxonomy (GTDB): domain Bacteria; phylum Actinomycetota; class Thermoleophilia; order Gaiellales; family Gaiellaceae; genus DASQWP01. The sequence goes on along the minus strand of JBOHAD010000261.1, from coordinate 1,626 downwards.
CTGGGAGACCCTGCTCGGCGTCTCGCTCGACGAGCGGAGGGAGGGGGAAGGCCAGGGCCTGCAGACCCACGACGACCGCCCGTCGCTCGGGCTGCACGAGCGTGGCCGGGGCCCGGGTGACCGCTTCTCGCTGCCGTACTTCCTCGTCCCGGATCTCGCGCAGGCGCTCGAGCGCGTCGTCGAGCTCGGAGGGAGCGTCGTCCACCCGGGCGAGCGCTGGGCGATCTGCCGCGACTCCGAGGGCAGCCCGTTCGGTCTCGCGGCTGAGTGAACGGGTCCTCCGCGCGACTCACGAGCGTCTCGTGGCGCCTCGCGCGAAGGCGGCGGCGCCATACTCCATGAGAGAACGATAGGTCTGCGCACGCCGCGTTGAGCAGACTCAGCCCTCCGGCGAGACGCGGGTCGTGAACCCGGAACCGGCCGCAGCCGGGGCACTACGCAGTCGTCGACGTCGACGAAGCGGTCACGGTTCGGCTCGATCCCTAGGCGTCGGCGGGCTTTCTCCCCCATCGTGCTCGCCGCCCGGAGCCGGTCCCGCGTCCTGATCTCGCTCGACGCGGGTTTCGAGTGCCGTCGTGCCCGCGAGTTTCCGTAGCTTGGGCTGCCAGGCGCCAAGCCGAAGCGAGTTCCCCTACGCGCGCCTCCGGCGGCGCGGCTGTCGATCACGAGGCAATCTTTGCCGACGTACACTGAGGCCCGCGATGGAGCCCCAGACGCTCGCGTGCCGGATCGGGGCCGGTCTGTCGACCTCGGAGTCGGCGTAGGAGGCCGCAACGGAGGCGGCGCGCGAGGCTGGTGGCGGTGCGCTGGCCGGGGCCGACGTCGACCTCGCGTTCATCTTCCTCTCCCCGATGCACCGGGTCGAGGCTCGGGCGGCCGCCGAGGCCGTCCGTGAGGAGCTGGCGCCCGGGCACCTGCTGGGCTGCGTCGCCGAGGGAGTGGTCGCGCGAGTCCGCGAGCTCGAGAGGGTCCGGCGGTGGCCGTCTGGGCGGGCGCGCTGCCGGGAGCTGAGATCGAGTGCTTCCACGCCGCGGCCGTGCCGACGGACGACGGGATTGCGGTGGGCTTCCCCGAGCTCGACGACGCGGGGCTCGTCGCGCTGCGGTCGATCCCTTCACGTTCCCGCTCGGGCCGTTCCTGACCAGGCTGAACGAGACGCACGAGCGGGTTCCGCTCGTGGGCGGGATCGCCGCCGGCGGGCGGCGACCCGATGCTTCGCGGAACCGGCGCCGTCCCCAGCGCGGTGTGACGAGGATTGCGCCCGCGTCGAGCAGTCGGCCGGATGGTCGGTCGCGGCGATCACGCCGAGCCTCTAGCCGCTCGCCTCGAGCACGCGGGGGCGCGGGCCTGGCCGAGATCGGGCGCGCCCCGACCCATGCGATCCCAGCCGACTCGAGGAAGTGCCGTCGGCCCGAAGCCGAGGCGTCGTGTTCGCGAGCGTCATGCAGTGCACGCCGAGGAGAGCTAGGCGGACGCCGGCGGCGCCCGGTCGAGCGAGGCGCCTCGCCTACGGAGGCGAGGCCAGGAGCCGGCGGCTCCTGGCCTCTCACCTCTCTGCCCGACCGGTCGTACGCTAGGCACGGCCTGCCGAGGGATAGAGCGCTATCTGATCGACGCGTGGGGGTC
>JBOHAD010000260.1:0-2083 GCA_050697555.1 Gaiellaceae bacterium | reverse complement strand
AATTCCGCTGCGACCTCCACGGTCTGGTCGACCTCGTCGTCACCGTGCGCGGTCGAGGGGAACATGGCCTCGAACTGCGAAGGCGCGACGTAGATTCCTCGCTCGAGGAGATGGCGGAAGAAGGCGCCGTAGCGCTCGGCGTCGCTTGCCGAGGCGTCCGCGAAGCTCCGCACCGGCCCCTCGCGGAAGAAGACTGTGAGCATGGCGCCGACGCGCTGCACCGTCACTCTGGGAGTCGAGAGCCCGGCCTCGAGCCGCGCGCCGGTCTCCTCGAGCCGCTCGTACACGGCCCCGTCGCGGAGGCGCCGCAGGACGACGAGCGCCGCCGTCGTCGCCAGCGGGTTGCCGGAGAGCGTCCCCGCCTGGTACACGGGCCCTCCTGGTGCGAGCTCGTCCATCACGTCCGCGCGCCCGCCGAAGGCCGCGAGCGGAAGGCCGCCCCCGGCGATCTTCCCGAGGATGGTCAGGTCGGGCCGGACGCCGTAGAGCTCCTGGGCACCGCCCCGCGCGACCCGGAAGCCAGTGATGACCTCGTCGAAGACGAGCAGCACGCCGGCGGCGTCGCAAAGCGCGCGCAGCGCCTCGAGGAAGCCGGGCTCGGGGGGGACGACGCCCATGTTCCCGGCGACGGGCTCCACGAGCACCGCCGCCAGCCCCTCGCCGTAGCGCTCGACGGCCGCCGCGGCCGCGGCGAGGTCGTTGTACGGGCAGACGACCGTGTCGGACGTCGCCGCCGAAGGCACGCCCGGGCTCGACGGAATACCGAGCGTGGCGAGCCCCGACCCCGCGCTCGCCAGGAGCCCGTCCGCGTGACCGTGGTACCCACCCTCGAACTTGAGGATCCGGTCTCGCTTGGTGAACCCGCGGGCGAGGCGGATCGCGCTCATGGCGGCCTCGGTGCCGGAGGAGACGAGCCGCACCTTCTCCAACGACGACACCGCGTCGGCCAGCTCCTCGGCCAGCTCGACTTCCCGCTCGGTCGGCGCGCCGAACGTCGTACCCTCCGCGACCGCCTCCTGCACGGCCTCCACGACCTCGGGATCGGCGTGGCCGAAGACGAGCGGCCCCCAGGACATGACCCAGTCGACGTAGCGGTTCCCGTCGGCGTCCTCCAGGTACGCGCCCTCGCCTCGGCGAACGAAGAAGGGCTCCTTCGCGGACACGGCGCGCCACGCGCGAACGGGAGAGTTCACTCCACCCGGAGTCACCCTTCGAGCCCTGGAGAAGAGGTTCGAGCTTCTCGCGAAGCGAGAAGGTCGAGTCAAAGCCACTCGGCCAGCTCCCGCGCCCAGTAGGAGATGATCACGTCCGCGCCCGCCCGCTTGACCGCCGTCAGGCTCTCGAGCGCCGCCTGCCGCTCGTCCAGCCACCCGCGCGCCGCGGCCGCCTTCAGCATCGCGTACTCGCCGCTCACGTTGTAGGCCCAGACGGGCGCGTCGAAGCGGGCGCGCGCGGCGGCGATCACGTCGAGGTAGGGAAGGGCGGGCTTGATCACGATCGCGTCCGCGCCCTCCTCGAGGTCGAGCTCGCACTCGCGGAGCGCCTCGCGCAGGTTGGGCGGGTCCATCTGGTAGCTCCGCCGGTCTCCGAAGGCGGGCGTCGACTCGGCCGCCTCGCGAAACGGCCCGTAGAAGGCGGAGGCGTACTTGGCGGCGTAGGAGACGATGGGCACGCGCTCGAAGCTCTCGCCGTCGAGCGCGCCGCGGATCGCGCCCACTCGCCCGTCCATCATGTCGCTCGGCGCGACGGCGTCGGCGCCGGCCTCCGCGTGGCTCACCGCGGTCCGCGCGAGCAGCTCGAGCGTGACGTCGTTCAGAACCTCGTCGCCGTCCACGACTCCGCAGTGGCCGTGCGACGTGTACTCGCAGAGACAGACGTCGGTCAGGAGCACGAGCCCAGGCACCCGCTCGCGGAGCGCGCGCAGGGCACGCTGGACGATCCCGTCGTCGTCGTAGGCGCCCGACGCGGCCTCGTCCTTCTCCTCCGGGATCCCGAAGAGGAGGACGGCAGGGACGCCGAGCTCGTGCGCGGCCTCGGCCTCGTCGCAGAGGCGATCCACCGAGCGCTGCCCGATGCCCGCGAG
>JBOHAD010000259.1:0-2103 GCA_050697555.1 Gaiellaceae bacterium | reverse complement strand
TCCACCCGATCCTCTTCGACGAGGAGCTGATCGAGCTCGCGGACGAGGCGGTGACCGAGGTGGCCGGGACCTCCCACCGCCTCCCGAGCGGGCCGCTCCACGACGCGGCCGAGGTCGCCCGTGCCGGGGTCCCGACGGTGATGCTCTTCGCGCAGAGCCTGCGCGGGCTCTCGCACACGAAGCTCGAGGACACGAAGCCCGAGCACATCGAGCTGTCGGTGCAGGCGCTCGACCGCCTGGCCGCGAAGGCGCTCGACCGGGCCGCGCGCTAACCCCGCGGGGTGACCCGTTCGGGTGGCGAGGCCGTACGACGGCCTGCCGATGCTCGCTGCGTGAGTGGCTGGCGCGCCGCACGCGTTCCCGGACTTGCGCTCGCAAGCCGCGCGATCCTGCTCTACGGCGTCCTCCTCGCCAACCTGCTCACGCTCGTCCTCGTCCGCTCGACGGCGCCTCCCCACGTCCTGGCCGGAGCCGTGGCGGCCTCGCTCGCGCTCCTCTACGGGGTCGGAAGGCGGGATGCGACATTCCGCCTCTGGGCCGTGTACGTGCTCGGGTTCCTCCTCTTCGCCCACCTGCGGAGCCTCGCCGACGAGACCGGCATCCCCGTCAGGTTCGACTACGTCGTCGGCCTCGAGCAGACGCTCTTCGCCGGGACGACCCCCACGCTGTGGCTCCAGCAGCGCCTCTACGCCGCCGGCGAGATCGGAGCGGCGGAGATCGCGACGGTCGCCGTCTACACGAGCTACTTCCTCGTGCCGCACCTCGTCGCGCTCGCACTCTGGTGGCGGCGGCCGGAGCTTTTCGGTCGCTACGCGGCAGCCCTCCTGGGAACCGCGTACCTGGGCCTCGCCGTCTCCTTCGCGGTGCCGACCGCCCCTCCCTGGCTCGCCGGACAGTCGGGACACCTGCCGTTCGTCTCGCGAATCGTCCAGGATCTGACGGACGGGGTCGACCCGACCATCTACGCACGGGGATACGAGATGGTGGGCGTGAACCCCGTCTCCGCTATGCCCTCTCTCCACATGGCGATGACGGTTCTCGTGCTGCTCGCGGCCTGGCGGGGACCGCAGGCGGTGCGCATCGCCGGACTCCTCTACGCGCTCGGGATGGGCTTCGCGCTCGTGTATGCGGGCGAGCACTACGTCGTCGACCTCGTGGCCGGCGCCGCCGTGGCCGCTCTCGCGTGGCGGCTCGCCGCCGCAGGCGACCGGGTGTGGCTCCGTCGCCCGCTGCGGGCGCTCGCTCGGCGCGCCTAGAACCTCGGAGCGGTGATGTGGTGCCCGACCTTGCGCGGGTCGCCGCCCTGGCCTTCCTTGCTCATGTGGATCGCCACGCGACCGTCGCCACGCTCGATCTCTCGCACGATCCAGGGGCGGCCGTCTACGGAGGAGCGCCCGAGCTCTGCGCCGACCTCGGGGATCTCGCCCTCGTGGACGCCCCGCCAGAGCTCCCGACCCTTCGAGTTCTCCCTGATCCAGACGGCCTCCGCGTCGATTCCGGCGCCGGGCGGAGCCGCGCCGCCCGCGTTCCATACGGCCTGCGGGTCGAAGGTGGGCTGCTCCGCGCGCACGATCTCACGGAGCGCCTGGCGCAGCTCCTCGGGCGTCGGGTTGCCCCAGTACCAGAAGCCGCACCAGTGCCGGTGAATGCGGAGGCGCGAGTCGAGGACGAAGGTGAACGGAAGGTAGGGACGGTGGAGCTCGTCCGTGAGCTCCAGCAGGTCGAGCTCTTCGGCCACGGCGCGGTCCTCGTCCGAGAGGAAGGGAAAGTCCGCGCCGAGGCCGGCCCGGAAGGCGCCGTTCACGTACGGCTCGTCGACGGTGACGACGACGATCTGCCCGTACTCGCGCTGGATCTCGTCCTGGTGGGTGACGACGTTGCGCAGCCGCACCTGCTCCTTCGGACACCACCAGCCGCGGACGAAGGCGAGCACGAGCGGCTGCTCGTCGGCGATCTCGCCGAGCGAGCGCTCCCGGCCCGTCGTCTCGGGCAGGCGCAGGTCGGGGAATGGATTGCCGGGTCTCAGGTCGTCTCTCATCGTCTCCCCCTGGGTAGGCTGATCAGGTAGCGGGGTATCCGCCGGCGCGCGGTCGAGACCGCCTC
>JBOHAD010000258.1:0-2117 GCA_050697555.1 Gaiellaceae bacterium | reverse complement strand
GGCTCAGGCAGCGGGTCACGCACACAGAGAGCCAGGGGGGCTTCACCCTCATCGAGCTCCTGGTCGTGATCATCATCATCGGCATCCTGCTGGCCATCGCGGTGCCGTCGTATCTCGGCTTCCGCGAGCGGGCCAACCGGTCGGCCGCCCAGGCGAATGTCCGCACCGCGATCCCGTCGGTCGAGACGTTTGCGTCCGACAACGACGGCTACGCCACCATGACCATCGCCGGTCTGCAGGGGATCGACGCGGGGCTCTCGCCGACACTTACGCTCGGCGCGACGCTCGACGCGGACACGTACTGCGTCGCCTCGACGGTCGGCGGCTTCACCTACGCCTACGGTCTCGGCAATGCCGCGCCGTTCGTGAACGGTCAGGTCGAAGAGCAGGCTTGTCCGTAAGCTGATCTCGCTCTGAGATTGCGAAAGGGCGCGGGAAACCGCGCCCTTTCTGCTTAAGCAGGCCGGTTCAGGTGCCGATACAGCAGAGGTATGCGGCAGCAGCTTCGTCTTCGAGTTCTCCTGCCCGTGGCTCTCCTCGGGTTGCTCGGCGCCGGCTTCGGCGCGTACGCGACCGGACGGCCGGCCTCGGCCGAGTCGCTTCCTCCTCCTCCGCCCGCAACTACGACTCAGGCGGCGAAGCCTGACAAGCCGACGAAGAAGAGCAAGCCGGCGGCGAAGAAGGCGAAGCCCTCGGCCGCTCCGGAGCGCTCGGCGCTCGAGCGGACGCTGGGCCGAGACCGTGTCGTCGTCGTCGTCTTCTACACGCCAAAGAGCGCGGTCGACTCGGCCGCGATCCGCGAGGCCCGCGCGGGCGCCCTGGCCGTCGATGCCGGGTTTGTCTCGGTGAACGTGAAGCGCAACCGCGAGGTAGAGAAGCTCGCCGCCGAATACGGCGTCATGGATGCGCCCGGCGTTCTCGTCTTCGTCCGCGGCCCGCGAGTCGCCTCCCAGTTCGGCTACGCCGACCGCGAGACCGTGGCGCAGGCCGTCGTGAACGCGCGCCGATGAGCGAGGCAGCCGTCGAGCCGCTGGAGCTCGCGCTCCGCTCGGCCCGCAAGGACGGACGCGAGATCGTGCGCGTGCGATACGTCGAGGAGAGCGCGGGCTTCGTGGTCGAGTGCGAGGTGTACCCGGTGGGCGGCCTGCGCGTGGAGCCCCTCCGCCCCGGCCCGTACCGGTTCGCCAGGCGCGACGAAGCGGACGCCTTCATCCGCGAGACGATCACGATCCTCGAACACCTCGGCTGCGACGTGACCTAAACGGCCATGCCGGGGTCTGACCCCGGCATGTCACGTTAGGCCGGCGGGAGCGTCGCAGTTCTGCGCATAAGACGGAGCGCTCGGCACGCAGCCTCTACGCTCGTGGCGTGCCTCGTCCGCCACGCGCCAACGTCCCGAACGGCATCTACCACGTGACTTCGCGGGGAAATCGCAGGCAGACCGTCTTCGCGAATGACCTCGAGCGTGAGCTGTTCCTAGCCCTACTCGCAACCGTCAGCGCTCTTCGCAGCTGGAAGTGCCACGGCTATTGCCTCATGCCGAATCACTACCACCTCGTCCTGCAGACGCCGAACGCAGACCTGTCGGGCGGGATGCAACGACTGAACGGCGAGTATGCGCAGTGCTTCAATTACTTCCACGGCACCGACGGGCATCTCTTCCAGGGGCGGTTCCACGCCGTCCTGGTCGAGAGCGACTGGCACCTGGCCGAGCTCTCGCGCTACCTCGCCCTCAATCCAGTCCGCGCGGGCCTCGCTGCCACGGCGCGCGAGTGGCGTTGGAGCAGCTACCCAGCAATGGCCGAGGGCCGTCCTTCGCTGCCGTTCGTCGCGGCCGAGTCCGTCCTGGAGTTCTTCGGGCGTGATCTCGAGACCGCCCGAAAGTCGTTCGTCGACTTCGTCGACGGCAGCTCGCCCGTGGCCGATCCGGCCATTGCCCTTTAGGCCATGCCGGGGTCTGACCCCGGCATGGCGACGCCGGACGTGGCCACGTTAGACGAGCACGCGCGCGAGTTCCTCGAGCGACGTGAGGCCCGAGGAGACCTTGGCGAGGCCGTCGTCCCAGAGGGTCTTCATGCCCAGCTCCATCGCCGCGCGCTCGAGGTCTTCGCGGCTCG
>JBOHAD010000257.1:0-2126 GCA_050697555.1 Gaiellaceae bacterium | reverse complement strand
TCTGCGCCGGCAAGGGGATCGGCGGCCCCGAGGCGCTTCCCGAGATCGAGGACTACGCTCGCCGCCTCGGCGCCGCCGTCGGGGCGAGCCGCGACCTGGCCGATGCCGGCTGGCTTCCCAAGAATCGTCAGATCGGCCTCACCGGCCGGGCCGTGGCGCCGCGCCTCTACCTCGCCGTCGGCGTCCGCGGCGCCTTCGAGCACCTCGCCGGCTCCGTCAAGGCCGGCGTGATCGTCGCCCTCAACTCGAACGAGCGCGCGCCCATCTTCAAGGGCGCCGACGTCGGCCTCGTGGGCGACTGGCGGGAGACCCTGCCGCCGCTCGTAGACGCCCTCGCGCGCAAGGTCTAGTGCAGCTGCACGTCTACGCGTGGGGTGAGCCGGATGCCCCCCGCGTCGTCTGCCTGCACGGCGTCACCGGCCACGGACGCCGCTTTCGGAAGCTCGCCGAGGAACGCCTCTCCGGCTACCGCGTGCTCGCGCCCGACCTGCGCGGCCACGGCCGCTCCGGCTGGGACGAGCCCTGGACGCTCGACGAGCACGTGGGCGATCTGCTGGAGACCTTCACCGAGCCCGCCGCCTGGATCGGCCACAGCTTCGGCGGGCGGCTGGCCCTGGAGGTGATCGCCCGGCGGGCGGAGCTCGTCGAGCGGGCCGTGCTCATCGATCCTGCCATCCACGTTCCGCCCGAGTTCGCCGAGCAGTATGCGGCCCTGGAGCGGGAGGAGAAGACCTTCATCTCCGTCGACGGGGCGACCGCGCGGTGGGCCGGTCTCTTCCACACGCCGCCGGAGATCCTCGAGGAGGAGATGCGGGAGCACCTCGCCGCGGACGAGGACGGACGCCTGCGCTACCGCTACTCGCAGCCCGCCGCAGCCGCGGTCCACATCGAGCTCTCCAGACGGCCGCCGCCGTTCGCGCAGCTCCGGGTGCCGACCCTGCTCGTGGTCGGGGCCGAGTCCAAGCTCGTGAGCGCAGCCGAGGACGAGCGCTACCGAGCCGCGCTGGGGGACCTGCTCGAGGTCGTCGTCACGCCGGGCGGCCACAGCCCTCTCTGGGACGCCTTCGAGGAGACGGCCACGGCCGTCGAGCGTTTCCTCGGCCGCTCCTAGAGGATCGTCGCCCCGAAGGCGCTCGCCGCGAGCTCGACGGCGAGCTGCGCGGTCGCGTTCTCGCGGTCGAGGATCGGGTTCACCTCGACGATCTCGAGCGAGCCGAGGAGGCCCGACTCGGCGACGAGCTCCATGGCGAGGTGCGCCTCCCGGTACGAGAGGCCGCCGCGGACAGGCGTGCCGACCCCCGGCGCGACGTCGGGATCCACGACGTCCATGTCGAGGGAGATGTGCACGAAGGCGGCGCCCTCCACCCGCGCGAGCGCCTCGCGAACGACCGGTTCGACGCCCCGCCGGTCGAGCTCGGTCATGGTGTAGACGCCGATCCCCGTCTCGTGCACGAGCGCGCGCTCACCCTCGTCGAGGGAGCGGATGCCGATGAGCGCGACCCGCTCCGGGTCGAGCGCCGGCAGCGGCCACACGTCGCTGGCGAACCCGTCTCCGGCCCGACCGAGGGCGACGGCGAGCGGCATCCCGTGCACGTTCCCGCTCGGCGACGTCTGCGGCGTGTTCAGGTCGCCGTGGGCGTCGATCCACACGACGCCGCCCGGCCCGTGCGCGGCCGCGAGCCCGCCAAGCGTCCCGAGCGCGACCGAGTGGTCGCCACCGAGGACGACCGGAACGCGCCCGTCCCCCGCCGCGGCCGCAACCCGCCGGGCGACCCGCTCGCACGCCTCCTTGATCTCCGGCAGGAAGCGGGCCCGCGGGTCCCCGGGCGCGGTCGCCTCGGCCACGGCGGTCTCGACGTTGCCCCAGTCGACGATGCCGAGCCCAAGCTCGGAGAGCCGGGCGTCCAGGCCCGCGTAGCGGATGGCCGACGGTCCCATGTCCACGCCGCGCCGGCCCGCTCCGAGGTCGAGCGCAGCGCCGATGATGGCGATCCTCTTCCTGTCGGGCACGGCGGGAGAAGATACCTGGGTGGGCTACACTGAGGCCCGCGGCGAGGTAGCTCAGTCGGTAGAGCACACGGCTGAAAACCGTGGTGTCGCCGGTTCGATTCCGGCCCTCGCCATGG
>JBOHAD010000256.1:0-2160 GCA_050697555.1 Gaiellaceae bacterium | reverse complement strand
ATTGTCGCATTTCTGATGGTATCGGAGGCCAGCTTCGCGTTCGGGACGAAATAGCGGGCCCCGTCGCCCGCCCGGATGACCGTGTACGTCAGGCCGATCTCCTCCACCGTCCCCGACGCGCCCGCCACGGTAACGCCGTCGCCCAGGCGAAGCGGCTGGGTGAAGGCGATCAGGACTCCGGCAACGAAGTTGGAGAGCGTCGACTGCGCAGCGAGGCCGATGACGAGCGCGAGGATCGCGGAGGAAGCGAGGATGCTGCCCGCAACCGCCCGTACATCCGGGATCACGAGAAGCGCGCTCAGGACGCCGACGCCGACGATGACGGCCACTGCGCTGCGCCGCAAGACGCGGTAGCGGGTGCGGGTCTCGGGGCGCAGCTCGAGCCACCGTGCCAGCGCGCGGTCGACGAGCCGCGCGAGGACGAGGGCGACCAGGAGCACCGCGCCTGCGACGATGGCACGCTGGAGCCACTCGGAGTCCATCCAGGAGAGTTCTCTAGAAGGGGAGCGGCTTCCTGCCCGCGTAGCCGTCCTCGAGCCCGTGCCAGTACGCGACGGACTCCTCGCCCAGCTCCCAGCAGAGAAGCACCGTCTCGCCGCTCTCGGGGTGCCGCGCCGGGAAGTCGATCAGGCCTCGGTCGAGATCCTTGACCTGGATCCCGAGCCCGTCCAGCTCCTCAACGACCGCGGCCAGCTCGGCGGCGACGCGCTCAGCCGCCTCCTGGAGGCGCGTGACGCTCTCCGGGTCGAGGCTGCCACCGTTCCCGGCGACGGTGCCCCGGATCGCCCCGAGCGCGCTCCCGACCCGCAGGAGCTCGCGACGCTGCTCGACGAGTGTCTCCACGAGCGGACGCACGCGTTCGAGCGCCGCGTTCGCCTCCGCCTGCGTGAAGAAGCGCATTGGGGAATAGTGCCTTCGTGCTCCTGCCGGTGATGCCTTCGAGCGCGCGGCCCCGCCTGCTCGTCCCTCTCGTCCTCGCGGCGGTCGTGGCCGGATGCGGAGAACGGAGCGAGCCGCTCGGGGAGGTGACCCAGCCCTACCCGGTGACCGTGCAAGGTGCGGGCGACCAGCCGACCGTGGTCGAGGCGCCTCCTCGCCGCATCGTCGCCGTCGACGCCGGCTCGGCGGAGCTCCTGCGCGCCCTTCGCGTCGGCCGCCGCCTCGTCGGCGTTCCGGCAGGCCTGCGTGCCGGCGGACGCGCCCGGGAGGTAGTCCGCCCGACCGGCCAGGTGGACGTGGGCGAGGTGATCCGCCTCGAGCCCGACCTCATCGTGGGGACTCCGGGGACGGACGCGCTCGACGTCGCCCGCGCCCAGCGCGAGAGCGGGGCCCGCCTCTACGTCCAGCCGGACTCCTCCGTGGACGACGTCCTGCGCGGGACGATCGAGCTCGGTTTCCTCGTCGGGGAGCCGGCCCGCGCGCGCCAGCTCAAGGCGAGGATGCAAACGCAGGTGGAACGGGTCGAGGCGCGCGTCGTCGAGGAGCCGGTCGTCAGCGCCTTCGTCGACACCGGTTTCTTCATCACGATCCCGCAGCGCTCGCTCCTCGGCGACCTCATCCGGCGGGCCCGGGGCGAGAGCGTCGCCGACGCCGCGCCCGGGCCGGAGCCCTTCCCCGTCTCCCGCCTCCGGCAGCTCGACCCCGACGTCTACCTCGCGACGAGGGAGAGCCGCGTGACGCTCCAGAGCCTCCGCACCGACCCGCGCACTGCGGAGCTGACCGCCGTGCAGGAAGGCCGCTTCGTCCTTCTGCCCTCGGATCTCGTCCTCCGACCGGGGCCCCGCGTCGGCCAGGCGCTCGAGCGGGTCGCCCGCACGCTCCATCCGGATGCCTTCGGCTAGAGAGCTGGACGCCGTCACGGTCGACGCCATGGGAACCGTCGTGGAGTTGGTCGACCCCGCTCCCCGGCTGCAGGAAGCCCTCGCCGAGCGCGGCGCTCACCACGACACGGGCCCGGTGCGCGATGCCTTCGCCGCCGAGGTCGCCTACTACCTGCCGCGCGCGCACGAGGGACGGGACGAGGAGAGCCTGGCCGCGCTCGGCCGGGCCTGCGCCGGCGTCTTCCTCGCAGCGCTCGGAGCCGAGCTCGACGCCGACGAGTTCGCGCCCGCCTTCGTCGGCGCGCTCGAGTTCCGGCCGCTCGACGGTGCCGAGCAGTCG
>JBOHAD010000255.1:0-2183 GCA_050697555.1 Gaiellaceae bacterium | reverse complement strand
GGTGAGGAGCGTCCACCCTGCGGAAGTCCTCGGGCAGGTCACGCACCCGCTCTGCCGACTCCGAGTACTCCCGGGGCCTGAGCGCGGGCTCGATGTTCCGCCTCCGCTCGGCGATGCGATTCACCTCACCGACCCGCGCGGCCATCTCCTTGCGGGTAAAGCCTTCGGGGAAGACGATGCGGAGAACCGGCTGCGGCGGCGCGGTCTCGGTCACGGCGGTAGACGTCTCGGGCGCCACGGCACGCTCGTTGCTCCCGGTGAACGCCCAGGCGATCGCCGCCAGCAGTCCGAAGCCGAGCAGGATGCCGACGAGGGCGGCCACTCGGCGGCCCCCGCTCCGGCGGTAGTCGCGCCTCACGCGGGCCGGGCGCTCTTCCACTGGAGGTAGCCCGTGAGGAGATGGGCGGCCGCGACGGCGTCCTCGGCGGCCTGCGTGTCGCCGCCGCGGGCGAGGACGGTGGTGAAGCGCTCGTCGAAGCTCTCGACGGGCAGGTCGGTGGCGGCGCGCAGCAGCGCGAGGAAGCGCTCGGTCTCCTCCGCCTGCGCACCCCGCTCTCCGCGCAGGGTGACGGGAAGCCCGACCACGATCCGCTCGGCACCCTCCTCGCGGGCGAGCTCGAGCACCCGGGCGAGACCCGTTTCGGTCCCGGCGCGCTCGACGACCGCGAGCGGCCGCGCGACGGTGCCCGTGGGATCGGAGACGGCGACACCGGTCCGTGCGGAGCCGTAGTCGAGCGCGAGGACCTTCACCGCCGCGCGATTGTAGTGCCCGGCATCAGCCGCCGGCGGCCTCCTCCACCGCGGCGACGATCTCCTCCGGGCGGCTGCCCTTCTCGACGTAGCGCACCGCGCCGAGCTCGAGGGCGCGCTCGACGATCAGGGGGTTGTCGAAGCCCGAGAGGACGACGACCTTCGCGTGCGGAGCCGCCCGGCAGATCTCGGGGAGCGCCTCGAGCCCGTCCATCGCCGGCATCGAGAGGTCGAGGAGGACGACGTCGGGCTGGCAGCGCCCCGCCTCCTCGATGGCGGCGCCGCCGTCGCCCACCTCGCTGACGACCTCGATCCCCTCGAGCTCGAGGACGAGGCGAACCAGCTCTCGGACTGGCACGCAGTCGTCGCACAGGAGGACGCGCGCGCCGGTCATCACGTCGCCGCCGGCGTGCGGCGTCTGAGGCTGCCCGAGTCGAGCGCCTCGGTGCCAGCGGAAGCGAGCAGGTCGTTGACGATCTTGCGCGCGGCGCCGAGGGCGTCCTCGAGCGCCTCGCGCGCCTGCTCCTGCCGGTCGACCTCGAGCGCGAGCTTGGCGGCGCTCACGCTCTGGATGACGTCGTCGTTGATCTCCAGGGCGCGGGCGCGGTTCCTCGCCTCCAGGCTCTTCAGGTCGGTGATGTCGGCGAAGACGGCCACCGCGCCGAGCAGCTCTCCGCCGTCGCCCACGAGGGGTGCCGCTCCGCCGAGGAGCCACCCGAACGTGTCGTCGAACCGCTGGATGTGGAACTCCTGGGCTTCGACGACCTCGCGATTGGCGAGACAGCGGGCCATCGACCAGTCGCTCCCCTCGTACGGGCGGCCGTCCGGGTGGAAGGCCCGGTAGCGGCTCCAGTCGGCCACGTTCTCGGCGTCGGCGCTGCCGGCCCAGATCCGCTCCGCGGCTCGGTTGTGCCGGAGCCGGCCCTCGGCGTCGGAGATGCTGACGCCGTAGGGGCTCTGCTCGAGCACGGTCTCGAGCAGGCGGCTCTCGCGACGCGCCTCCTGAGCCAGCGTGCGCAGCTCGATCTCGGTCATGGCCGCGGCGGCCAGGTCTTCGAGAACCGCAAGCTCCTCCTCCCGCCAGCGCCGCGGCTTCGAGTCCATCACGCAGAGGCTCCCAAGCGCCTGCCCCTCGTTCGTGACGAGCGGGACGCCCGCGTAGGCGACGACCCCGAGGTCGGGAACGGCGAGGTTGTCGCGTACTCGCGGGTCCTCGCGCGCGTCCTCGACGACGAAGGGCTCACCCTCCGCCACTGCGTACCGGCAGAACGAGTGCGAGAGCGGGGTCTGCCGCCGCGAGGCCCAGGGCTCGCGGAGGCCGTGGCCGCTCTTGAAGAACTGGCGGTCGCGGTCGACGAGCGTGACGAGGGAGACCGGCGCGGCGAGAATCCTCGCGGCGAGGCGCGTGAGGCGGTCGAAGGGCTCCTCCGGCG
>JBOHAD010000254.1:0-2190 GCA_050697555.1 Gaiellaceae bacterium | reverse complement strand
AGATCTACGGCTTCCCGGGCGCCGTGCTCGCGCTCACGCTCTCGACCTACCCCTATGTGTACTTGCTCACGGTCGCCGCCTTCCGCGATCTCGACCCCGCGCTGGAAGAGGCCTCCCACGGCCTCGGTCGGCCGCGGCTCGAGACGTTCCGCAGGGTGACTCTCCCCGTGCTCCGGCCGTCGATCGGTGCGGGCGCGCTCCTCGTCGCGCTCTACACCCTTTCCGACTTCGGCGCGGTGTCGCTCATGCAGTACAGCTCGCTCACGCGCGCGATCTACCTCCAGTACAGGTCGCTCTTCGACCGCACCCCGGCGGCGGTCTTGGCGCTCGTCCTCGTGGTCCTGACGGCTGTCGTGCTGCTGCTGGAGGCCTGGTCACGTGGGCGAGCGCGCTATCACCGCAGCGTGCCGGGCGCGGCTCGCGCCCCGGCGCGAGTCGGGCTCGGACGCTGGCGGTGGCCCGCCGTCGGCTTCTGCGCGGGCGTCGTCGGCTTCGGGCTCGTCGTCCCGCTGATCGTCATCGGCTACTGGCTCGAGCGGGCGGTCTCGCTCGGAGAGGGGCTCGAGGCGGCCTGGGGTGCGGCGTTCAACTCGGTGCTCGCGTCCGCGCTCGCGGCGGGCGCGGCCGTCATCGCGGCGCTGCCGGTCGCGCTTCTCGCGGCGCGCCATCCCTCACGGTGGACGAGGACGCTCGAGCGCGCCTCCTTCTCCGCGAATGCCCTGCCCGGGATCGTGATCGCCCTCTCGCTCGTCTTCTTCGCCGCGAACTACGCGTCCCCCGTCTACCAGACGCTCACGCTGCTCGTACTCGCGTACGTCGTTCGCTTCTTCCCGCAGGCGCTCGCCGGGGCGAGCTCCGCCTTCGCGCGCGTCAGCCCGCGGTTCGAGGAGGCGGCCCGTGGGCTCGGCCGCACCCCGCGCCGGGCCTTCTTCACCGTGACGGCTCCACTCGCCGCCCCCGGCCTCCTCGCCGGCGCGGCGCTCGTCTTCCTCTCGACGATGAAGGAGCTTCCGGCGACGCTCCTCCTGCGCCCGATCGGCTTCGAGACCCTCGCCACGGAGGTGTGGACGGCGACGACGGTGGGGTCGTACTCCCAGGCGGCCCTCCCCGCGCTCTTGCTCGTCGTCTTCTCGGCGCCGTTCGTCTACCTGCTCGTCACCCGCCGGAACGTGGAGGTCGACGCGCCGGGGTAAGGATCGGGCATGAAGTCCGTCCGGATCGGCTGCTCCGGCTGGAACTATCCTCACTGGCGCGACCGCGTCTACCCGAGAGGCGTCCCGCAGCGGCGCTGGCTCGAGCGCTACGCGACGCTGTTCGACACCGTCGAGGTCAACGCCACCTTCTACCGCCTGCCGAAGCGGGAGTCGGTGGCGGCCTGGGTGGAGCAGACGCCGCCCGAGTTCCTCTTCGCCGTGAAGGCGAGCCGCTTCCTCACGCACATGAAGCGGCTCACGGACATGGAACGGGGCGTCGAGCGCTTCTACGAGCGGATCGAGCCGCTCCTCGAGTCGCCGAAGCTGGGCCCGGTGCTGTGGCAGCTGCCGGAGACGTTCCGGCGCGACGACGAGCGCCTCGCGTTCGCGCTCGAGCGCCTGCCGCCGGGGCGGCACTGCTTCGAGTTCCGGCATCCGAGCTGGTTCGCCGAGGACGTCTACGCGGCCCTGCGGGAGCACCGAGCCGCACTGGTGATCGGCGACCACCCGGAGCGCCGCTTCCAGACGCACGAGCTCACGGCGGACTGGACGTTCGTCCGCTTCCACTACGGCAGCCGAGGCCGGGGCGGCAACTATTCCGAGCGCGAGCTCGAGACGTGGAAACGACGGATCGCCCACTGGCGCAGCCGCGTGGAGGTCTTCGGCTACTTCAACAACGACTGGGAGGGCTACGCGGTGAGAAACGGGCTCTGGCTCGCGAAGCGGCTCGGAGTCGCGCCCTAGCTCGCAGCCGATTCGGTCCCTGCCGGGCGCTTCTCGTCAGCGGTGTCTTCAAATTGGGCGTTCGGCCCAGAGCAATCAGGTGGTCGTGCAACTGCCCGCGCGCAGGTAGCCGTTCCACCGCGTGCGCGTCTCGCTCCAGAGGGCTTCGCCCGTGCGGCGCGCGAGCTGTCGCAGGAGCGAGACGTGGTAGGTGTGGTACGTCGTCGAGGCGGGCGCTCCGTCGAGGGAGTAGCGCGACCAGCAGCCCGTGTCG
>JBOHAD010000253.1:0-2194 GCA_050697555.1 Gaiellaceae bacterium | reverse complement strand
TAGCCCGCCGTGGCCGAGACGGTCTCCACGAACCAGTTCAAGAACGGCATGCACGTCGAGCTCGACGGCGGCGTGTGGCGCATCGTCGAGTTCCAGCACGTGAAGCCGGGCAAAGGCGGTGCCTTCGTGCGCACGAGGCTCAAGAACCTCGAGTCGGGCGCCGTGGTCGACCGCACGTTCCGCGCGGGCGAGAAGATGCCGCGTGTGTACACGGAGACCAAGAACGTCCAGTACCTCTACGACTCCGGTGACGACGTCGTCTTCATGGACGAGCAGAGCTACGAGCAGATCTCGCTGCGGCGCGCGGACGTCTCGGACGAGCTCGACTTCCTCCAGCCCTCAGCGACCGTGCAGCTCCTGACGGTCGACGGCAGCCCGGCAGGCATCCAGCTGCCGACCTCCGTCGAGCTCTCCGTCTCCGAGACCGAGCCGGGCGTGCGTGGGGACACGGTCTCGAACGTGACCAAGCCGGCCACGCTCGAGACGGGCGCGATCGTGCAGGTTCCGCTCTTCGTGAACGTGGGCGACCGCGTCAAGGTCGACACCCGCGAGCGGCGCTACATCTCGCGGGCGTAGTCGATGCCTGCACTCGTCGACACGACGATCCGGCTCCTCTCGCAGGAGCCGCTCGCCGAGCGCGTGCCGGCCGCGCGGCTCTACGACCTCGCGGATGTCCTCGACGAGGCGGGCTTCGCGTATCTGGAGGTCTCGGGCGGCGGCTGCTTCGACGCCGCGGTCCGGCGGGGCGTCGAGAGCCCCTGGGAGCGGATCCGCTCCATCAAGGCGCGCTGCTCGACTCCCCTCGGCATGGCGCTCCGCGGCCGCTTCCTCGTCGGCACGCGACCGCTCGGCCGCGATCTCGTCCGCCGCTTCATCGCCAGCGCGGCGGGGAGCGGCATCGACGTCTTCCGGATCCACGATCCCCTCAACGACCTCGGCAACCTGCGCGAAGCCGCCGAGGCGATCAGGGCGGCCGAGAAGGAGCTCACGGTCGGGCTCGTGCACAATCCCGGGCCGGCGGGACAGACGGACGTCATGCTCGAACGGGCGCACGGCCTCGTCGAGCTGGGCGCGGCCCGCGTCGTCATCCATGATCCCGCCGGTTCCCTGCATCCCGGACAGGCCGGCGAGGTCATGGAGCAGATGGCGGAGGCGAGCGGTCTCCCCGTCGGCTTCCACGGGCAGGGCTCGGGCGGGGCCGCGCTTGCCTCGGCGCTGGAGGCGGTGCGTGCAGGCGCGGCCCTTGTCGCCTGCGCTCTCTACCCCGTCGCCCTCTCGCTCCATCGCGTCTCGGCGGAATCGCTCACGCAGGCGCTCGCGGGGCTGGGACACGACACCGGAGTCGAGCTCGAGACGCTCTGGCGGGGCTCCGAGCTCGTGGAGGAGGCGCTGGGGGACGAGCCCGTGCCGCCGCTCTCGCCGCGCGTCGCGGTGCGCGCGGCCGAATACAGCCTTCCCGCCGGTCTGGTGGCCGAGCTCGACGCCAACCTGCGCACCCACGCCTCCGCCGACCGGCTCGACGACGTGCTCGAGGAGCTCACCGGCATCCGGCGCGAGTGCGGTTGGCCGCCACTCGCGTCGCCGATCGGCCAGGCGCTCGGCTCGCAGGCGCTCCTGCACGTGCTCTCGGCGCAACGCTGGCGGATCGTGGTCGACGAGCTTCGGGACCTCATCGAGGGGCGCTACGGCTCTCCGCCGCGCGAGATCGATCCGACCGTCCTGCGCGCGGTCGAGCTGCTTGGCGACGGCGGCTCGACGGCGAAGGAGCATCCGCAGGATCTCGAGGAGATCCGGGACGACGCCGCCGGGTTGGCGGCCAGTGAGGAGGAGCTGCTCCTGCTCGCCCTCTTCGGCGAGAGCGCCGAACCGCTCCTCCATTCCGTGCGCTCGCGGGGACGGCGCGACGAGTCCTCGGCGGCGGGGCTCTCGGTGAGCGAGTCCGAGCGGATCAAGGAGCTGATCCGGGTGGTGCAGGAGTCAGGCATCGGCGAGGTGACGCTCGAGGAAGGGGAGATGCGCATCACCGTGCGGCGAAGCGACGAGCGTGCCGAGGCGCCCGTCGCATCTGTCTCGGTCCCGACCGCTCCAGTCGAGGAAGAATCCGAGCCGGTTCCGGTCCCGATGCCCGGCGACCTCATCCGAGTCGAGTCGCCGATGGTGGGGACCTTCTTCCGAGCGCCGCAGCCCGGCGCAG
>JBOHAD010000252.1:0-2195 GCA_050697555.1 Gaiellaceae bacterium | reverse complement strand
TGGTCGGACAGCTGCTCGCGGCGGTTCCGATCACGCCCGGCGGCGTCGGTGTAGTCGAGGCGACGATGACCGGCATGCTGGTCGCCGCCGGAGCGCCGGCGGGCGAAGCAATCGCCGCCGTGCTCGGGTACCGGCTCGTCAGCCATTGGCTGCCGATCGTGGTCGGACTCCTGTTCCTTCCCACGCTCGTCGTCTCGCGGCGACGTGCGGTACGCGCCGGTGAAACGAAATCGTAGGTCCGCCTCGCGGAGCCGGTCGCTCTGCGTCGCTGGCTTGTATGGCGTACGGAGTCCCCCGCGCGACGCCCGCGAAGAGGCTTCTGGAACTTGGTACCGGAATTGGTACTGATCTGAGCGCACCTCACCGCACCTAGAGGCACTGAAGCGGGGTCGAAACCCCGCTTCAGTGCTTAGATGGACCTTTCGTAACAGACCTTCAAAACCGGTGAGGCGTGATAGCCCCGCGCTGGGTAGGTTCGACTCCTGCGCCGCTCCGTCGCTCGGCCGACGCCGGGCTAGCTGCCCCGCGCTGCGCCCTCCTCGGCGTGCGCCCCGGCGCGCGTCTGCTCGCCCTCGCCCTTTCGCACGGCGTCGCTGGCCGGCGGCGGTGCGCCGGCGGAGCGGATGCGGGCGATCTTGCTCAGCGTGTCGAACCAGAACGGCGCGCCGAGGGTCAGGGCCGCGGCGGTCAGCAGGAGGCCGAGCGCCTTCAGCGCGATGGTCGCGAGCCAATGTCCGACACCCTCGGGGCGGTCCTCGAACGCCCAGCCCAGGGGGATCTCCAGCTCCTCAAGTGCGCTTACGTCCTCCGCGATCCTGGTGACGTCCGGGTCCTGCGCCCCCGAGCCCGCGGCCTCCGCGCGGGCCACGACCGCCGCCCGGACGGCCTTGTCGTCCCAGAGCTGCTGGGCGATCTGAACCGTGTCGACGTTGAGGGCGAGCACGAGGCCGGCCGCCAGGAGCCACATCATCAGCTGCACTCGGCGGCGGTACCAGCCCGAGACTCGCTCCATCGCGTCGTCGAACCACCGCTCCGCACTTCGCTGGAAGGCCTGGACGTCCCCCTGGGCGCTTCTCAGAAGAGCGGTCAGCGCCTCCTGCGCACGCGGGCTGGGAATCGCTGCGATCGCGCTCTCGAGCTCACCGGTCGTTCCGCGGGCGTCGACGTCCAGGAGCGCCGCGAAGAACGTCTGCGCGGGAAGGTAGGACGGGTAGCGCTCCCTGCCGCGCCGCGAGACAGGGCGAATCAGGCTGTTGACGAGCGGATGGCGATAGAGCTGCTTCATGAGCTCCTCGCCATGAGCGGGATCGTCGGGATCGAGCAGGTTCGCGATCCCTTCGCGCAGGAACTTCGCGCGCCAGCTGAACACGCTGGAGATCGTCTCGTTGAGCGCGGAGCAGACCAGGCTGAGCACGAGGTAGACGAAGATCAGCCCGATGGCGACGTCGAGAGCTGCGAAGTCGAACATCAGCCCGGCGCCGCCGACAGTCGCAGGTTCCGGCTTCGAGGTCAAGCCGACCCCTCGAACGCCGAGGGCGGCGCTGGAGCGCCGCCCTCGGGAACCGCTTGGCCCGCGTAAGCTAGCCCGGGTAGTCGACTCCCGGGAACTGCTCGAGGAAGTCGCGCGACCACGGCGTGTCGAGCCGGTACGTCTTGTCCGTCGCGCGGCACATGGCGTCGCCCGTCACCGTCAGGGAGACGAGGAGGTTGGACGTCTTGCCGCCGAGGAAGTGCGGCCCGCCGGAGTCGCCGTAGCACGTCCCGCCGTCGCCCGTCGAGGGCTGCATCGACAGGCTCAGCCACGCCTTCTGGAGCGAGAGAAAGCTCTGGAGCGCGTAGCGGCGGATCCCGTCGAAGAAGAACGCGTGCGGGCCCCTCCGCTTGTCCTCGCGGACGGTGCCGTACCCGACCGCGGTGAAGGTCTGCCGCTTCAGCGCGCCCGACGCCCTGAGGTCGTCGATCAGCCCGACCCGAGGTAGCTGCGCCGGCGTGTGGCCGGGGGCCTGGTCGAGGACGACGACCGCGAGGTCGAACGTGTTGTTCTGGCCGCCGGACGCGAAGAGCGGGTGCATGTGCCCGGTGCCGCTGAAGGCGCCGGCCGTGCTCGTCGAGTCCTCGTCGTACTCGGTGGCGAACGTGACGAAGAGCGGCGTCTCGATTCCCGCGAGGCAGTGCGCCGCCGTCTGGAAGACGCT
>JBOHAD010000251.1:0-2196 GCA_050697555.1 Gaiellaceae bacterium | reverse complement strand
TGTGCCGTCGCGGGAGACCGCGCTGGCCGACGACGAGCGCGGCGAGCACCGCCCCCACGCCTCCCGACGCGAACACGAAGCCGAGGTCGGCGGCGCTGCCGCCGAGCTCGTTCTTGACGATGTAGGGGACGAGGACCTCGTACGGGCCGATGAACAGGAGGAGCCCGATGGCGACCGAGAGGAGCGTGCCCCAGAGCCAGACGTGCGCGCGCACGAAGCCGAAGCCCTCGGCGATCTCCTGCCGCACGGACGCCGAGGCTTCGCGCTCGACCGTCCTCCGAGTCCGCATGAGCGCGATGGCGAGGCCGGAGACGACGAAGGAGCCGGCGTTCAGCAGGATCGCCTCGCCGGTGCCGAACGCCGCGATCGCCAGGCCGCCGAGAGCGGGCCCGGCGAGGGGACCCCGAGCGGCTCCATGAACTGATTCAGCGAGTTCGCCTGGACGAGCATCTCCTCCGGGACGAGGTCCGGGACGATCGCGCCGTACGCTGGTCCGAAGAGGGACTGGCCGGCACCCTCGAGCGCGACGAGCGCGATCACGTGCCAGAGCTCGAGCGCCCCCGTGACCGAGAGCACTCCCACCGCGCCGATCGCAAGCCCGCGGATGATGTCGGAGGCGATGAGCACGAGACGGCGGTCGAAGCGGTCGCTGAGGATCCCTCCCACGAGGAGGAACACGAGCATCGGCAAGCTCCAGGCGAGCCCGACGAGCGAGAGCGCCGTCGGCGCGTTCGAGAGCTCGTACACCTGCCAGGCGATGGCGACGAAGTAGATGCCGTCGCCGAGCAGCGAGACCGTCATGCCCGTGTACAGGAGCGCGAAGTCGCGGATCCTGAGCGGTTGCAGGATCTGAAGACCGCGGAGGCGGCTCGCGCCGTGCAGCGGTCCCGGCTCGGTAGCGCTCAGGCGCCGAGCCCGCCGAAGACGGCGAACGGGTTCTGAGGCGTGACCTCCCAGACCATGCCCCCGCCGGGCTCCACCTCGACGTGGGCTCCGCCCGAGAGCTCCGCACGCAGCCGCTCGGCGAGCGCGACGGCCTCGTCGTGGTTGGCCGCCCCGGCGAGGAGGAAATTGGCCCGGCGGACGACGGGAGTGCTCTCCGCCTCGAGCCGGTCGGCCAGCGCCTCCGTCTCCTCGTGGCTGGGGAGCTCGACACGAACCTCCCACGCAGCGACGCCGCTCTCACGCGACTCGGCCGCCTCGCGCTCCTGCTGGCGCGTCCGCTCGGCCGCGAGCTCACCCGCCGTCTCCGGCAGAGGCTCGTCAGCGTCCTGCCACGACTGCTCGGCCGGGTGCCAGCGCTCGAGCGCAACGCCGGCCTGCTCCTCGCCGCCCTCGAGCTCTTTGCGGACGACCGCTTCCGCCTCGAGCGCGACGCTCTCCGTGTCCGCGTAGAGGAAGACGCGCGGCCCGTCGCGGGAGACGATCACGCGGTCCCCCAGGCGCTCACGCTCCTCCGCCTCGAGCTGGAGGGCGGCCAGCCACTCGACGAGCTGCGTGCCGTCGCCCTCGTCGTCGAAGTCCACCGTGAGGCGCCAGTCGTCGGCCATCGGCGCCATTCTCTACCAGACGCTCCGCAAGAGCTCGAGGATCTCCTCAGGCGAGGCGGGCCGGGGGTTGGCCTTCGCGCCGCCGCGAACCGCGGTCGCCTCGGCGATGAGCGGAAGCTCGGGCTCGGGGACACCGAGGTCGCGCAAGCGCTCGAAGCCGGCGAGGAGGGCCAGCTCCTCCGTGCGTCCGATCGGATCGTCCGTGCCCATCGCCTCGCCGAAGCGCCCGATCTCGGCAGCTGCGGCCGGCTCGTTGAAGCGGAGGGCGGGAGGCAGGCAGACGGCGTTCAGGGCGCCGTGGGAGAGCCCGTAGCGTCCCCCCAGCGCCTGCGCCATCGCGTGCCCGAGCCCGAGGCCCGCGCCCGCCAGGGCGGCACCCGCGTGCATCGCCCCCTCGAGGAGCTCACGGCGGGCCGCCCTGTCGTCGCCGTCCTGGAGGGCGCGCGGAAGCGAGACGGAGATGAGCCGGACTCCCGCGAGCGCCTCCCCGTCGGCGTCGGCGTTGCGGCCGCGCACGTAAAGGGCCTCGGCGCAGTGGGCGAGGGCGTTCAGGGCCGTCCCGCCCGTTTCCGCTGCGGGAAGCCCGAGCGTCAGGTCGACGTCGTAGACGATTCCGGCCGGGTGCGCGCCGGCGCCGCCCGTCTTC
>JBOHAD010000250.1:0-2196 GCA_050697555.1 Gaiellaceae bacterium | reverse complement strand
GCGTTCAGCGAGGACGCGGCGCTCGTGCTCGCGGGCGTCGACTTCCCCGGGGAGCCCGGCCTGGCCGGACACTCGGACGGCGACGTCGTCGCGCACGCGCTCATCGACGCGCTGCTCGGCGCGGCCGGGCTCGGCGATATCGGCGACCTCTTTCCCTCGGGCGATCCCGAGTGGCGCGACGCCTCGTCGATCCGGCTCCTCCAGCGGGCCTACGAGGTCGTGAAGGGGGCGGGCTACGAGCTCGTCAACGCGGACTGCGTGCTCGTGGGCGAGAAGCCGCGCATTGCGCCGGTGCGCGAGGCCATGCGGGCGCGGCTCGCCGGCGCGCTGGGCGTGACCCTGGAGCAGATCGCCGTCCGGGCGACGACGACCGACGGGCTCGGCTTCACCGGCCGCGGAGAGGGCCTCGCCGCGCAGGCGGTGGCGTTGCTTCGGCGGATCTAGCTCGTCGCGTTCTGAGCGAGCCCCGCTCCACGGCTCCGCCGCGGCGCTATCGGTCTGAGCGAGGGGCTCGTCGCACCGGCGGCGGCGCTGCTGCGTCGCTGCTGAGCCCGTGCGGGCGAGAAATCCTGGTCCGTTCGTCGAGACAGCGCTCGTGGGCGGCGGCCGGAACGGGGTCTTCTTCCCCGGGCCAGAAGACGTAGAGATCGACGCCCGGCTGCTTCACCCTGCGCCCGCAGATGCAGCAGCTGAGCTCCTGCGGCTGATCGAAGGGGATGACGACTCCTGGCATAAGTGCCCGATGATCTTGGCCGCAGGTGGGCAGCCTACCGCACCGCCGCGGCCTGCGGCGAGCTTTCGCGCCCGAGGCGTCCTGGCGAGATCGGCTTCGATCTGCGAGGCTCGCCTCTCCGGAAGCGGAAGAGGGGAGGATCAGCGTGCTTGCCAGGATCATCAGGCAGATCCGGGAGGCCATCTGTCGCGTCCTGTGTCCCGATCGGGCCTCAGACGCGTGCTCGAACAGCGACGGGGCGCTCTCCGATGCCTCGTTCATCTTCGTCACGGCTCCGACTGTCGGGTCGCGCGTGTCGAGCGGGTTCACGGCACGTGGCTGCTCGAGGACGTTCGAGTCCAATGTCCCCTGGCGGCTCCTCGACGCGTCCGGCGGAGAGCTGGGAAGCGGAAGCACTCTCGGCGGAGGCGTCGACGGGTTCGGCCCGTTCAGCTTCACCGTGAGCTACTCGGTCGCTTCGCGCCAGATCGGGCACCTGGAGGTGCTCGAGGACGATCCGTCCGGCGGCGAGGGCCGGCCGCCGACTCGCAATGTGATCCCGCTCGTCCTGAATCCTTAGATGCCTAGGCGGCTTTGGGGAGCGTGAAGGAGACCCTCGCGCCGCCGTCCGGGCCGTTCTCAGCCCAGATCCTTCCGCCCTGAGCCTCGACGAGGCCGCGGGCGATGGCGAGGCCGAGCCCCGCGCGGCCCTTCTCCCGCGTGCGGGCGGGATCGCCGCGCCAGAAGCGATCGAACACCCGTCGCAGCGAGTCCAGCGGAATGCCCTCGCCGGTGTCCTCGACGGTCACCCGCACCTCCTCGCCGAGCGGCTCGACCACGACGGCGACGGAGCCGTCGGAAGGTGTGTGCCGGAGCGCGTTCGTCAGCAGGTTGATGAGGACGCGCTCGACCTTGTCCGGGGCGCAGACGACGGGCGGGTCGCCGTCGATGTGAGCCTCGAGCGCGACGTGCCGTGCCCGGGCCTCCGCCTCGAGGCCTCGCAGGCAGGAGCGGACGAGGCCGGAGAGCGGGGCCTCGCGGAGCTCGAGCGTCAGGACGCCCGCGTCGATCCGGGCGAGCTCGAAGAGGTCGTCCACGAGCAGGCCGAGCGTCCGCACCTGCTCGCGCATCGCCGGCAGGTAGCGGTCGGGCGGGGCGAGCCCGTCCTCGAGCGCCTCCAGCATCGCCTGCATGGAGGCGAGCGGCGTGCGCAGGTCGTGGCTCGCCCAGGCGACGAGCTGCCGGCGGGCGTCGAAGAGCTCCTCTACGTGCGCGGCCATCTCGTTGAACGAGGCGGCGAGCTCCGCCAGCTCGGCCGGACCGGTCTCGGGCGCACGCGCCGCCAGGTCGCCCCGGCTCAGCGCCGTGGAGGCGCCGCGGACGCGCTCGAGCGAGCGCAGGATGGAGCCGCCGAGCAGGAAGGCGGCCACGAGCGCCGCGGTCGAGCAGGCGACCGCGACGACGAGGATCGTGAGGTCGTGCCC
>JBOHAD010000249.1:0-2200 GCA_050697555.1 Gaiellaceae bacterium | reverse complement strand
CACTCTGCATGCAGCTCGGCGCCGACGGGGTCTTCGTCGGCTCGGGGATCTTCAAGAGCTCCGACCCGATGTCCCGCGCGAAGGCGATCGTCGAGGCGACGACGCACTTCAACGACCCGGAGATCCTTGCGCGCGTCTCGACAGGTCTCGGCGACGCGATGCGCGGCCTCCAGGCCGCCGGGCTCGCGCCCGAAGAGCTGCTCGAGACCCGCGGCTGGTGAACGTCTTCGGCGACGCCTGGGAGGGCGGAAGCGACCGCCCCGGCTTCACGTGGCGAACGATGCGCGTCGGGGGCGAACTGCTGGGCGCCAGCGTCTACGAGCTTCCCCCGGGCGAGAAGAGCTTCCCCTACCACTTCCACAATGCGAACGAGGAGCTTCTCGTCGTCCTCGACGGCGAGCCGACGCTGCGGGACAGGGACAGCGAGCGGAGGCTCTCGGTCGGCGATGCGGTCGTCTTCCCGCGCGGCCCGAGCGGCGGACACCAGCTCCGAAACGACAGCGACCGGCCTGCGCGCGTCCTCATGGTGTCGACGCTCGTCGTCCCCGAGGTCGTCGACTACCCGGACTCGGGCAAGGCCGGCGTCGCCGGCGGCACGGTGGAGCGCGCGATCTTCCGGCGCTCGGACGCGGTGGACTACTGGGAGGGCGAGGAATGAGGATCGGCGTCCTCGCCGTCCAGGGCAACTTCCGCGAGCACGCGGCCATGCTGCGCCGGCTCGGTGCGGACGTCGTCGAGGTGCGCAAGCCAGAGGAGCTCGAGGGCCTCGACGGCCTCGTCATCCCCGGCGGCGAGTCGACGGCGATCGGGCGGCTCGTGCGCATCTACGGGCTCGAGCAGGCGCTGCGGCGGTTCGAGCGGCCCGTCTTCGGCACGTGCGCGGGCATGATCCTGCTCGGGCGGGACGGCCTCCTCGGCAGGGTCGACGTCGGCGTGCGCCGGAATGCGTACGGCCGGCAGGTGGCGAGCTTCGAGGCCGACCTCGACCTGGGCGCCGAGGAGGAGCCGCTCCGCGGAGTCTTCATCCGCGCACCGCAGGTCGAGGAGGTCGGGCCGGGCGTCGAGGTGCTCGCGGAGCTGGACGGCGAGCCGGTGCTCCTCCGGGACGGGCGCTACCTCGTCGCCTCGTTCCATCCCGAGCTGACCGACGACGCCCGCGTGCACGAGCGCTTCCTGGAGATGGTCAGCGAGGAGGCACATGTCGGGGCACAGTAAATGGTCGAGCATCAAGCACAAGAAGGGCGCTGCCGACGCGAAGCGCGGCAAGCTCTTCTCGAAGCTCTCGCGCGCAATCATCGTCGCTGCGCGGGAGGGCGGCCCCGACCCCGACGCGAACGCGACGCTCGCCGCCGCCGTCCAGAAGGCGCGCGACAGCTCCATGCCGAAGGACAACATCGAGCGGGCGATCTCGCGCGGGGCGGGTGCGGGCTCCGACGGCGACGCGGCCTACGAGACCGTCACGTACGAAGGCTACGGGCCGAGTGGCGTGGCCGTCTTCGTCGAGGCGCTCACCGACAACCGGAACCGGACCGCGTCCGAGGTCCGGCACGTCTTCACGAAGAACGACGGCAACCTGGGCACGAGCGGCGCCGTCGCCTGGCTCTTCGAGCGCAAGGGAGTGGTGATCGTCTCGCCGGACTCTGCCGGCGAGGACGAAGTGGTGCTGGCCGCCGCCGAGGGCGGGGCGGAGGACGTCGAGCTCGACGGCTCGAGCTTTCAGGTCACGTGCGCCCCCGACGACCTGGCGGCCGTCCGGGCCGCGCTCGCCGAGGCCGGCATCCCCTACGAGTCGGCCGAGCTCACCATGCTTCCCAAGACGACCGTGGCGATCGACGACGAGTCCACGGCGAAGAAGCTCCTCCGGCTCATGGACGCGCTCGAGGAGAACGACGACGTGCAGGCGGTGTACGCGAACTTCGACATCCCCGAAGGCATCCTGGAGACCGTCGCAGCCTGAGGAGGGGGCTCGTGGGGGAACCAGGGGTTCCCCCACGCAGGGCGACGTGCAGGCGGTGTACGCGAACTTCGACATCCCCGAAGGCATCCTGGAGACCGTCGCGGCCTGCCTAGCA
Organism: Gaiellaceae bacterium; assembly: GCA_050697555.1. GTDB lineage: Bacteria > Actinomycetota > Thermoleophilia > Gaiellales > Gaiellaceae > DASQWP01. The sequence goes on along the minus strand of JBOHAD010000249.1, from coordinate 128 downwards.
AAAAGGGGGATTTCGCTCACCTCGGCCGGGGAGAGGTCGATACTCCTTTCGCGGCGATGCGAATCGAAGTCAGCGATCCCCGGCTCGTGGACGACCTGCGCGCCCACCTCCAGCGCCACGGGTGCCCG
>JBOHAD010000248.1:0-2208 GCA_050697555.1 Gaiellaceae bacterium | reverse complement strand
GATTGGATCGCTCTCGCTCCCCGGGAGCAGTTCGAGGAGTACCGGCGCGACCCGGAGCGGCGTGGGGAGATCGTCGCCGCCGTCGTCCAGGAGGCGCAACGCCGCCTGGAGCAGGGGATCGGCGAGCTCTCGTTCAGCGAGGCGAAGGACTCCCTCATGCCGTTGCTGAAGCCGCGGTTCGCGCTCCGGACACTGGACGAGACACCGGCCCAGACCGGGTTCCCCGCGGATCTGGCCGTCGTCTACGCCGTCGATCGGGAGAGAGACTTCACGGTCGTGACTGCAGCCGACGTCCAGCGGTGGGGCCGGCCCCTAGGCGAGATCCACCAGCTCGCGCTCGCCAACCTCTCCCGGCAGACGAACGGCCAGGATTGGCTCCTCTGCGAGCCCGTGGGTGGGGAAAAGCTCTGCGGCTGGGCCTCGGAGGACGGCTACGACGCGACGCGGATCATCGTCCCCCAGCTCCGGCGGCAGATCGAGAAGGAGTACGGCGGCCCGGCCGTCTACGCAATGCCGATGGAGCACGTCTCCATCGCGCTCGCCTACCGGGTGGCGACCCGCGAGAACACGGAGGAGGCCCTCCGGCTCAAGGTGCGGCAGGACTTCAGCATGGCGGACAATCCGGTCAGCCCCGAGCTCTTCGTCGAGCGGAACGGGAAGCTCGTAGTCTTCGAGGCGTGACCGGTGTCTGGGCCGTCCTCGTCGCGGCGGGCCGCGGCGAGCGGCTCGGAGGCGACCGCCCGAAGGCGTTCGCGGGGCTGGCGGGCCGGCCGCTGCTCGCCGAGAGCCTCGAGCGGCTCGAGCGCTCGGAGTGGGTCGAGGCGATCGTGGTTGTGGCGACGGAGGGCTGGGAGGAGCCCGCGATCCTGCTCGCCGAGGAGCTCGGCGCAGGCAAGGTGAATGCCGCCGTCACGGGCGGCGAGACGCGCGCCGACTCCGTGCGGGCGGGCGTCGCGGAGGTGCCCGAGGAGGCCGCCGTCGTCCTCGTCCACGATGCGGCCAGGCCGCTCCTCGGCGACGACGTGATCGAACGCGTCGTCACCGCGCTCGGCGACGGCTGGGACGGTGCCGTCCCTGCGCTGCCCGTCGCGGACACCGTCAAGCGCGTCAGCGGCGAGGAGGTCGTCGAGACGTTGGAGCGAAGCGAGCTCGTGGCCGTCCAGACGCCGCAGGCCTTCCTGGCCGACGTGCTGCGGCGCGCCCTCGCAGGCGGCGGCGAGGCGAGCGACTGCGCCGCCCTCGTCGAGGCGGCCGGCGCGCGCGTGCGCTGGGTCGAGGGCGACGCTCGGCTCCTGAAGGTGACGACGCGCGACGATCTGGAGCTGGTCTCGTCGTGGCTCTAAAGGCGGTCGTGTTCGACGTGGGCGAGACATTGGTCGACGAGACGGGCATGTGGGAGCGGGCCGCCGACGCCGCCGGCCTCCCTCGCTTCACGCTCATGGGCGTGCTGGGCGGGCTGGCGGCGCGCGGCGAGCCTCACTCGAACGTGTGGGAGATCCTCGGCGTCGAGTGGCCGGCTTCGACGTGGACGCCGGACGAGTTCTACGCCGACGCGCTTCCTTGCCTCGACAGGCTTCGCTCGCGCGGCCTGCTCGTCGGCGCGGTCGGGAACATGCCGGCGGAGACCGAGGAGCTGGTGCGAGAGCACGTCGACCTCGTCGGGTCGGCCGGGCGCTGGGGGATCGAGAAGCCCGCTCCGGGGTTCTTCGTGCGGATCGCAGCCGAGGCGGGCGTCTCCGCCGAGGAGATCGCGTACGTCGGTGACCGCGTTGACAACGACGTCCGTCCGGCGCGCGCCGCCGGAATGGTCGCAGTCCACATCCGTCGCGGGCCGTGGGGCTACCTCCAGAGCGGCACCGAGGAGGCGCACGTGCGCATCGACTCGCTGGCAGAGCTTCCCGAGGTGCTCGAGCGTGACTGAGCTCCGCGTCGGGATCGGCGTCCGAACGCTGGGGTCAGGTCTTGCATTCGAGCACCCCACGGTTGGCAAGGAGGGAAGTGCGTGATTGCAAGACCTGACCCCATGGCGCGGGTCTGCTGACATGAGCGAGCTCCGCGTCGGGATCGGCGTCGACGCGCATGCGTTCAGCGAGGACGCGGCGCTCGTGCTCGCGGGCGTCGACTTCCCCGGGGAGCCCGGCCTGGCCGGACACTCGGACGGCGACGTCGTCGCGCACGCGCTCATCGACGCGCTGCTCGGCGCGGCCG
>JBOHAD010000247.1:0-2245 GCA_050697555.1 Gaiellaceae bacterium | reverse complement strand
CCCAGCTCAAGAAGAGCGACCTCCTCCCGCAGAGCGTTGCCGGGGTGGGGGAGTCGCGCTGGATCGTGGCCGACTACCTCGACGTCGTCCTGCACGTCTTCACGCCGGAGGCCCGCGAGTACTACCGCCTCGAGGAGCTCTGGGACGACGTCCCGTCGGTGGAGGTCGCTGTCGGCGCCTGACTAGCGCTCGGCGCCGCCCTCCCCGAACCCGCCGGTGAGGTAGATCACGAGCAGGATGATCCCTGCGACGACGAGCGCGTAGATCCAGAGGGCGTGGATGCTCCAGAAGACGGTCGACCAGACGCGGCGCTCCCGCTTGGCCTCGGCCTCGGGCGCGCGCTCGGTGACGGGGCTGTAGTCGGTCTTCTCGGGCACGCTCTTCGTCTTTCCGGCCCGGGAGCGAGGCAAACGCGGGCGGGCACCGCCGTCCGGCGAGCGAACTAATGTTCGTATCGTGACAACCGACCAGAAAGGCGCTATTGCAGAGACCGCGGTTGCTCATGCGGCGGTGAAGCTCGGCATCGACGTCTACAGGCCGATCGCCGAAGGAGGACGCTACGACCTCATCTTCGATCTCGGCGCGCGCCTCCTTCGCGTCCAGTGCAAGTGGGCGATGCGGCGAGGAACTGTCGTCGACGTTCGGTGTTATTCGTGCCGCCGAACCGCAGACGGCATGCTGCGCCGTCCTTACACGGCTAGCGAGGTCGACGCGATCGCTGCATACTGCCTCGCTACGGATCGGTGCTATCTCCTACCGGCTGGCCTCATCGAGGGTCGGGGTGTCCTCTCGCTGCGGCTCGACGCGACCCGAAACGGACAGAAGCTCGGCATCCGGTGGGCTGACGATTTCGACTTCACCCGGCTAGACTGGAAGAGCATCTCGGGGCCATAGCTCAGCTGGGAGAGCGTCTGACTGGCAGTCAGAAGGGCGCGGGTTCGAGTCCCGCTGGCTCCACTTCGGCCCGTCGAAGCGCGAGCCGCCTATGATCCCCGCCGTGATCGCCGGGGCGCACACGATCATCTACTCCGAGGACGCGGAGGCGGCGCGTGCCTTCTTCCGCGACGTGCTCGGTTTCCCCAGCGTGGACGCGGGCGAGGGCTGGTTGATCTTCGCCTCTCCACCGGCTGAGCTCGCCCTGCATCCGGGGCCTGGATGGGGTCGAGCGGTCGGGGATCACGAGCTGTTCCTCATGTGTGACGACATCGAGAGGACGGTGGCCGAGCTCGAGAGGAAGGAGGTCGAGTTCACCTCGCCGATCTCCGACGAGGGGTTCGGCCTCATGACGCGATTCAAGATCCCCGGCGGCGGTGAGATCGGCCTCTACGAGCCGAAGCACGCGAGCCCTCTCGCCGAGTTCAGCCGAAGCGCCTGAGGGCCCGCCACTCCTCGGCGCCCGCGAAGTCGAAGTACTTCGTCCGCTCGATCGTGAGCTCGCCGCGCTCCAGGAGGCGGCCGGCTACGAAGCCCTTGTGCAGCCGCACGTCGTGGTAGTGCTCGGGCGAGATCTCGATCGCGCGGCGGTGGACCGCGTTCGCGACCCATTCGGGTGGCACGTCGGGCGTCGAGAAGAGAACGAGGTTGCCGTAGAGGCTCTTCGGTAGCTCGACGTCGTAATAGGTGAGAAGGCCGGCGTCCGCGTAGGCCTCCATCCCCGCCACGAGCTCGTCCTCCAACGCGAAGAGGACGCCGTGGTCTACGCCTTCGCGCGGGTGTCCGAAGAAACCGACGGCGGTGAGGCCGTCCGCCTCGAGGAGGGCCCGCGTGTCAGGGACCACGATCAGGTGCCGGTGCCCGTCCTCGTCGCGGTCGCGGAGGACGACGCCCCGGCGATCCTCGTCCACCCACGCCCCGGCGCGCGCACGCAGCTCCGAGAGCGCATCGCGCATGAGATCCGCCTCGCGCTCCGTGTGCGCGGGATCCGTGAAAGGCCTCTCGCGCAGGAGCTCGCCCGGTCCGAGAACCACAGCCGTCATCGAGTCGAGGATATGCCGCGCGATCCGACGCTTGCAAACCTGCGCCGCCTCGGGGACGTCCTAACGCTCTAGGGTGGGCGTCCTTCGACTCGTCGTGCAGCGGGCCGCTGCGAGCTGGCCGCTTCTGAGCGGCGCCTTCGTCACGGTCCTCGTGGCGGCCGCCCTCATCGCCGCCATTCCCATCTACTCCGACGCCGTGGCCGGAGCAGGGCTCGAGCGCTCCCTTGCAAGCGCGCCCGTCGAGGAGACGAGCGTCGAGGTCTCCGCCC
>JBOHAD010000246.1:0-2252 GCA_050697555.1 Gaiellaceae bacterium | reverse complement strand
CGGTAGTACTCGCGGGCCTCCGGCGTGAAGACGTGCAGGACGACGTCGAGGTAGTCGGCCACGATCCAGCGCGACTCCCCCACCCCGGCAACGCTCTGCGGGAGGAGGTCGCTCTTCTTGAGCTGGGCGTGCACCTCGTCGTAGATCGCCTTCGTCTGCCGCGGGTTCTGACCCGTGCAGATGACGAAGTAGTCCGTGTAGGAGCACACGGGCCGCATGTCGAGGATGACGACGTCGGCGGCGAGCTTCTCCTGCGCGAGCTCGGCGATGCGACGGGCTTGCTGAATGGGCGTCAGCGGCCTGTCTTCTCCTTCGTCATCTGCACCCAGGGTAGCTTTCCGGCCCGACGACGGTCAAACGGTCCGGTAGAGGCCTCGCCGCGCGATCTCACGCGCCACGGCGTCCGGGACGAGCCCGTCGATCGACTCTCCGCGGCGGACTCGTGCGCGGATCTCGCTCGACGAGACAGGGGTCGGAGGGATGTCGAAGAGCTCCACTCCGTCTGCACGGGCCAGCTCGGCGAGCACGGGCTCGAGGAGCTCGCGCGGGTAGCCGGGCCGGGCTCCCACCGCCACGCGCACGAGGCGCAGGACCTCCTCCGGCTCGCGCCAGGAGCGAAGGTCGGCGAACTCGTCGGCGCCCATCAGGAACACCGTCTCGTCTGAGGCGAGCCCTGCCTCGCGCAGCGAGTCGACCGAGTACGCGTGGTCGTCGCGGGCGACCTCCGTTCGCGGGACGTCCGCGAAGGCGAGACGGGCGAGCTCGAGCCGATCGTCGACGTCAGCCTCGACCGGCTTGTGGCCGGGCGCTGCCACGACGAGAACGACGAGCCGCTCGAGGCCGAAGCGGTCGAGCGCCGCGTCGGCGAGCGCGAGGTGGCCGTTGTGCGGGGGGTCGAACGCGCCGCCGAGGAGCCCGGTCACTCCTCGTGCTCCACCACGTCGTCCGGGCGAACGCCCGCGGCGCGAAGGTCGTCCTCGGACGCCTCGCCGCGCACCCGGTAGCCGCCCTCGGTGCGGAAGATCCGCGCGCCGCGCCGGCGCGGCGGCCGCGGCCTGTAGACGAGGAAATCTGCGATCTCTTCATTTCCCGAAGGTGCCGGCGCACTCTCGGGAACGAGCTGGAACAGCGACCGTTTGAGTTCGTCGATGCCCTCGCCGGTCACGGCTGACGTCGACACGACCGCGCCGACTCTACGGTCGTCGAGCTCGAAGGCCGACGACCCGCTCACGAGGTCGACCTTGTTCAGCACGACGATCTGGGGCCGCTCGGCGAGTCCCGCGCCGTAGGCTGCGAGCTCCCCGTCGATCGCCTGAAAGCGCTCGGCCGCGTCCTCGTGCGCCTCGATCACGTGCAGGAACAGACGGGCGCGCTCGAGGTGCGCCAGGAACTCGTCCCCGAGACCGACGCCCTCGCTCGCGCCCTCGAGGAGCCCGGGCACGTCCGCCACGGTGAGCTGGCGGCCGTCAGGCGCCTCCACCGTCCCCAGGACCGGCGCGATGGTCGTGAACGGATACTCGGCGACCTTCGGCTTCGCGTTGGAGAGCCGGCGGAGGAGCGACGACTTGCCGGCGTTCGGAAAACCGAGCAGCGCCGCGTCCGCGAGGAGCTTGAGGCGAAGCTCGAGCTCCGCCTCCTCGCCGGGAGAGCCGACCTCCGCGATGCGCGGTGTCTGATGGGTCGGGCCCGCGAACCGCCGGTTGCCGTGACCACCGTGGCCTCCGTGGGCGACCGTCGCGCGTGCGCCCCCGTGCGCGAGGTCGGCCAGAAGCCGCCCGCCGGCGTCGAACACCTGTGTCCCGACAGGGACGCGCAGCTCGACGTCCTCGCCGTCCGCGCCGTGGCGGTTCGAGCCCTGTCCGTGGCGACCGCGCCCCGCCTTGAAGTCCCGACTGCGCCCGAAGAGGCTCAGATCGCGCAGATCGGAGTCCGCCACGAGCGCGACGTCGCCGCCGTCGCCGCCGTCGCCGCCGTCCGGCCCGCCCTTGGGCACGTGCTTCTCGCGCCTGAAGGAGAGCGCGCCGTCGCCTCCGCGGCCGCCGCGGACGCGGATCCGCGCGCGATCGTGGAACATCGACGCGCCTAGGCGACGGAGACGATCCGGCCTTCGCCGTTCGTCTTGAAGACGACCTTGCCGTCGCGCTTGGCGAAGATCGTATGGTCGCGGCCGAGGCCCGTGCCCGGGCCCGGGCGGAAGCGGGTGCCCCGCTGGCGGACGACGATCATGCCCGCCTTGATCTCCTGGCCGTCGA
>JBOHAD010000245.1:0-2269 GCA_050697555.1 Gaiellaceae bacterium | reverse complement strand
TACGGCGACCGCGTCCGGGAGGAGCAGCTCATCAACGCGCGTCTGGACCGGGACGAGACCCGCTTCGGGCTCATGCACCTGCGCAAGGGCATCGCCGGCTTCGCCCTCTCGCCCACCTGGGAGGATGCGGGCTCCACCCCGCCGCCGCGACGCGAGCCGCCGACCGACTTCCGCGGGGAAAGGTTCCAAGTCGACCAAGAGATCCAGCGCTCGCTCTCCCGGGTGCGGACGGACCTCGACGCCTTCAGCCAGGTGGAGGCGTACTCCCTCATGCTCGACGGCTACCGGATGACGGGGCCCAACCTGGCGCGGCTCGAGGTCGACGGAACGGCTGAGCCGCTCGAGCCGAGACGCTGGGCGTTCAACGCCGTCGCCGCGGCCGCCGAGTCCGGCGCGCCCGAGCTCTACCGCCGGCACCTGTCGCGGGCGAAGAGCCGTTTCTGGAAGGCGATCTTCCTCAGCGGACGAGGGAAGCTCCTGGCGGCGGCTTTCCTCCTGCTCGGCGTGGCCGCGCTGGTCCTCCTCCTGCTGATCGACGCCGTGCGTGCGTTCCTTGCCGCTCCCATGCCCGTCTGGGCTCTGTTCGCCTTCGTCGCGGGGGTCCTCGTGCTTGGCTTCCTCTACATGAACGCGCGGCTCCCGAAGCCGATCCGCTGGTTCGCCGACCGGCTCTACACGCAGGCGGTCCCCGCGCTCCTGGCGATTCCTCTCTGGCTCGGAGCGTTCGTCGTCCTGGCCTTCAGCCGGATCTTCGTCGCGGCCGGACGCGTCGAAGGCGTGCTCCCGAACCGCCCGAGCGGGCGGGGGCCGTCGACGTGAGCGGACCTTCACGTTCGGTTCACCCGTAGCTCGGACCCCCGTCCTAGCCTGGGACTCATGCTGAGCAAGGAGGCCGCCGAGCTCGTCTGCGTGGATTGCGGCTACAGTCACGATCTCGATCGGCCCTGCCCCGAGCCGGCGTCCCGGCGTTCGCGGGCGGACCCGGGCACCATCGTCGAGCGGGCCAGCGCCGATCAGCGTCTTCTGCGCGCCTGACGCTCGGCGCGGGGCGACCGGAGTCCGGGAGAGCGCCGGTGCCTGCCAACATTGGGCTCGTGCGCCTGACGCTCGTCCGCAATGCCACCCTGCTCTTGGAGGTCGGCGGCCGACGTGTGCTCGTCGACCCGATGCTCGACGAGGCCGGCGCGCGGCCGCCGGTCGAGAACTCCTCCAACCCGCGGCGAAATCCGCTCGTTCCGCTCCCCCTTGCCGCCGAGGAGATCGTTCGGGAGCTCGACGCCGTCGTCGTCACGCACCTCCACAGAGACCATCTCGACGGAACCGCCGAAGGGCTCCTGCCCAGGGACGTGCCAGTGTTCTGTCAGCCGGACGACGAAGTGCGCCTCCAGGAGCTCGGGCTCGACGCGCGGCCGGTCGAGACGACGCTCGACTGGGACGGCCTGCGCCTTGCGCGGACCGGCGGGCGTCACGGAACGGGCGCCTTGGCGGAGCTTCTCGGCCCGGTGAGCGGCTTCGTCCTGGACGACCTCTACGTCGCGGGCGACACGATCTGGTGCCCGGCCGTCGAGGAGGCGCTCGAGCGCTACCGCCCCCGCGTGGCCGTCGTGAACGGAAGCGGCGCCCGTTTCCTCGAGGGCGATCCGATCGTGATGACGACGGAGGACGTTCGCCGGGTCGCCGCGCGCGTCCCCACCGTCGTGGTCGTGCACCTCGAGGCGATCAACCACTGCCTCGAGACGCGGGCAGACGTCCGCGCCGCGGTGCCCGAGGCGCTCGTGCCGGAGGACGGCGAGACGCTCGAGCTCTGAGCCGGGAGCAGGAATGAGCCCGGCCCCGGCACCGTTTAAGGGGCTGATGCGAACCATCGAGGACATTCGGGCTGACCTCGACCTGGCGATCGAGCGCCGCGCCCGGCTCTGGGAGGAGCTGGCCGGGGGCGTCGATCCGACCAAGTCGGCCGAGGCAGCCGAGCTCACACAGCTGATCGACGATCTCTGGGCGGAGGCCCGGGCGCTCAAGGCCTACGAGCGCTTCGGCCCCTCCGACATCATCCGTTCGCGGGCCCGGACGGAGGAGCGGCTCGAGCGCGAGGCGCGCCGGCTGGATCGCAGGGCGGCCTAGGACCCGGCAGAGATCGACGCAATGTGGTCGGCCGCGAGCGGCATGAGGAAGCCGCAGCGCTTGCACACGACCACGACTGCCGGAATCGCGTCCTTCTGACCGTTGCTCGACTCGATTCGGCAGCGGTGCTGGCCGACGCCGAGCTGGT
>JBOHAD010000244.1:0-2313 GCA_050697555.1 Gaiellaceae bacterium | reverse complement strand
GGCTGAGCTAGTCGGCGGTCGCGGGCTCGCCCGGGTCGAAGGCGAGCCGGACGACGATCAGCTCGCGCCCGCAGTCGGGGCAGGTCGTGTCCTGCTCGTATCCCGGCCAGGCCGTCACGACCGTACGGCAACCCTTCAACACCTTGACGGGGTCGTCGATCTGGCAGAGGCAGACGTCGTCTCGGAACGCCCCCTCCAGCCGTCCGAGGCGCCGGTCTAGGTTTCCGATACGGGGGCGCCTCATCGGGGCGCACGCCCGTTGCCCGACGCGAGATGCTCGAGCCGCTCCAGTCGTCCGCTCAGCTCGCGCAGCTCGGCCGCGTCCAGAAGCTCGAGCACAGCGACGGCGGCGCGCAACCGGACAGGTTCGCTCTCGGCGGCGAGGAGCGTCTCGATCGCCTCGGCCGCGCGTTCGGCCGCGGTGGCCAGACGCCCGATGGCCGCGTCCAGCCGCTCGCCCCGGAGCTCGGCCAGAAGCTGGCGTTCCTTCTCGCGGCGACGTCGCTTCGTCTCGGCGGCAGCCGCGGCGCCCTTCCGCCGGGTCTCCGGGGTGGCGTGCTCGTTCACGTCGTGGCGGGGCATTAGCTCCGGGTTAGCTCCGGTCAGCTCCTAGCTCCGGGCGTCCGCCGCGGGACCGGCGCTGCTCGGGGGCACCGATCCCGCGGTCAGGAGGAACGCCTGCCACGGAGGAGAAATCCGCGGCAGGCGTTCTGGCAAGCGCTCGCCGGAACCCAGAGGAGAGGCCGGGAGCGGCATCGCCAGACTCAGGCGCCGGTCAGGCGCCGACTTCCAGGGAGTTGAGCTCCGCCTCGAGCTCCTGCCGACGCCGGTCGATGTCACGCCGCTTCAGCTCCGCTTCCCGTTCGGCGATGTCCTGGTCGAACTTCGCGAGCCGCTTGTCGTAGTCGGCCCGGGAGAGCTTCGACCACCCTTCGACGCCGTCGATGCTGGTGTGCACGGCGGCCGCGAAATCCTCGCCGAAGCCAGCGTTCCAGAGAGCGGAAAGCCGGACGAGGTTCGGGTAGCCGGGCGTGGGCGTTTCGAGAGCGAAGCCGCGGACGAGGTCGCGCGGCTGCTGAACGCGCAGCGTGGTCGCGAACGCCTCCCGCGCCTCCTCACGGCTCCGCTCGAACGCGGCGTGCGCGTCGTCGCGGATGATGCCCTGGTGGTTGCGGGCGAGCGCCTGCCGCTGGTCGCGGAGCTCGTCGAGCTGGGCCGAAACCTCCGCGTCGTCCAACTTGGTGAGCTTGCTCATCGCGTCTCCTTTCCGGTCGCCTGGGCGAGCGTGGCCTCGAACTCCTGGGAGGCCTGCACGTAGGCGCCCGACAACTGCTGGTAGGTGGCGGTCTCCTCGTCGACGCCCCAGCGGGCCTGGACGAGCTCGGTCCCGCGGCGGGAGATGTAGTCGCGCCGGAGCGCTTCGACCTTATCGGCGTCCAGGCCGGCCACCTCGTCGAGCTCGAGCGTGTCGTACTTCGCCTCCGGGCCGAGGTGGGCCTCGGCCTGCTCCAGGGCTTCCGCGTACTCGCGATCCGTGTAGTCGTCCTTCCCGAGGATCACCTCCGCCTCCGCGTGGAGACGGACGCCGGACACTCGCAGCGGCGAGTACGGGTTGCCGTCGTGGAGCTCGGCCGCCGTCTCGCGGAGACGAGCGGTCTTCCTCTCCTCGCCGATCTCGCGGAACTTGGCGTCGATGATGGCGTGGTCGGCGTCCTCGGGAAGCCCGAGAGCCTTCGCCATCTGTCCGTAGGTGATGGTCATGCGTTCCTCCTTAGACGGGTGTCTCCGCGCCCCTGCCGACGTAGCGCATCAGCTCGTCGCTGGCGATCCGAACGGGAGACTTCGGGCCGGAGCCGAGCCGCACCGCCGGCAGCTCCCCGGCCTCCACCCGGCGGTAGACCGTGTTCGGCGAGAGCCGAAGGAACTCGGCCGCCTCGGGGACGGTCAGGAGCGTGATCTCGGGTTCGGCGACGGCCATCGGCGTTCCTCCAAGGCTGGAGTGAATGGAACGCCCGGCCGCCGTTGCCAGCAGGGGGGCTACTGACTCTTATCGGCCAATTGCGGCGAAACTTGAGCGTCGTGCTCGACGAGGGGGACGAGCCAGGCCGCTCGCCCGTCGAACTGCCTCAGCGGCTCGTGGCCGTTGCGCCGGTCGTAGACGTTCCAGCAGCGCAAGTGCCCGTCGTCGAACTCGAGCTCCAGGACGACCAGCCCGCGCTCGTCGAGCTCCATCACCTGCGCGACCGCCTCGAAGAAGCGGACGAGCGCCGGCTTCGGAAGGTCGTCGCTCACGCCTCTCATTTTGCCTGCAAA
>JBOHAD010000243.1:0-2313 GCA_050697555.1 Gaiellaceae bacterium | reverse complement strand
CCCCTCGTGATCTGACGCGGGTACTCCGTCCCGGGCGGGAAGTCCGGGCTCGTCTCGTCGACGATCTCGTTCTTGCGGTCGAAGTTCTCGTGCCCGTTCCCCGCCGCCGCGACGAGCGTGACGCCGTTTCTGTGGGCATACCGCAGGGCGCGCTGGGTGGCCGCGATGATCGTCCGTTGCTCGGCCTGAGCCGTGGGCGAGTCCGCCGGGTTGTTCCGGCAGTTGAAGAGCCACGGGTCGATGTAGTAGCTCATGTTGACGACGTCGACTCCGATGTCCGCGGCGTATGTGAGGGCGTCGACCGACGGCTGCAGGAAGAAGTAGCCCGAGTCCTGGCCCGCTCTCACGTTGACGAGCGTGACCTCGGGCGCGACGCCCGCGACTCCGAGGCCGTTGGCCGCAGCGGCGACGGTCCCGGCCACGTGCGTGCCGTGCCCGTTCTCGTCGACGTCCGCCGGGTCGGAGCACGAGCCATCGGGCTCCTCCTCGCACGGGCCGTCGATCGGGATCTCGCACAATCTCGAGGGGTCGTCCTCACAGGGGCCGACGACGCTCGGGATGTCCGTCGTGAAGTTGCGGCTCAGGCCGCGATCGAAGTTGGGGGCGATGTCCGGATGGGAGCTGTCGATGCCGGTGTCGATGATTCCGACGAGCACACCTTTGCGGCCGGGCTGCACGTCGTGCGACTCGTGCTTCGTGGCTCCGATCATCTGCATGTCCCACTGGAGTGGCGCGAAGGTCTCGAACTCGCCGCCGCCCTCGGCCTGCGCGGCCGTCGTGGCTTGCGCGCCGGCCCGCATCGAGGCCCGGCGCTCGGCGTCGAGACGCTCCTCCGAGAACTTCTTCTGCCGCATGGGGCCGACCGTGCCCACCGGCCGGTTGCTCGCGGCGCCGAACAGGGCTCGCTGAGCGACGGCGTCGGAGACGAAGTCGTCATTGGAGGTCCGGACGGTGGCAACGCCCACCTTTCGGTTCTCCTTGACGATCGTCCCGCCGATACGCTCGACGGCGGCGCGTGCCGCGGCGAGCGAGGCTCCGCTCTCGTAGAGGACCACGTACTCCCGTGTGGACTGCTGCTGTCGACCGGATGTGGCAGCAGGAATCAGGAGCGCGCTCGCCACGAGCGCGGCAAGCAGTGCGAAAAGCTTACGCATGAACCCCTCCCCCTGGGTCCGAACGTTGACAGGGCGGCCCGAGAATAGCGTCGTTCGCCCCCGAGGGGGTCGCCTAAGCGCCCCGTATACTCGGACGCATGGCCGAGATCGTGGGGATCTGGCGCTCGCCCGCACGCCGCGGGCCCATGGAGGCGCTCGAGACCGCGGAGGTCGTCGAGGACGGCCTCGACGGCTGTGCGCATCGCCGGGCCGGTAAGCGCTCGGTGCTCTTCGTCGCCGCCGAGGACCTCGAGGCGCTTGGAGTCGAGCACGGCGCCGTGAAGGAGAACTTCACCGTCCGGGGAGCCGACGTGATGGGGTGGCCCCTCGGTCAACGCGTCGCCGTCGGCAGCGCCGAGTTCGAGGTCTCCATGGTCTGCGACCCGTGCCACCTCATGGGGGAGATCCGCCCGGGCTTGCAGGCGGAGCTCGAGGGCCGCAGAGGCATGCTCGCATCCGTTGTCGCCGCCGGCAACGTCAGCTTGGGCGACGAGCTCAGGCTGCTCTGACCCGCTACCCGGCGCGCCAGCTCTCTCTCGAGAGGAAGAACGAGCCGCCTTCCTCGTTCGAGCACTCGAGGCCCGTCTCGCTCGAAACGCAGTCGAGACCGTCGCGCGCCCACCGCTCGCCGTAACCGAGGACTGAGTCGTCGTCGGCGGGGACGGCGTCGCCCGCGCATTGGGGCTCAGCCGGCCCCGTCGCACCGAGCACGAGCCCGGTCCAGTCGAGCTCGCACTCGCCTGAGGGCGGGGGGTTCAGTCCGCTGCGGATGTCGCAGCGCAGGACGGAAGCTTCCGCCAGGTACGCGCAGACGATGTTCCTCGAGGGCGTCATGAACGCGTCGACCGACGAGGCCGGCACGTCGGGCTCCGTCGTGGCGGCGGCCTCGGTCGTGGCGGCGGCCTCGGTCGACGTCGCCGGGGGGCCCGCGGCTCCGTCCCTCTCGGCGTTGTCGCCGCCGCACGCCGCGACCGTGCACAGCAGCGTCACGCACGCGAGCCCCGTCCGCAGGGTCATGCGGCCTTGACCGCGGCCACGAGGTTCTCCACCGACGCTTTCGCGTCGCCGAAGAGCATGGCCGTCTTCGAGTTGTAGTAGAGCTCGTTCTCGATCCCGGCGAAGCCCGGATTCATGCTCCGCTTGAGGACGACGACGTTGG
>JBOHAD010000242.1:0-2341 GCA_050697555.1 Gaiellaceae bacterium | reverse complement strand
AGGGCGCCTGGGTCACGTAGGCGACCCGGCGCCGGAGCTCGGGCGAGCCCGCGGGGCGGCCGAGCACGGAGATCTCGCCGGACTCGACGATCTGGACACCGACGATCGACCGGATCAGAGTCGTCTTCCCAGAGCCGCTGGGGCCGAGCAGGCCGGTGACCGCGCCGGCGCGAAGAGCGAGCGAGATGCCCGGGATCACGAGCCGGTCTCCCCGCCGCACGTGGAGATCCTGGACCTCCACCGCCGCTTCGTCCGCCGGGAGAGTAGAATTCATCGTGTGTTGAATTGTAAGAACGAGCGCCGATGAGCGCAAGGAGCAAGCGATCGGGCCGGCGGCCGGGCGCGAGTGGTACCCGCGAGGCGATCGCCCGTGCCGCGCGGCGGCTCTTCGCCGAGCGGGGCTACGACCGCACGACGTTGCGAGCGATCGCGGCCGACGCAGCTGTCGACCCGGCTCTCGTCGTCCACTTCTTCGGCTCGAAGCAAGAGCTCTTCCTCTCGGTCGTCGAGCTGCCCTTCGAGCCGGCCGAGGTACTCCCTGAGATCCTCGCCGGCGACCGCGACGCCGTCGGCCGTCGCTTCGCCCGCTTCGTGGTCGGCGTCCTCGAAGACCCCGAGGCGCGCAGTCGAATGACCGGGATCGTGCGCGCCGCCGCCTCGGAGCCCGCGGCTGCGCGCATCATGCGCGAGCTCCTGACGAGCAGGGTTCTCGGGCCGCTCGCGGCCTCGCTCGGAGCCGACGACGCTCCACTCCGGGCCACGCTGGCGGGCTCTCAGGTGGTCGGCCTCGTGATGGCCCGTCACGTCGTCGGCGTCGAGCCGCTCGCCTCGCTCGAACCGGACGCTCTCGTGGACGCCGTCGGCCCAACCTTCCAGCGCTACCTGGCCGAGCCGTTCTAGGATCGGGTGGTGGCCGCGCCCATCCGCATCGGCACCTGCTCGTGGGCGGACGAAGCCCTGACGAAGCACTGGTACCCGAAGGGCGTCAGCTCCGCCGAGGAGCGCCTCCGCTATTACGCGGAGCGCTTCTCCACCGTGGAGGTCGACTCGACGTACTACCGCCTCCCGGACGAGTCCATGGTGGCCCGCTGGGCGGAGCGCACGCCCGAGGGCTTCGTCATGCACGTGAAGGCGTTCGGCCTCATGACCCGCCATCCGGTCAAGGCCGAGCAGCTGCCGACGGACCTGCGGGAGGCCGCGCCCCTCGACGACCGCGGGCGCGTCGAGCGACCGCCGCGGGAGTTTCGCGCCGAGATCTTCGCGCGCTTCCACCGGGCGCTCGAGCCGCTGCGCGCTTCCGGGAAGCTCGGCGGCATCCTGCTCCAGTTTCCCTCCTACGTGGTCGTCAAGGATCTCTCGCTCGACTACCTCCGCTGGGCGGTGGAGCAGCTCGCCGGCGACCGTGCGCTGATCGAGTTCCGGCACCGGAGCTGGCTCGACGACGAGAACCGCGCGAGTACGCTCGCCTTCCTCGAGGAGCTGGGGGCCGCGCACGTCATCGTCGACGCGCCGAAGACGGAGGCGAAGAACCTCGTTCCGACCGTCGTCGCGACGACGAGCCCGCTCGCCTACGTGCGCATGCACGGACGGAACGCGAAGACATGGAACGTGCGGGGCGGCAGCGCGAGCGACCGCTTCGACTACCTCTACTCCTCCGAGGAGCTGCGGGAGTGGTCGGCGCCGCTCCGGGAGGTCGGGGAGGCCGCGGAGGAGGCCTACGTCCTCTTCAACAACAACCGCTGGAGCCGCCGCGGCGAAGGCGAGCTCGCCGCCCAGGCGCCCACGAACGCGGTCGCCCTCCGCCAGATCCTGGACGAAGAGGGGATACCCACGGGCTAAGAGGTCGGCTACCGTTCAAGCTGTAGGGGAGGGCGGCCGATGGGAGTCAGGTGGGGAGCCGTTTAGGCGCGCATACGTTCTGGACCCTGGCGCTGAGCGCCGCGATCACGCTGCTCGCGCTCTCGCCGCTGATCCTGCCCGAAGGGACGCGCCTCGAGCCGTTGCCGGCGCCGCTCTCCGGCATCGAGAAGGTCGGACGCATTGTGACCTCCGAGGTGGCCGCGCCGGTCATCCGCCGTGTCGCAGGCGACGACGGCGGCGGCGAGCAGGCCGCCGAGGCCGAGCAGCCGCCGCCGGCCGAGTCCGCGCCGGATCCCCCTGCCGGCGACGTCGCGGGTGCGCTCGTGGAAGACTCGGGGCCCGAGCCGCCGCGGGCTTCCGAGGTCGCGCCGAGGCCGCGCCGAGATCCAGCCCCGAGAGGCGTCGCGCCGCCCCCCGCCACGGACGACGAGGACAAGGCCAAGCCCGAGAAGGGCAAGCCCGGCAAGGGCAAGGGCGGCGG
>JBOHAD010000241.1:0-2343 GCA_050697555.1 Gaiellaceae bacterium | reverse complement strand
GGCCACGGGCACTTCGACCTCGGCGCCTACGACGCCTATTTCGCCGGCAAGCTCGAGGACTTCGAGCTCCCGGAGGCGGAGATCCAGCGTGCTCTCCAGGCGATCGAACCGCTCCCCAAGCCGGCCGGCGCTCCCTCCTGACGAATCGGTCACCGTGAGCTGAGAAGGCGGCTCAGGGGGCGTCGCGGCCGCGTCCTCCGCCGGAGCCCGGCGCCGCGACGAGCGGCGCGAGGAGCCGCGGCTCGAGCCCGGCGAGCAGGGCGGCCGCCTGCTCATCGCCGAGATCGAGCGCGCGTCGCGAGCCGGCGCCCTGACCGAGATGGAGGGCGAGCGTGCAGACGCCCGCGCGGCGCTGGCCCGGCGAGCTCCTCACCTCGAAGGCGACGGCACCGGCGGGATCGATCTCGGACCAGCGTCGACGCAGGCTTCCCTCGCGGAGGGTCAGGCGCCGGCCGTCGAAGCCGTGCCCGAGCTGGCGGTAGCGGTCGAGGGCCAGCGGGACAGCCAGCGCCGTGAGCGCCACCGCGACCGCGATCGCCCAAGGGACGAGCGCGGCCGTCGCCGCGACGAAGAGGAGCACGGGCAGAGGGAGCGCGCGCAGGAGCCTCCGCTTACGGGCCGCCGCCGGATGCGCGGTGAGCGGCGCGCCGGGGTCCGGCGCGTGCGGGTCGACGGAGCGCAGGAGCGCAGCGGCGTCGCGGGTGCGGATCACCGGGGCGAGCGTCGTTCCGCCCGTCCGGCCGCGCAGCCCCGCGGCGATCGCAGTCGCCGTGGTGATCCCAAACGGGCGCCGCACCGGCGTGTCCCGCAGGTCGGCCCCCCGGATCCGGTCGCGGTCGAGCAGGACCATACGACGTGTGAGAAGTCCGCGAATTGCGGTGAGCCGCTCGCCGTCGCCCTCGAGGGTGAACCCCCAGTCGACGAGAAGCGAGCCCGCCGCGGCGACGCCCACGACCACGACGGCCACGGCGGTCACGAGCAGGAGGATGAGGGCGGGATCGGTGGGCGCCCGGTCGGCAGCCGCCTCCGCGGCCCGCCCCGCGACGTCGCCCGGCAGGTCGTCCGCGATGTTGAGCAGGACGCCGACGACGGCGGCGGGAGCGAGCAGGTAGCGCATGCTCGTGATCCCGCCGAGCGCGAGCAGGCCGGGCCGCGCGCGGTACAGGCACCTCGGCGCGGTCGCGTACTCGTCTCGGGCGCGCGGGTCTCCGAGGAGCACCTCACGGAGCCTCTCGGCCTCTTTCCGCGAGACGGCGGCGAGGGACAGCTCCGCGCGCGAGCTGCCACCCGCGGCCGCCTCGACCTCGACCCGGACGAGCCCGAGCAGCCGGAGGGGGAAGGAGGCCGTCACGTCGACGCCGCGCAGGCGCTCGAGCGGGATCGTCCGCACCTTGCGGCTCACGACGCCCGAGTGGAGCTCCAAGCGTCCGCCCGCGACGCGGTAGCGGAAGCGCCACCAGGAGAGGACGGCGAGCGGCACGCCGACGACGAGCGCGACGACGACCAGCGGGACGAGGATCCTCGTGCCCGTGGAGAGGAGCAGCGCGGCCACCGGGAGCAGGCTCGCGCCGACAAAGCGGCGGGCGATCAGCAGGACGGCGAGGGGATGAAGGCGCCCGCTGATCTCCTCTCCGCTCACGTGCCTTCCTCGAGCTCGGCGCGGCGCGCGAGCTCGGTGACGAGGTCGTCGGCGACAGAGGGCCGGAGCCCGGGAATCGAAGTGCTCCCGGCCGCCGACGCAGTGCTCACCTCGACTGCCACGAGCCCGAAGGCGCGCAGGAGGGGCCCGGCCGTGGTGTCCACCGTCTGCATGCGCGCATGCGGCACGACCTGCTGGCGCCGCCACAGCCGCCCTCTCGCCACGTAGAGGCCGTGCTCCATGACCTCGTAGCGAAAGTGCCGGTAGCCGACCCGCACGGCGGCGACGGAGAGGCCGCCGACGAGGACGACCGCGACCCCGCCGAGGATCCCGAGGAGCCACGCCACCGTGGTCGCCTCGAGCACGGCCGCGAGCGTCGTACCCGCCGCGACGAGCGTCCCGAATACCGCCGTGCCGATCAGGGCCTGGACGGTCCAGTACGTGCGCATCCGCGGGTCGATCGCATTCGCCGGCTCGCGCAGGATCACCGCGACACGATGCCAGATGACCGAGCGCCGGCCCGCCGTCGCGCCCCGTATGGGCCGGGCTGGATTCGAACCAGCGACCTTGGGATTAAAAGTCCGTCCGAGGAGACCGCGCCGAATCGCGTTTCGCGGAAAGTACCTGTAAAGAGGACGCTTTTAGCTTGTAGCAAGTTGCTACCAACTGGGGCCTCTGGAGGCAAGGTCGTACGCGCACGGTAC
>JBOHAD010000240.1:0-2344 GCA_050697555.1 Gaiellaceae bacterium | reverse complement strand
GGAGGTCATCTCCGTCTTCGCGCGCAAGCCGATCTTCGGCTACCGCCTGATGGCGCTCTCGCTCATGGCCATCCTCATCCTCGGCTTCTCCGTGTGGGCGCACCACATGTTCGTCTCCGGGATGGCTTCCTGGCTGCGCATCCCGATGATGCTGACGACGCTCGTGATTGCCGTGCCGACGGGGATCAAGGTGTTCAGCTGGCTGGCCACGCTCTGGGAGGGGCGCCTGCACTTCACGACGCCGATGCTCTTCGCCTCCGGCTTCGTCTCCATGTTCGTGATCGGGGGCCTGTCGGGGATCTACCTCGGCTCCGTCCCGATCGACATCCACGCGAGCGACACGTACTTCGTCGTCGCCCACATTCACTACGTTCTCTTCGGCGGCTCTCTCTTCACCATCTTCGCGGGGATCTACTACTGGTTCCCGAAGATGACCGGCCGGATGTACAACGAGCGCCTCGGGAAGCTCCACTTCTGGCTGACGTTCGTCGGCTTCAACGTCACCTTCTTCCCCATGCACTGGATCGGCCTCCAGGGGATGCCACGTCGCGTGGCCGACTACGCGCCCGAGTTCGGCACCTGGAACATGATCATCTCGATTGCGTCGTTCGCGCTCGGCGCCTCGACGCTCGTCTTCCTCTACAACTTGATCGTGAGCTGGCGCCGCGGGCTGCCCGCGCCCGGGAACCCGTGGCGGGCGCTGACGCTCGAATGGCAGGTTTCTTCGCCCCCGCCGATCTTCAACTTCGACACCATCCCGCAGGTCGTCGGCAGTCCCTACGAGTACGGCGTGCGCGGCGCCCGGCACGCCGTCATGGACGGGCGGCCCGTGGAGACGGGGCGGGCGCCCGAGCCCGTGGAGGCGATCCACTCTTCGTGAGCGAGAACCCCTATGAGGCGGACGCGCCGACGGCCTCCGCCCGGCCGCGGCACGTCCTCGTCCTCGCCAACGAGACCGTCGCCGGGAAGACGCTCCTCGACGCCCTGCGCGCCCGGGCGGCCGAAGGTCCTGTTCGCGTCACGGTGATCTCACCCCAGAACGACCCTCGCGCGGGGTACGTCGTCTACGAGGACAGCCGCCGCTCGAGCGCGGAGCGGCGCCTGCGGCGCACCCTCGACCTCCTGCACGAGGCCGGAATCGCGGCGCGCGGCGCCGTCGTCGACCCCGATCCGCTCCAGGCGCTCAAGGACGCCCTCCACCAGTACGCGCCGGTCGACGAGGTCGTCATCTCGACGCATCCCGGCGCGGTGAAGTCGAGCTGGCTCCGCGGCGGGCTCGTGGAGCGCGCCCAGAAGGCGACGGACGTCCCGGTCACACACGTCGAGGTCGATCTCGCCTCGCAGCGCGAGCGCGCCCACGTGCTCGTACTCGCCAACCAGACAGTCCTGGGCGAGCCGCTCCTCCGCGCGCTCGCCGAGCGGGCGCGGAGCAGCCCGGCGGAGTTCACCCTCGTCGCCCCAGCCGACGTCGAGGGTGCCGAGGGGCGGCTTCAGGAAGCGCTTGCCCGCCTCTCAGAGGCAGGTATCGAGGCCACCGGCCACATCGGCGACCCCGATCCGGTGACGGCCGCCCTCAATGCCGTGCACGACGAGCCCGTGGACGAGATCGTCGTCTCCACGCTGCCCCGGGCGACCTCGGGCTGGCTCCGGCGTGGAGTCGTCGAACGGATCGTCGAGGGGACGAAGGTGCCCGTGCGGCACATCGAGGTGCAGGCGAGCGAGGACGAGGGGGCACCCGCGACGGCATGACCACGGTCGGTCACGCCCACGCCGAGCACCCGCCCGAGGCGCACAGGAGCTCGCGCGTCGACGCCCGCCTGCTCGGGATCTACCTGTTCATCGCCTCCGAGGTGATGCTCTTCGGCTCCTTCTTCAGCGCGTACTTCTTCGCACGCGTCGTGGTCGCAGGCGGCGAAGCGTGGCCGCCCGAGGGCTTCGAGCTCCCCGTCTACCTCGCTCTCCTGAACACCATCATCCTCGTGACCTCGAGCTTCACGATGCACTGGGCGCTCCAGTCGGTGAAGCGCAACAACCGCTCCGGGCTCGTCGGTGGTCTCGCCCTCACGTTCCTGCTTGGCCTCACCTTCCTCCTCGTCCAGGCACGTGAGTTCACGCGGGTCGGTTTCTCGCCCGGGGACGACGCGTTCGCCTCGACGTTCTTCGGGCTCACGGGCCTGCACGGCGCCCACGTCTTCGTCGGCCTCAACCTGCTCCTCTTCGCGCTCATCCGGTCGGCGCGCGGGCACTACGGCCCCGAGCCCGAGCGGCACCTCGGCGTCGAGCTGCCGGGGATCTACTGGCACTTCGTGGACGTAATGTGGATCGTGGTCTACACGACGGTCTA
>JBOHAD010000239.1:0-2383 GCA_050697555.1 Gaiellaceae bacterium | reverse complement strand
CGCCTGATCGAGGACTACACGGTCATCCCCCGCGTCCTCGGCCACGCCGTGGGGCTGACGCCTCTCACCGTGCTCGTCGCGGTCGCCGCCACGGCGTTCCTCTTCGGCGGCTTCGCCGTCCTCCTCGCCATTCCCTTCGCCGCCGTCGTGGCCACGCTCGTCGACGTGATCGTGCGCAACCGCGATCCCGCCCGGGAGAACGTCCCGAAGGTCATCTTCCCGGCGAAGGAAGGCGAGACGACGAAAGCGAGCTAGTGTTAGCGCGCGCGCGGGCGCCAGCGGCCGAAGATGAGGCCGCCCAGCGTGAAGCCGAGCCCGAACGTGCCGACCGCGAAGCCGCCCACGGCGAGCGTCTTGCGCCACGTCGAGAGGCGCTCCCAGCGGCCGAGGACCTCCTGCTCCTCGACCGAGAGCGGCTCACCGCGCCGTTTCTTGCGCCCGGCGGCGCCGGCCCGAAGGCCGAGGTACATGTCGTCGAAGATCTCGGTGGGCTCATCGACCATGCTCTCACTATAGTTTGCCCGCCTGATGCCGCCTCTACGCGTCCTTCAGGTATCCGATCTCCACGCGGGCACGCGGGAGGAACCGGAGGTGGAGGGCGATCTCCGCGCGCTCGCCGACGAGGTCGAGCCCGAGCTCGTCGTGGCGAGCGGAGATCTCACCCACCGCAACCGCCCCGAGGAGCACGAGCGGGCGGCGGCGCTCCTCAACTCGCTCGGACGCCCGCTCCTCGTCATCCCCGGGAACCACGACATCCCGCGCTGGCCGCCCTGGCGCTTCACCCACACCTTCGCCGAGTTCCAGCACCGCTGGCCCGAGCTCGAGCCCGTCTACCGCTCCGAGCGGCTCGTCGTCTGCGGCCTCAACTCCGTACGGCCCTGGAAGCAGCAGGGCGGCGCGCTGCGCGGGGCCCAGCTCGACCGGGTGGCGCAGGTCTTCGCCGAGGCCCCGGAGGCCGCCCTGCGGGTCGTCGCCGTCCACCACCACCTGCTCGGCGCGCCCTGGCGCTCGCGCAAGCGGACGATCGCCAACCGCTCGAGCGTGCTCGGCGCGCTCGTGGACGCGGGCGCCGAGCTCGTCCTCTCCGGGCACGTCCACCAGAGCGCGGTCGAGGAGCGGCGCGAGTTCGAGGTCGCGCGGAGCGACGTGCGCGGTACCACGGTCGTGACGGCGCCCGGCCTCGGGCAGCCCCGCCCCAAGCGGCGCGGCGAGGCTCGCGGCCTCCACGTCGTCGAGGCGGACGAACGCTCCCTCCGCGTTCTCACGTACGCCTGGGCCGAGGAGCGCTGGGCCCGGATCGCCGATCGCCGCTTCCCGCGCGGGCTCGAGCCGCTGGCCACGACCGGCTGACCGGAGGGGCGCCTCGCCGACGGCGGGGACAACCTCTCCGTCCTCACGCAGGGACGAACCGCCTCTCCGGGATCGTCGACTCGGAGGCGTTCGCCAACTACCTCGGCGAGAGCTCGCCGGTCGCGCCCGTCCGCAGGACCGGATCACGCGCGTCGGCTAGAAGCGACGAAGCGGGGCCGGGCAACCGGCCCCGCTTGATTTCTCGTTTATCTCCCCCGCGCTGTTCCCGGTACCGATACGTCGATCCAGACGAGCCGGTGGTCGGAGCTCGGGAACGGGAAGACGCCGGTCAGCCGGAAGAGCGGATCGGCCTGGAGCGGCCAGAAGACGGCTGCATCCTGCATCTTCAGGTTCTTGCGCGGCAGCACGTAGTCCGCTCGGAGATTCCCCGGCGCGCTGTCGCTGAAGTCGGCCGTGTCGAAGGCCGGGTCGCTCCTGTGGGTCGTGTTCGCCCCGCCCTGGAGGAGCGCAGCCTCGACGGCCCCTTCGCTCGCCGGCGTCAGCTTCGTGTTCACGAGCGGGTGCTCGACGAGCTGCTGGATGGAGCCGGGAATGCTGTCGCCGTCGAGCGGGTCGGAGTTCTGGTCGCCGGCGACCACGAACATGGAGCCCGGCTCGAGGCCGCCCCGGCGCCCCTCGTCGTCGTAGATGTAGAAGCTCTTCGCCCCGGGGCTCAGGTAATCCGCCCAGAAACGGATCTCGTCGAAGTTACGCCGGCCGTTGAAGTCGACTCCGGCCGGGAAGGCGGGCGGGTCGTCGAACACCGGAGGCGTCGGGTGACTGACGAGGAAGTGCACGACCTTCCTCCCGACCCGCACAGGGACGTCCCAGTGGCTCTTGGAGGAGAGCCGGAAGACACCGAGCTCCGCCGGTGAGTACCAGTCGGCCGGCGCGGCCGTCCGCGGGTCGTCCGGCAGGAGCGCGCCGGGCATGTCCTTCCAGAGGAACGTCTGGAACGTGCGGATCTGCGACTCGAGGATCGGGTGCTGCGAGTAGACGGCCATTCCGAACTGGCCGGGGAAGAACCCGAAGC
>JBOHAD010000238.1:0-2424 GCA_050697555.1 Gaiellaceae bacterium | reverse complement strand
CGCACGTCGAACTCGCTGAGGATCCGCTTCGCGCGCGCAACGAGCCGCTTCGGATAGAGCCAGCCCCACTTCGAGTCCGGCTCCAGCCGGTAGTCGTGCAGGGCGAGGTTCTCGGCGAGGGAGAAGTCGAGCACGAGGCCCCGCCGCTGACGATCCTCGGGGATGTGGCCCACGCCCGCGTCGAGGCAGTCCCGCGAGCCCGCACCGGTGACGTCCTTCCTGCCGACCTCGATCCGGCCCTCGCTCACCTTGCGGAGGCCCGTGAGGGCCTCCACGAGCTCGGTCTGGCCGTTTCCGTCCACGCCCGCGAGACCGACGATCTCGCCCGCGCGCACCTGGAAGGACACGCCTCGCACGGCCTCGAGCCCCCGCTCGTCGAGCACCGCGAGGTCCTCGACGGCCAGGAGGGTGTCCCCGGGCTGGGCTGACGTCTTCTCTACGCGCAGGAGCACTTCGCGGCCGACCATGAGCCGGGCGAGGCCCTCCCGGGTGGCGCCCTCCCGCGCGACCGTCTCGATCGTCTTCCCGCGGCGGAGCACGGTGATGCGGTCGGAGATCGCGAGCACCTCGTCGAGCTTGTGGGTGATGAAGATGATCGACTTCCCCTCGCTCTGGAGGGAGCGGATGATCTCGAAGAGCTCGCCCGCTTCCTGCGGTGTCAGCACGGCCGTCGGCTCGTCCAGGATGAGGATCTCGGCGCCGCGGTAGAGGGCCTTCAGGATCTCGACGCGCTGCTGCATGCCGACGCTGATCGACTCGATCCGCGCGCCGGGACGAACGGCGAGGCCGAACCGCTCAGAGATCTCGCGAACGCGTGCTTCCGCTCCGTCGATGTCGATGAACGGCCCCTTGCGAGGCTCGACGGCGAGCACGATGTTCTCGGCCACCGTCATCACGGGGATGAGCATGAAGTGCTGGTGCACCATCCCGATCCCGTGCTCGATCGCCTCGCGGGGCGAGCCGATGGCGATTGGCTTGCCGTCGAGGCGGATCTCGCCCTCGTCCGGGTGGTAGAGCCCGTAGAGGATGTTCATGAGGGTCGACTTGCCGGCCCCGTTCTCGCCGAGCAGGGCGTGCACCTCGCCCTTCACGAGCTCGAAGCCGACCCCGTCGTTGGCCACGACCCCGGGAAAGCGCTTCGTGATGCCTTTGAGCTCTAGGAGGGGAGCCTCAGCCATGGAGGGAAAGGATGGGGCGGGCCTGCGCCCGCCCCATCCGCATCGTTCGGGCTATTCGACCGTCTCGGGGATCTCGACCTCGCCGGCGATGACCAGCTCGGCCTGCGCCATCGTCTCGTCGATGGCCTCCTGCGGCGCGTTCGGCGAGAACTCGCCGAGCCCGACGCCGTCCTCCGCCAGGCCGAACGTCGTCACGCCGCCGCCCTCGAAGGCGTCGTTCACGACCGACTCGATGGTCGAGAACACGGCCACGTCCACGCGCTTGAGCGAGCTCGTGAGGACATGGTCGCCGAGGAACGCCTGGTCGGCGTCCACGCCGATGCCCCAGACGTTGCGCTCCTGCGCGGCGTCGAGGGCGCCGAGCCCGCAGCCGCCGGCGACCTGGAAGACGATGTCCGAGCCGTTGGCGATCTGGTCGAGCGCGACCTCCTTGCACCTCGCCTGATCGACGAAGTCCTGGGAGTAGGCGTTGAGGGTCTGGACATCCGGATTCGAGTCCGCCGCGCCCTTCTGATAGCCGGCGATGAACCGGTCGACGGGCGGGATCTTGATGCCGCCCACGCTCGAGATGGTGTTGCTCTCGGTGACGAGTCCCGCGAGGTACCCCGCCAGGTAGCCCGTCTCCTGCTCCTTGAAGAGGAGGCCCTGGAGGTTGGGCAGCTCGCACGAGTTCGTCTCCTCGCACCCCTCTCCGCCGTAGGCGGCGTCGATGATGGCGAAGTTCGTCTCGGGGAACTCCTCCGCGGCCGTGTGGGTAGCCTCGGCCATGAGGAAGCCGACCGAGATGATCAGGTCGAAGCCCTCCTCGGCGAGCGTCGAGAGGTTCGGGATGTAGTCCGCGTCCGACTGGGACTCCAGCACCCGGATCTGGACGCCGAACTCCTCCGCCGCCTGCTCGAGGCCCTGGTTGGCCAGCGAGTTGAAGCCGCGGTCGTTCAGGCCGCCGATGTCGGTGACGAGCCCGACCTGGATGTCGGATCCCGGCGCCTCCTCGGTCGTCTCGGTGGCGCCTGTCGCCTCGCCCACGTCTCCGTCGTCCCCGTCGTCGTCGCCGCCGCAGCCCGCTGCGACCGCGAGAACGAGCGTGACGAGGAGGAGAAGGAGCAGAGGCAGCTTTCGCTTCACGTTCACGGAACCTCCCTTTTCGCCCATGCCGTCGAGTGGAATCGCCGGATGCTAACCCTCCGGCGAGTCCAATTCTAGGACGGTGCGACGAACCTATTCGTTAGGAGGGAACGTCGCGTCC
>JBOHAD010000237.1:0-2429 GCA_050697555.1 Gaiellaceae bacterium | reverse complement strand
TGATCGGGTCGAACACGACGGAGGCCCACCCCGTCCTCGCCCTGCGCATGAAGAAAGCCGTGCGCAACGGCGCCACCCTCGTCGTCGCCGACCCGCGCAAGATCTGGCTGACGAAGCTCGCCAAGCGGCACCTCCAGCTCCGACCGGGCTCGGACGTCTGGCTCGTGAACGCACTGATGCACGTCATCCTGCGCGAGGGCCTCCAGGACGACGAGTACATCGCCGAGCACACGGAGGACTTCGAGGCCGTCCGCGAGGTGGTCGCCCGCTATACGCCCGAGGAGGCCGAGAGGGCCACCGGCGTCGCGGCCGAGGACATCGTCGCCACGGCGCGCGAGTACGCGACCGAGCGGTACGCGGCCATCTTCTACACCCTCGGAATCACCGAGCACGCCTGCGCCGTCGACAACATCTGGTCGCTTTCGAACCTCGTCCTCATGACCGGCCATCTCGGCTACGAGTCGACCGGGCTGAACGCGCTCCGCGGCCAGAACAACGTGCAGGGCCTGAACGACGCTGGCGCGAACCCCGCCTACCTGCCCGGGTACCAGCCGGTCGACGACCCGGAGATCTGGCGAAAGTTCTCCGAGGCCTGGGGCGTCGACGTGCCGACGACACCGGGCTACCGGCTCGACCAGATGATGTCGGGGCTCCACGACGGCCGCATCCGCGCGCTCTACCTCGTCGGCGAGAACCCCGCGCAGACGGAGCCGAACGCGCACCACGTCGAGGAGGGTCTCGCCGGGCTGGACTTCGTCGTCGCGCAGGACCTCTTCCTCAACGACTCCTCGACGAAGTACGCGGATGTCGTCCTCCCGGCCTCGAGCTTCGCCGAGAAGGACGGGACGTTCACGAACACGGAACGGCGCGTGAACCGCGTGCGCAAGGCCGTTCCCTGCCCGGGGAACGCGCGCGAGGATCTCCGCATCGTCGTCGACCTGGCGAAGGCGCTCGGCGCCGACTGGCCGGAGTACTCCTCGGCCGAGGACGCCTGGAACGAGTTCGCCGATCTCTCCCCCCTCTGGTCGGGCATCCGCTACGACCGCATCGAGGAGGTCGGCCTCCAGTGGCCCTGCACCGACCGCGAGCACCCGGGCTCCCCGTTCCTGCACGCGCCGCACCCTGCGCGGCCGAGCGGGAAGGGCAAGTTCTACCCGGTCGAGTACCAACCGCCGATCGAGCAGCCCGACTCCGAGTTCCCGTTCGTCCTCTCCACCGGCCGGACGCTCTACCACTACAACTCGGCCACGATGACCATGCGCGAGGAAGGCGTCACGCAGAAGCAGGAGGATCCCTTCGTCGAGATGCACCCGGAGGACGCGACCGCGCTCGGCATCGAGGACGGCGACTGGGTGCGCCTCGTCTCCCGGCGCGGCGAGCTCGAGGCGCGGGCCAGGCTCGGCGAGCGCGTCTACCCTGGCCTCGTCTGGATGGCCCTCCACTTCGCGCAGGCGAAGGTGAACTGGCTCACCCATGACGTCGGCGACCCGCTCATCGGCACGCCGGAATACAAGACGTCCGCCGTGCGCGTCGAGCCGGTCGCGGCTGGTTTCAGGCCCGCAGCCCGCTAAGAGGGACTTCCGCGGTGCGCTCAGCGCGAGCCCAAACGTGTTACACCTTTGTGTGTATCCGTGTGTATCGGTACGTATAATTTGACCGTGGGCCGCACCAACGTCGTCATCAACGACCGCCTCCTCGCGAAGGCGATGAAGCTCTATGGCTTCAGAACGAAGCGCGAGACGATCGACTTCGCGCTTCGCCGACTCGTCGGGCGTTACCGGCCTGAGGACATGCTGGAGCTCGAAGGGATGGGCTGGGGCGGCGATCTCGAGATCATGCGCCGCAAGCGCTACCCAGACGAGTGATCGTCGTCGACACGTCCGCCTGGGTGGAGCTCCTCCGCAGTACGGGGAGCACAGCGCACCAGGCGCTGAGGCGTCTCATCCTCGAGCGAGCAGATCTCGCGGTCACCGAGATCGTCGTGATGGAGATCCTCGCCGGCGCCCGCGATGCGCACGAGGAGCGGGAGCTGCGGGGGCGCCTCTTCGCCTATCGACTCCTGCCCCTCCGCGGGATCGCCGGGTATGAGCAGGCCGCGGAGCTCTACCGCGCCTGCCGAAGCGCCGGCGAGACGCTCCGGACGATGACGGACTGCCTCGTGGCCGTGCCGACCATCGAGGCAGGCGCCACGCTTCTCCACGCGGACACCGACTTCGAGGTTCTCGCCCGCCATTCCACGCTTCGCCTCGAGCCGCTCGAAGCGTAGGACGCGCAGTTCCCGCAACCAGGCCTCCCCGTTCTTAAGTTTCGGCGTACGATTCGTCCATAGCCACGCGTCCGGCAGATACCGGCGAGAGCCGGATTCTCTACGAGATCATCTCCACGGTCGGGTCGTCGCTCGACCTGGAGGAGGTTCTCGGCGCCGTCGT
>JBOHAD010000236.1:0-2442 GCA_050697555.1 Gaiellaceae bacterium | reverse complement strand
CTCGCGGCCGCCCTCATCCCGAGCATCCCGATCGCGCTCCTCTACAACATGTTCCTCGACCGGTTCATCCAGGGTTTTACGGGCGGCGCATTCCGGTGACGCCCGGGAAAGGGGGTAGCACATGAACTGGCTCAGGCACGGCCTCTCCCGCCGCGACTTCCTCAAGGCCGCCGCCCTCAGCGGCGCGGCCGCCGCCGGGATCCCCGGTTGCGGCGGCGACGAGGAGGACGCCGGCGGCGAGGCCATCGACACCGCGGAGGTCGGCGGGGAGCTCCGGATCATCCAGTGGAGCCACTTCGTCCCCGCCTACGACGAGTGGTTCGACAACACATACCTCCCGCAGTGGGGCGAGGCGAACGGCGTCAACGTCCAGATCGACCACGTCGACTTCGCCGAGCTCCCCACGCGCGCGGCCGCCGAGGTCGCGGGCCAGAGCGGGCACGACCTCTTCTGGTTCCTCTCCCCGCCGGCGGCCTACGAGGACCAGGTGATCGACCACCAGGAGATCGTCGAGGAGGTGCAGCGGCAGGTGGGCGGCGAGATGATCACCGTCTGCGACCGCTCGACGTGGAATCCGAAGACGGAGAAGCGCTTCGGCTTCCCCGACAACTGGGTGCCCGACCCGGTGCACTGGCGCAACGACCTCTGGGCCGACGCCGGCTTCCCCGACGGGCCTCAGACCTGGGACGACGTCAGGGCCGCCGGGCCCGAGCTGAAGGCGGCCGGGCATCCGCTCGGGATCGGGATCTCGCAGGACATCGACGCCAACATGGCGCTGATCGCGATGATGATGTGCTTCGGCTCCTACATCCAGGACGAGGAGTCGAACGTCACCATCAACTCGCCGGAGACGGTCGAGGCGGTCAGGTTCATGGCCGAGATCTTCGAGGGCGGGATGACGGACGAGGTGTTCGCCTGGGACGCGTCCTCGAACAACCGCTTCTACGTCTCCGGCAGAGGCTCGCTGATCCTGAACGCGATCTCGGCCGTGCGGACGCTCGAGGACGAGGGCTCCCCGCTCGCCGCCGCGACGTCGCTCGCCCCGATTCCCGAGGGCCCGAACGGCCGCGAGGGACTCGAGCACGTCATGGGCGTGTACGTGATCTGGAACTTCTCCGAGAACCAGGAGAACGCCAAGAAGTTCCTCGTCGACCTGGCGGTCAACTACAACGACGCCTTCGTCGAGTCGAAGTTCTACAACTTCCCGTCCTTCCCGGCCTCCGTCCCCAACCTGGAGGAGCTCGTGCAGACGGACGAGACGGGAGAGCCGCCGGACAAGTACGCGATCCTCGCGGACTTCCAGGACTTCTCGTTCAACGTGGGCTATCCGGGCTACACGACGGCGGCCATCGACGAGGTGTTCACGACGTTCCTCATCCCGCAAATGTTCGCCGAGGCGGCTCGCGGCGGCGATGCCGCGGAGGCCGTGTCGAACACCGAGGGGCAGATCAACGCCATCTTCGAGAAGTGGCGCGGATTGGGGAAGATCTAGGCCGGCTTGGGTGAGGTCGTCTACACGTGCCGGACGCGCGTCGAGCGGATCGGGGGGCCGCTCCGGCGCGCGTCCGTGCCCGGGGCGAAGGAGCCGATCTGGTTCGGCGTCCACGACGAGGTCGCCGACCACTACGGGGTCGAGCGCGGCGGCGACGCGGAGCGGACGACGACGCTCGACTACGTGGTCGCCGCGGCGGCCGGTTGACTGACGGGGACCTTCGGAGGCGCGCTGGAGGCGCGTCAGGTTCCGGCCGGCGAGGGAAGGCTCGTGGGCGAGGCCCACGGCGAGATCGAGAACGAAGACGGCGTGCTCGTGATCAAGCGGATCCACGTGAGATACAGGCTCCGGCTCGATACTGACGCGGACCGGGAGAAGGTGCAGCGGGCGTTCGAGCACCACATGCCGAAGTGCCCGGTCTACCGCTCCGTCGGCGGGTGCATCGACGTGACCACGTCGCTCGAGGTGAATGAGTGATGCGGGCGGCCGTCGTGCAGGAGCTCGGCGTTCCGCCCGAGCCCGGCGAGGTCGAGGAGCCCGCCGCGGGCGACGGTGAGACGCTCGTCGAGGTGCTGGTGGCGCCCCTCAACCCGATCGACGTCGCGGTCGGGGCGGGCCGCTTCTACGGCGGGCATCCGCCGCTCCCCTACGTGCCCGGCTGCGAGTGCGTGGGCAGGCTCGAGTCCGGCGAGCTCGTGTGGGCGCACGGAGCGGGACTCGGGGTCAAGCGGGACGGCGGCCTCGCCGAACGGCTCGCCGCGCCCGCCCAGGCGCTCCTTCCGCTGCCCGAGGGCACCGACCCCGTCGGCGCGGGCGCGCTCGGGATCGCCGGCCTCGCCGGCTGGCTCCCGCTCGCCTGGCGGGCGCCCCTCCGCGGCGGCGAGACGGTGCTCGTCCTCGGGGCGACGGGCACGGTCGGCCTCGTCGCCGTGCAGGCGGCCCGCATCCTC
>JBOHAD010000235.1:0-2448 GCA_050697555.1 Gaiellaceae bacterium | reverse complement strand
GCTTCGCTCGAGTGCACGCGGCCGGCGACGGCCCGGAGCAGGTCGCGTTCCGTGAGGATGCCGATGAGCCGGCCGTGCTCGAGGACGACCGCAGAGCCGACGTCGTTTCCGGACATGCGC
The DNA here is from genome assembly GCA_050697555.1 of Gaiellaceae bacterium. Taxonomy (GTDB): domain Bacteria; phylum Actinomycetota; class Thermoleophilia; order Gaiellales; family Gaiellaceae; genus DASQWP01. The sequence goes on along the minus strand of JBOHAD010000235.1, from coordinate 2,328 downwards.
TCGGCGGCCTCGCCCAGGGTGTCCTCGGGCGCGACGGCGACGACGTCGCGGGACATGAGCTCGGCCAGGGTCGTCATGGCACGAGGATACCGGAGGTGCGTATACTGTCGCTTTACTTTCTGAAGTAAAGACCCCGGAGGTGAGAAGATGGCGGACAACGGCTACGCGCACGCGGTGCTCGTCACGACCGAGTGGCTGGCCGAGCATCTCGACGACGAGGCGCTCGTCGTCGCCGAGGTGGACGAGAACCCCGACCTCTACGAGGAGGCGCACATCCCGGGAGCGGTGAAGCTCCACTGGCGCGAGGACCTCCAGGACCCGGTCGAGCGCGACGTGGTCGATCGCGCGACGTTCGAGCGGCTGCTCGGCGAGCGGGGGATCGGCAACCAAACCACGGTGGTCCTCTAACCAGGTGCGCGAGTGGATCGAGAGGCGCGACGTCGCGCTCGTCGACGTGCGCTCGGCTGCCGAGTACTCGGGCGAGCTGATCGCCCCGCCCGGCTACGAGCAGGAAGGCGCGCAACGGGCCGGCCACATCCCTACGGCCGCGTCCATCCCCTGGGCGAGCGCCGTTCGCGACGACGGCACCTTCAAGCCGGCCGAGGAGCTCCGCGAGCTCTACGGCGGGAAAGGCATCGGGCCGGACGGGCCCGTGACCGCCTACTGCCGCATCGGCGAGCGGAGCGCCCACACGTGGTTCGTGCTCCGCGAGCTGCTCGGCTACGAGGACGTGTGGAACTACGACGGTTCCTGGACCGAGTGGGGGAACCTCGTTGACGTCCCGATCGAGAAGGGCTCGTAGCCCGCGGTTTAGAGGGGTGTATCGTCGGCTCGCCAACTCGAGCCGGAGGTAGGCCATGCTCAAGGAGTTCAGGGACTTCCTTCTGCGGGGCAATCTCATCGGGGTTGCCGTCGCGCTGGTTCTCGCTCTTGCCCTCACCGCGCTGGTGACGTCCCTCGTCGAAGACCTGATCACGCCGCTCATCGCGGCCGTCTTCGGCCAGCCGGACTTCTCCGACTTGACGTTTACGATCAACGACAGCATCTTCCGCTACGGCGAGTTCTTGAATGCCCTCGTCGCGTTCGTCCTCATTGCGGCCGTGCTCTTCTTCCTCGTGATCAAGCCTGTGAACGCGATCCTCGAGCGCAGGCGCGGGACGACCGACCCGACGAACCGGCCCTGCCCGGAGTGCCTGAGCGAGATCCCGGTCGACGCGCGCCGCTGCGCGTTCTGCACCTCGGAGGTGGCCGCGTCCGCGTAGAGGCGGTCGACTACCATACCGCCGGCGAGCCGTTCCGGATCGTCACCGGCGGGGTGCCGCCGCTCGAGGGTGACAGGATCCTGGACAAGCGGCGCTTCGCAGCCGACCGGCTGGACGCGGTGCGCAGGCTCCTCGTCTTCGAGCCGCGCGGGCACGCTGACATGTACGGCTGCTTCGTGACCGAGCCCGAGGGCGAGGGCGCAGACCTGGGCGTCGTGTTCTTCCACAATGCGGGCTATTCGACCGCCTGCGGGCACGGGACGATCGCGCTCGTCACCTGGGCGCTCGAGACGGGCGTCGTGGCCGCCCAGGAGCCGGAGACGAGGGTGGTCGTCGACGTCCCGTCCGGCCGGCTCGAGACCGTTGCCCGGGTGGAGGGCGGCCGGGTGCGCTCGGTTCGCTTCCGGAACGCGCCGTCGTTCGTGCTCGCGAACGGGCTCCTCGCGGAAGGGCTCCGGGCGGACGTGGCCTTCGGCGGCGCCTTCTACGCGTCGGTGGCCTCGCCGCTCCCGGTCGAGCCGCGGAACGTCACCGAGCTAATCCGGCTGGGGCGCGCCGTGAAGCACACGCTCGAGGCGCAGCGCCCGTTCGTTCACCCACAGGAGCCTGAGCTGCGGGACGTCTACGGCGTGATCTTCTGGGAGCGCGTCGACTTCGGGCCACCGCTCAGGCAGCGGAACGTGACCGTGTTCGCCGACGGAGCGGTCGACCGCTCCCCGTGCGGGAGCGGGACGTCGGCTCGGCTGGCCTTGCTTCATCGTTCGGGTGAGCTCCCCCGGGGCGAGGAGCTCGTGCACGAGAGCGTGATCGGCACGGAGTTCCGAGCCTGGGTTGTCGGCGAAGCCGAGGTCGCCGGGCGCCCCGCGGTCGTCACCGAGGTCGAGGGAAGCGCCCATCGCACGGGTGCGCACGAATTCGTGCTCGACCCAGACGACCCCGTCCGGGAGGGCTTCGAGCTTCGCTAAGGAGCAGGGAGCGAGCCCGGCACCTGCGCCATCTGGCGCTGGCGCCGGGGGCCGCATCGCTCCTGCTACGCGTCCCTCTCGCCGACGGCGGAGGGCGCCAT
>JBOHAD010000234.1:0-2494 GCA_050697555.1 Gaiellaceae bacterium | reverse complement strand
CATCTAGATGGGAACTCGCTCGGAGACGATCCAGGTGGCGGGCATCCGCTGCGAGCGCTGCGTCATGCGCCTCGGCGCCGCCCTCGAGAAGCTCGAAGGGCTCGAGTCCGCCCGCGCGAGCCTCATGGGCGACGTGAGCCTCTCCTGGGACGACGAGCGGGTCGAGCGCGAGACGATCGTCGCGGCGCTCGCGCAGGCGGGCTTTCGCCCGCTTCCCGCGGAATAGCGGGCGTTTCCGGAGCGTTGGTTGCTAGTGTCCGGGCCGATGGCGGAGCCCGAGACGAACGCCCGCAGGATCGCGGAGGAAGCACGTGACCGTGTCCGCTTCGAAGAAGAGGTGCTCGAGCTGTCCGACCAGGTCTACCGCGTAGCACGGCGGCTCGTGCCCACCCGCGAGGAGGCCGAGGATCTGGTCCAGGACACCTACGCGCGCGCCTTCCGGAGCTGGCGCTCGTACACGCCCGGGACGAACCTCCGCGCGTGGCTCATGCGCATCCTCACCAACCTCAACATCGATCGCGGACGCCGAGAGCAGCGGACGCCCGACACGAGGCCCATGGAGGAGGGCGACTATTTCCTCTACAACCGGCTCGAGGAGACGACGGGGGGGAACGACGAGGAACGGATCGTCGAGCGGCTGTCGCAGGATGGCGTCGTGCAGGCGCTCTCGGCCGTTCCGCACGACTTCCGGGACGTGATCGTGCTGGTCGACATCGGAGATTTCTCCTACGGAGAGGCCGCGCAGATCCTCGACATCCCGATCGGGACGGTGATGTCCCGGCTGCACCGCGGGCGGCGTATCCTCAAGAGCGAGCTCGCCGAGGTCGCGGTCGGGGAGGAGGCGTGATGGGCTTCGAGAGCATCTGCGAGAAGTGCGAGGAGATGCTCCAGCCGTATCTCGACCGCGAGCTGAACGAGACGGAGCGGCGCGAGGCGGAGGGTCACCTCGACGGGTGCGGCTACTGCAGCAAGCGGTACCGGTTCGAGGAGGACCTCAGGCGCTTCGTCCGCAGCGCGTGCGACGAGCCGATGCCGGCGGAGCTGAAGGCCAAGCTGGCGTCCCTCAGGACGCCGCTTCACTAGCCCCCGCGGCCGACGATGACGACGAGGCGGCGGTCGTTCTCACCGCCGGGGAGCGCGGCTGTCTTGACGCCGAGCTCCGCCGCGAGCCGCTCGGCGATCGCCTGTCCGCCCGGCGGGTAGTACACGCGCGTGTCCGGATAGTCGGAGCGCTTCGCGTTCCGGACGTCTCCGATGGCGTAGGCCAGGCCCGCGATCCGGTTGGCGAGCCCGGCGCCGGCGTTGCCCTCCCTGGTGCCGTTGTAGACGTCCACCTGGATCTCCCAGGGTTCGGGGAGCGGCGGCGCCGCCGGAGCGGCCGGCTTCGCGGCCGCTGCCGGCGCCGGCCGAGGCGCGTCGGCGGGAAAGAACTCCGGGCGGAAAACGAAGACGATGAGCACCGAGAACGCTGCCACGAAGCCGAAGACGTAGAGCCAGCGCCGCAGCGACCACCGTTCCACGATCGAGTCGGCCGGGAGCCCGGCGAGCTCGCGCGCCTCGCGGGCGGTGATCCCGAGGGAGGAGGCATAGACGAGGGCTGCGGCGATGGCGTCGGCGGTGGAAGGGAACACGTACGTGCGGCTCTCCTCCAGCGACTTGACCTTGTCGACGTCGAGGTCGGCGCGCGCGGCCGCCTCCTCCAGCGTCAGCCGCCGGCGCAGGCGCGCGGCTACGAGCGGTGACGTCTCGACATGAGCTTCCATCGCAATCCTCAGAGTTCGGCAGGCGGCTCGGTCAACCCTGCCTAGTTCATCGGCAGCAGGCGCGAGTCCTCAAGAGTCGCGACCACAGGCGCCCTCCTCGCTCGTCGCGGCGACGGCGAACGTGCGGTTCCCCGTCTGCTCGGGGGTCATCCCGTTGGTCATGAGCAGGAGGCAGTCGTCGCCGCGCTCGAACTCGACGCGGAAGGCCCTGCCGACCGCGGTCGTGCGGCGCTCCCAGCCGGTGAGGCCGGAGACGTAGAAGTCGACGATCTCGTCCTGGCTCGCGTCGCCCGGGGGCGTGAAGAGCACGGTCGTGACGAGGCCTTCGGGAAGCGGAAGCCCGCCCTCGCCCGAGAAGGTCTGGGAGCGGCGGTCGATCTCGCGCGCGCCCGGATAGGCAGGCAGCTCCTCGAGCAGCCGCTCGTTCGTCTCCAGCGCGGAGCTGTCGAGCTGCTTCCAGGCCGCGTAGCCGAGGCCCGCGCCCAGGGAGAGAAGGACGGCCGCGGGAATGAGGAGGGCGGGACGCCTCAGCCGACGCCTCATCGCAGATCCTCGGTCCGGTCGACGTCGCCCGGGGCCCCGAGGTCGTCGCAGGGCACGAGGAGGGGAGCGAGGGCGCGGAGGCCGTCGTCGGGGATCGCGTCCCAGAGGCGGCGGGCGACGACGAGGGGGTGGCCGCGCCCGCCCGCGTAGCTCGCCGCCACGAGCTCGGCCGCGCTCTCGCGCCAGGC
>JBOHAD010000233.1:0-2522 GCA_050697555.1 Gaiellaceae bacterium | reverse complement strand
CGCACCCACATGCGCATCTTCGACGAGGGCGTGGAGCCGCCCATGGACCTCGCCGGCGCCTTCCTCCTGCACACGGCGCCGGGCGTCCGCAAGCTGGACGACGGGCGCTACGAGAAGGTCTGCATCGGCACGACGACGAGCCAGCGCATGGTGCGCTTCACCGAGCCCCTCGGACGCGACTACGGCGTCCGCGCCATCTGCGGCAAGGGCGGGCTCCCGGACGAGGCGATCGAGCCGATGCGCCGGTACGGGATGGTCTACTTCGCCATCGTGGGCGGCGCGGCGGCGCTCGAGACGACGCAGATCGAGGAGATCGAGGAGGTCGCCTGGGAGGAGCTCATGCCCGAGTGCCTCTGGAAGTTCCGCGTCCGCGACTTCGGCCCGCTCACAGTGGCGATCGATTCCCACGGCAACTCGCTCTACCACGACGTGCAGGAGCAGGCCAGGAAACGACTGGAGGACCTCTATGCCCGCCTTTGACGGCTTCCTCGAGGTGCCCGCCCGTTCGCCCAAGCCGCGCACCCACGGCCTCACCCACGTCATCGACAAGGGCCTCAACCTGCGCGACATCGAGGGCCTCTTCGACACCGCCGGGGAGTACGTCGACGTCGTCAAGCTCGGCTGGGGCACGTCGTATGTGACGGGCAACCTCGAGAAGAAGATCGCGCTCTACCGTTCCCTGGACACGCCCGTCGTCTGCGGGGGGACCTTGTTCGAGGCCGTGATCGGGCGCGGGAAGCTGGACGAGTACCGCCGCTGGCTCGCCGACAACCGCTTCTCGCACGTGGAGGTGTCAGACGGGACGATCGAGCTGCCACGCGAGCGGAAGCTCGAGCTGATCGCCGAGCTCGCAGAGGACTTCGTCGTCATGAGCGAGGTGGGCTCCAAGGACTCCGAGGTCGTCTACGCGCCCTACCAGTGGGTCGAGTGGATGCGCGAGGAGCTCGAGGCCGGCGCGTGGAAGGTGATCACCGAGGGGCGCGAGGAGGGCACGGCCGGCATCTACCGCCGCGACGGCGAGATGCGCACGGGGCTCATCGACGAGATCGTGCACGGGATCGAGGTCGGCGACATCATCTTCGAAGCGCCCACGAAGGCCTCGCAGGCCTGGTTCGTGCGCAAGTTCGGGCCCGAGGTCAACCTCGGCAACGTCCCGCCCGAGGAGGTCATTCCTCTCGAGACGCTCCGCCTCGGCCTGCGCGCGGAGACCCTCAAGGAGATCCTGCTCCGTGAGCCTGCAGCTGTCGCTGACTGAGGAGCAGATCGAGGCGATGCCGGCGGAGGACGTGCTCCGCTGGGCCGCCGAGGAGTGGGGCGAGAAGCTGTGCCTCACGTGCTCCTGGCAGAAGCAGTCGTCCGTGCTCGTGCACATGGCCTCCGAGCTGGAGCTCGACGTCGACGTGATCGAGCTCGACACGCACCTCTTCTTCAAGGAGTCGTACGAGACCCGGGAGCGCCTCGTCGAGCGCTACGGTCTCGACCTCATCGTGCCGGAGATCATCACCGTCGCCGAGCAGCACAAGCTCGAGGGACCGAACCTCTGGGAGCGCAATCAGGACCGCTGCTGCCACATCCGCAAGGTCGAGCCGCTTCTCCGCGCGCTCGAGCCCTACGACGCGTGGGTCTCGGGCATCCGCCGCGAGCAGTCGCCGTCCCGCGCCGGCGCGCGTAAGGTGGAGCGCTCGAAGCGCTACGGCGTCTGGAAGGTCCAGCCCCTGGCGGACTGGAGCGAGAAGGACGTCTGGCGCTACATCGTCGGCAACGACATCCCCTATAACCCGCTGCACGACGCCGGCTACCGCTCGATCGGTTGCATACCCTGCACTCGGCCGACGCGCCCCGACGAGGAGGAGCGCGCCGGTCGCTGGGCCGGCTCCGACAAGCTCGAATGTGGAATTCATCAGGAAGACGAGACGCTGGGAGAAAGGACGGCATGAACAAAGGATTTACGCTGTGGTTCACGGGGCTCTCGGGCGCCGGCAAGTCGACGATCGCCGACATCGTCGGCCCCTCGCTCGCGGAGCGCGGCCTCGTCGTCGAGTACCTGGACGGGGACGTCGTGCGCACACACCTCTCCAAGGGGCTCGGCTTCTCCAAGGAGGACCGCGACACGAACATCGAGCGCATCGGCTGGGTTGCCTCCCGGCTGACCCGGCACGGCGCGGCGGTGCTCGTCTCGGCGATCTCCCCCTACGAGGAGACGCGGCGCAAGGCCCGCGACATGGTCGAGGAGTTCGGGTCCTTCGTCGAGGTCTACGTCGAGGCGTCGGTCGAGGAGTGCGCCCGCCGCGACGTGAAGGGCCTCTATGCGAAGGCCTTCGCCGGCGAGATCAAGGAGTTCACAGGCGTCTCCGACCCGTATGAGGCGCCTGCCAGTCCCGAGCTCGTTCTCCACACGGAGGAGCACGAGCCCGAAGAGAGCGCACGCATCGTGGTCGAGAAGCTCGAGGAGCTCGGCCTCGTGAGAGAGGAGGTGCGCGCATGAGCGTCGCCACCGAGCACGGCCTCGTCCGTGCCCACGG
>JBOHAD010000232.1:0-2604 GCA_050697555.1 Gaiellaceae bacterium | reverse complement strand
AGTTGAGCTCGCGCGGGTACTTGTAGGCGCCGAAGAGGAAGACGCGCCCCATGTGCAGGAAGAGGAGGATGATGAAGACGCTCGCGCCCCAGCGGTGCATGCCGCGCACGAGCCAGCCGAGCGTGAGCTCGTTCGTGATGTTCTGAATCGATGCGTACGCCTCGTTCGGCGACGGCTTGTAGTAGAAGGCGAGGATCACGCCCGTGATCGCCTGGACGAGGAAGGCAGTCAGGGTCGCCGAGCCGAGCGTGTGGAACCAGTTCGTGTCGTGCGGGACCTTGCGGAAGAGGAAGTACTTGACGGCCCCGACGAGGCCGGAGCGCTCCTCCAGCCAGTCGACCGGGAGGAGAACGGCCTGCTCGATCTGCTGGCGGCGCTTCGACTTGACGCGGGGCACTAGTGCCAGCCTCGCCTCACGGCACGTAGGGGTAGAAGATCTGCTCGGGGCCGTCCAGATGGACGCCGGGATCGGCGGCGTCGTACTTCTCGATCAGGGCCTCGGTGCCCTCACCCTCGACCTTGGCGACGCTGTACGGCCTGCCGAGCCAGAGGCTCCCGTTCTTGATCGAGTACTCGTAGCGGTCGAGCGCGCGCACCGGCGGGCCGGCCGTCCGGTTGCCCTCGATGTCGTAGGCGCCGCCGTGGCAGGGACAGCCGAAGGCCGAGGGCTGCACGGGTGTGAGCGAGACCTCCTCCGCGGAGGTCTGCACCGCGCGCTCCTCGCCGGGCGGGCCCTGCGGCTGCGTGGGGCAGCCGAGGTGGACGCAGCGGTTGGAGATGATGGTGAGGCTCGGGACGTTGTCCCTCATGCCGTTGTTGCGCACGAAGGCGGTGCGGCGCGTGACGGGGCCTTCGCCGCCGGCCTGGGAGAGGAACGTGGCGATCACGAAGCTGCCCTCGGGGTACTCGTCGAGCGGCCCGAGGTCGATCTCGGGATAGTCCTGGCCGACGAAGGCCGGGAGGACGGCGAAGCCGAGGACGGGAGCGGTGATCACGCCGCCGATGAGCGCGCCGAGGCCGAGCGTCGCGCCCTCGAGGAACACCGAGCGCGGATAGCGCACGACCTCCGCCTCCTCGACGTCCTCGGCCTCGAGGAGCTCTTCCTCACGCTCCTCCGGGACGCCGCGCACCTCCCGCGTCACCTCCCGGATCCAGAGAAAGCCGAAGACGACTGCGATGACCGCGCCGATCACCGTGACCCAGAGGTTGACGATCAGGCCGACGAGGACGAGCGCGATGCCGCCCGCGAAGGCGAAAGGCCAGATCGTCGGAGAGGGAAGGTGCGGCTCAGAGTGTTCCTGGTGGGGGCTCTCCCCCGGCCGCTCTAGCTCGTCGGCCACCGGACGCAAGCTCCTCTCTCCGTGTTACAAGCACGGGCATTGTTTCTCCCTCTCTGCGGATCTGTCAACGACGTAGCGTTTGCCTCAAAACCTTGGAAATCCGGCCGTTCCCCGCACCGGTGCGGTCGAGGCCGTACTCCTCCCAGCGCCGGTCGACGGCGTCACGAACCTCGTCCGCCATGACGATCCGCTCCGGCCACGGGCGGCCGCCTTCCGCCTCCCACTTGTGAGTCGCGTCGATGCCGAGCTTGCCGCCGTAGCAGTAGGCCCCCGCCGCGTGGTCGAGCTGGTCGAGCGGGCCCTCCGAGAGAAGGACGTCCCGTTTCGGGTCGATGTTCGCGCACACGTGGAAGAAGACCGCCTCGTAGTCGTGCACGTCGACGAACTCGTCCACCACGACGACCGACTTCGAGAGCGAGAGCATCCCGAGGCCCCAGATAGCGTGCATGACCTTCTTCGCATGACCGGGGAAAGCCTTGCGGATCGAGACGACGACACAGTTGTGGAAGGCGCCGGCGACGGGCAGGTCGTAGTCGACGATCTCAGGGACGGTCATGCGGATCGCGGGCAGGAAGATCCGCTCCGTCGCCTTCCCCAGCCAGGCGTCCTCCGCCGGCGGGACCCCGACGACGATGGACGGGTAGACGGCGTCGCGCCGCATCGTCATGCAGGTGAGCCGGAAGACGGGGAAGGGCTCGGGCGGCGAGTAGTAGCCGGTGTGGTCGCCGAAGGGGCCCTCGGTGCCCATGTCGCCGCTCTCGATCGTCCCCTCGAGCACGATCTCGGCGTTCGCGGGCACCTCGAGGTCGACGGTCTTGCACTTGACGAGCTCCACGGCCTCGCCGCGCAGGAACCCCGCGAGCATGAGCTCGTCCAGGTGCTTGGGGAGCGGCGCGCTCGCCGAGTAGGTCGTCACGGGATCGCAGCCGAGCGCGACGGCGACGGCGATCTTCCCCTCGGCGGCGAGCCAGTCGGCGCGCCCGTCCTTGTGGATCTGCCAGTGCATGAAGGTCGACGTCGCGTCGATCTTCTGCAGGCGGTACATGCCGACGTTGCGGACGCCGCTGCGCGGATCCTTCGTGAACACGGCGGGAAGCGTGATGAACGGCGCGGGGTCGCCGGGCCAGCAGTGCTGGATCGGGAGGGCGTCCAGGTCCGGCTCGAGGACGAGCTCCTGGCAGGAGCCGCGGGAGACCGTCTTCGGCATGGAGTCGGCCAGGCGCTTGAGCTTCCCCAGCCCCTTGACCTTCTCCACGAGCCCCTG
>JBOHAD010000231.1:0-2640 GCA_050697555.1 Gaiellaceae bacterium | reverse complement strand
AACCTCAGCCCCACCAGACGCGAGCCCTTGCGCGAGAGCGCGCTCGAGAGCAGCGCCCGAAGCTCGCGTATCCCGCCCAAGCAGGATCTCGTCGCCGTCGTTCCAGACGGCAAAGGCACGGCCGAGCCGCTCGACGAGATCCTCGGTCATGTCCTCGCCGAAGACACCGCGAACGCCGTCCGTGCCGAAGTGTCGTCTCACCCCGCTCCTCCGGCGACGCCGAGCGAGCGGGCGAGCGCCTCCGGGACGCGCTGATCCAGGACGAGGTCCCAATGGTCGAGATCGTCGAAGGCCAGGTGGTCCGAGCCGTAGAGGCCGGCGATCCTCGCCCCCCGCTCGTCGGGGAAGTCCTTCCCGTAGACGACCAGCGACGGGCAGGGAAGCGAGGGAACGGAGAGGCCCCGCTTGCGCTCGTCGCGCGCGAGCGACGACGCGGGCCTGGCACGCATGCCTTTGGGGAACGGACCGTAGGCCTCTTCCGGATCGAAGCTGCCGGGGCGAAGCCGGATCTCGGGATGGAAGCCCTGAACCTCAGCCGGCGGGCTGGGCTCGAGGAGCACGACGTGCGCCGGCCGCACGCGGGCGGCGGCGCAGAGCGCGACGAGCCCTCCCATGCTCCAGCCGCAGACCGCCATGGGCCGGGGCAGCGTTCGCCCGGCCGCGGCGACGACGGCGGCGTAGCCCGCCATCGACGTCGCTTCGGCGTCACGACCCGCGTGGAGGTCGACCGCGGAGACTCTCACGCCGGGGAACCACGCCGCCCAGCCGTCGAAGATCCAGGGCCCGCTCCCGGAGCCGTGGACGAGCAGGAGAGAGGCCGGCGCGGAAACGGCTAGCGCTTGGAGAACTGCGGCCGCTTGCGCGCCTTGCGGAGGCCCGCCTTCTTCCGCTCGACGATGCGCGCGTCGCGCGAGAGCAGGCCCTCGCGCTTGAGGACGCCGCGAAGCTCGGGATCCGCCTCGACGAGCGCGCGAGCGATTCCGTGCCGGAGCGCTCCCGCCTGGCCCGTCGGACCGCCCCCGTGCAGGCGGGCGCGGACGTCGAACTTGCCCTCGACGCCGGCGACGCTCAGCGGGCTCATCGCCAGCGTGCGGAGGACCTCTCGTCCGAAGTACTCCTCGAGCGAGCGCCCGTTGATCCAGGTGGCGCCGTCGCCGGGGCGCAGGATCACGCGCGCCACGGAGGTCTTGCGCTTCCCGGTTCCCTGGTACTGCGCGAGCTGCGACATCAATCCTCCAACGGGAGCGGCTGCGGGCTCTGGGCCTCGTGCGGGTGCTCCGGGCCCGCGTAGATCTTCAGCTTCGTGATCTGACGGTTGGCGAGGCGGTTGCGCGGGAGCATCCCCTTGACCGCCTTGCGCAGCACCTCGGTCGGCCGCCGGTCGAGCTGCTCCGCGAGCGTGCGCGAGCGGAGGCCGCCCGGGTAGCCTGAATGGCGGTAGTAGCGCTTCTGCTCGAGCTTCTTGCCGGTGACGGCGATCTTCTCGGCGTTGACCACGACGACGAAGTCGCCGGTGTCGACGTGCGGCGTGTACTGCGGCTTGCGCTTGCCGCGCAGCGTGTCGGCGATGCGCGTGGCGAGACGGCCGAGGTTCTGGCCCTCGGCGTCCACGAGATACCAGCGCTGCTCGATTTCCTTCGGCTTGGCGGAGTACGTCTTCATTGGACAGAAAAGTGGCGGACCAGGCGTCCGCCGAGCGCGGATTCTAGCAGCCGCCCTACTCCGGGGCAGGGACCGGCGGGGGACGCCGAGCCTGACGGGCGATCCACAGGGCTGGAACGAGAACGAGGGCCGTGCCGCCGATCGCGAGCGCCGCCACTCCCAGCGCGCTCAGGGCGAAGCCGCCGAGGAGGGCCAGACCGGCGCCCGTCCCGCCGGAGAGGAGGTCGTTGAAGCCGAGCAGCTTGCCCCGCTCCCACGCGAACGTGCAGTCGGCCAGCTGGGCGGTGGCCGCCACGAAGGAGAAGTTCCAGCCGAGGCCGAGCCCGAACAGCGCGACTGCCGTGGCGGGAACGCTCTCGACCCAGAGGAGGCTCGCCGCGGAGGCAGCCATGAGCATGAGCCCGCCGACGAGCGCAGGCGGCCTTCCGACGCGGTCGATCACGTCCCCGACGACGAGCACGAACGCGTACATGCCGATCACGTGCGCGCCGATGATCGGGAAGACGACGTGCCCCGCGTGCCCGTGGTGGTCGACCACGACGGTGCCCGTCAAGGTCATGAGGCCGACCATCACTCCGAAGCTCGCCTGCGCGGCCAGGATGGAGGGCACGACTCCCGGGCGGCGGACGATCTCGCGCAGTGGCGCGGCCGGGACGACAGGCTCGTCCGGGGCGCGAGGCGCGAGCAGCTCGGCGATCCGCCGAGGATCGGGCCGCACGAAGACGACGAGCGCAAGGCCGGCGAGCGTAAAGCCAGACCCCGCCAGCCAGAGGAGCGCGAGGGCGTTCCCGTCGAGCTCCCGGCCGGCGAGAAGCGGGCTGAAGACGGCCGGGCCGAGGATCGCGCCGAAGACCGCGCCGAAGAGCACGAGCGCGATGCCGCGCGCCCGGCGGGCGGGCGGATACATGTCGGCGGCGGCCGTCCGCGCCAGGAGCGACGTCCCGCCGGAGACGCCGACGCCCAGAAGCCCGAGCAGGA
>JBOHAD010000230.1:0-2644 GCA_050697555.1 Gaiellaceae bacterium | reverse complement strand
GAAAGCTCCTTGGACGTGCCGGTCAAGTACCTGTACATGGGCGTCAATCCCGACGCCAGCAACCATCTGCTGCCGACGACCCGCCTGGCGCACGCACTCAAGCGGAGGCGCGGCGCGAAACCCGACACGGATGGGCCTCCGGATCCGCGGCGGCCCGCGAAGGCGCCCCCGCAGGGGATCAGGGGCGTCTCTTCCACGTCGAGATCGCTCCTGCGAGTCGCGAACCGGCTGGCCGAGGAGTGGCACCGGCAGCTCGTCGCCTCGCTCTACCTGCGACGGGGCGCGATCGTGGTCTTCGACCGGCACTTCTTCGCCGACTACTACGTCTACGACGTCGTCCGCAACGGGAATCGCTCGCTCGCGAGACGCATCCACGGCTTCGCGCTTCGGCGCTTCTATCCCCGGCCGGACCTGGTCATCTACCTCGACGCCCCGGCCGAGACGCTGCTCGCGCGCAAGGGCGAGGGAACGCTCGAGTCGCTTGCGCGCCGGCGCCGAGAGTACCTGGAGCTGGCTCCGATTCTGGACCACTTCCACGTGGTCGACGCGAGCCGTCCCATCGACGAGGTGACGGACGACGTCGTCCGGCTCATCGGCACGTTCTCCGAGAGGAAGACGCGTGAGGCGCGGTCGGATGCGTAGCCCGGGGCACTCGGCGCCACGCGTTCTCGTCACGGACGCGGGCCGGGGGGCAGCGATCTCGATCATCCGCTCGCTCGGGCGGCGGGGCTTCTACGTGGTCGCGGCCGACTCCCGGGCGCGGAGCCCCGGCTTCTACTCGCGCTACACGTCCGAGCGCCTGCGCTACCCGCCGCCGCAGGCCGCTCCGCGCCGCGCGGTCGAGATCCTGCGTGAAGCAGCCCAGGACCTCCACGTCGACCTGATCGTTCCCGTGACGGAGGAGGTCGTCCTTCCGCTCTCCGAGGCCCGCGCGGACTTCGCGGGCATTTGCGCCCTCGCCTTGCCGGAGCCGCAGGCGCTCGCACGAGCCGCGGACAAGCTCGCCACGCTTGAGCTCGCGCGAGAGCTCGGGGTCCCCACTCCGCGGACTGCGCTGGCCGCGACGGCGGCCGAGGCCCTCGAGGCGGCGTCGACGCTCGGCTGGCCGGTCGTGCTCAAGCCGCGGGCGTCCCGCGTCAACCGAAACGGTCGGACGATCGACGCCTACGAGGTCGGCTACGCGGGCGACGCGGAGGGGCTCGCCGAGCAGATGGCGCGCTTCGAGGGCCGGTGCGAGGTCCTGGTGCAGGAGTACTGCCCCGGTGAGGCGCACGGAGTCGAGCTCCTGTCGCACCGGGGGCGTCCGCTGGCCGCGTTCCAGCACCGGCGGCTCCGGGAGGTGCCGATCACGGGCGGCGCGAGCTCGTTCCGGGAGAGCGTCGCGCTCGACCCGGGTCTCTACGACCACTCCGTCCGGCTGCTCGCCGCGCTGGAATGGACGGGCCTCGCGATGGTGGAGTTCAAGGTCGGCGCCGACGGTCCCAAGCTGATGGAGATCAACGGCCGGATCTGGGGCTCGCTGCCTCTCGCTGTGAAGAGCGGCATGGACTTCCCCGCCCGGCTGGCCGAGCTCTACCTCTCCGGCCCTCCCGAGAACGGCCCCGCCCCGGACACCTCCTACGAGGTCGGCGTCCGCTCGCGGAACCTCGACCTCGAGGTGCTCTGGATCGCCTCGGCGCTCAGGAGGAAGCGCCGCTTTCCCTTCCTCCCGCCGCCGCGCCGCCGGGACGCGGTGGCGGCCGGGCTCCGGCTGCTCTCGCCGGCGGACGGATTCGACGTCCTCTCTCGCCACGATCCGCGTCCGGGCCTGGCGGAGATCGCGGGAGTGGCGTCCAAGCTGCGCCGGAAGGTGGTCGATGGACGGTAGGGCGCTCCTCAGACGGACGGCCTCGAGGACGGCGCGCAGCCCGGCCGCCGCGCGCTTCGTCACGCTCCTCGAGCGCGCGGCGAGGCCGCGCCCCGGCGTGCTCGCCGTCCTCACCTACCACCGCGTCGACGAGCCGGCGCGCACGCCGCTCCTCTATCCGGGGCTGATCAGCGCGACGCCGGACGAGTTCGAGCAGCAGATGCGCTTCCTCGCCGCGAATCATCGCCTCCTGTCGCTCTCCGAGCTCCTCGAGGTCCGCCGGGGAGAGACGCCGCTCCCGTCTCGGGCCGTGATGGTCACCTTCGACGACGCCTACCGAGACGTGGCGGAGAACGCCTGGCCGATCATGAGGCGCCACAGGATCCCGCTGACCGTCTTCGTCCCGACGGCCTATCCGGACGAGCCGGGCAGGGCGTTCTGGTGGGACCGGCTCTACGCCTCGCTTGCGAGTCGCGGACCTATGGTGTCGACGCCCCTCGGCGACCTGGCCGTCGCGACCGAGGCGGATCGGAGCCGCGCCTTTCGGCTGCTGCGGGAGCATCTGAAGGCCCTTCCACACGACCGGGCGATGACGCTCGTAGAGGACCTGAGCGGCGGGCGGGGCTCGCCGTCACCGTCTCCGGCCGTCCTCGGCTGGGACGAGCTCCGCCGGCTCGCCGCCGACGGCGTTGCTCTCGCGCCTCACTCCCGCACGCACCCGCTGCTCGACCGGCTCCCTCGCAAGGAAGCGAGGCGGGAGGTTCTCCGTTCGCTGGACGACCTCGAGCGCGAGATCGG
>JBOHAD010000229.1:0-2661 GCA_050697555.1 Gaiellaceae bacterium | reverse complement strand
GCGCTGGGTGTCCCCCACGCTGGCTAGGCGATTCCCCGTAGGTCCTGGGGACACGCCCCTACCTGCGACTACCTCCACTGCCCGAATCTTTGTTCAACGCCGGACCACCTCCTTTCCGTGGTACGGCTCACTCTAGCGAACCGGTGAGGACGGCGGTCATCTCCAAGCCACGGTCGAGCGGCACCGTCAGGCTGAGAAGATCCGGGTCGGCTTGCCGAGCGCTGCTGTAGGCGCCGAGGGTCTCTTCGCGCGAGAGGACGTTGTCGGCGAGAACGAGGCCTCCCGGCTCCACCTTCGCGCGTACCAGCTCGAAGTAGCGCTCGTACTCCTCGTTGGCCCCGTCGAGGAAGACGACGTCGAAGACGTCGTCGATCTGTGCCAGGGTCACGAGCGCGTCCCCCTCGACGAGCTCGACCCAGCCGTCGAGGCCGGCCTCGCCCACGTTCCGACGCCAGGCCGCTGCCGTCTCCTGGTTCTTCTCGAGGGACAGCACCCGCCCGCCCAGGTAGCGCACGCCGGCCGCGAGCCAGATCGTGGAGTAGCCGCGGCCCGCGCCGATCTCGAGCACCTCGCAGTCGGTCTGGGGAGCCACGAGCGAGAAGAGAAAGCGCCCGGTCGCAGGCGCGACGGCGACGGCGGGAGGGCCGCTCCCCTCGGCCTCCATCCGGGCGAGCACCGCACGGACGCGCGCGTCGAGCACGCGTGCCTAGGACCGCGGGTCTCGCTCGACGGCGATCCGCGCTGCGGCAGGCGAGCTCTTCTCGACGACGGCGAAGCGGTCGTTCCGCACGAGGACGTGCTCGACGTCGGGGACGACGTGCCCGGGAACGACCGCGAAGTGCGTCGCCTCCTTCCGCACCTCCTCGTACTCGGAGCGTGTGAGAGACATCGGGTCGGTGCAGTCCTGGCTGCCGCACTCGCAGAGGTAGTCGGACGGCTCCTCCGGCGCCAACGGCTCGTTGACCTCCTTGATCCGCTCGTTCACCTCGCGGAAGAGAGCCTCGTTCTTCGCGACGCGCTGTTGCCTGGAATCCACGGGAGAGAGTCTATGGAACGACGACCCTGATGAGGTCGTCCTCCACGCGCACCTCGAACGTGTCCACGGGGAGGTAGGCGGGGAGCGTGAGCGCCCGGCCGGTGCGTACGTCGAAGCGCGAGCCGTGGCGCGGGCAGATGGCGACGCCCTCGTCGGGCTCGAAGTCGCCTTCGGCGAGCGGGCCGTCGTCGTGGGAGCAGCGGTCCTCGATCGCGTAGTACTCGCCGCCGAGGTTGTAGACGCCGATGGCCAGCTCCCCCGCGCGCACGATCTTCACGTCGCCGGGAGGAAGGTCCCCGACCGGACAGACGGTCAGCTCGGCCACGGCTAGCGGAGCTCGAGCTCCTCGAGCCCCGTCCATTCCGAGGGAAGCGGCGTACCCCTCCCCTTGTGCAGCGCGAGCTTGAGGACGCCGAGGCCGAGCAGGGCGCACTTGAGGCGCACGGGGGTGAGCGGGATGCCCACCTCTTCCAGGAGATCGTCGCGGGACATGCCGGCGACCTCCTGGGCGGTGCGGCCCTTGACCATGTCCATCAACATCGACGTCGCCGCCTGGCTGATGGCGCAGCCGCGGCCCTGGAAGCGGACGTCCTGGATCGTGTCGCCCTCGAACGCGACCGCGATCGAGACCTCGTCGCCGCAGAGCGGGTTCTGGCCCTCCGCCTCGACGTCGGGCTCGTCGATGACTCCGTGGCCGCGCGGGTTCTTGTAGTGGTCGAGGATGACCTCGCGGTAGAGGCTTTCGAGCTCGCTCACGCGAAGACCTTACGCGTCTTGTGGAGGCCCTCGACGAGGCGGTCGATCTCCTCGGGCAGCGTGTAGAGGTAAAAGCTCGCCCGCGTCGTCGCCGCGAGCCCGAGCCGGGTCATGAGGGGCTGGTTGCAGTGGTGCCCGGCGCGGACGGCGACGCCGTCCGAATCCACGATCTGCGCCACGTCGTGCGGGTGCACGCCCTCGAGATCGAAGGAGACGATTCCGACGCGGCGGTCGGCCGGCGGCCCGAAGACGCGCAGGCCGGGGATCTCGCCGAGGCGGCCGAGCGCGTATTCGGTGAGGTCTCGCTCGTGGCGCTCGATCGCGTCCAGCCCGGCCTCGCCCAGGTAGTCGATCGCGGCGCCGAGCCCGACTGCCTCGGCGATCGCAGCCGTGCCGGCCTCGAACTTGTGCGGGATCTCGTTCCAGGTCGTCCGCTCGACGGTCACCTTGCGGATCATGTGCCCTCCGAGCTCGAACGGCGACATCCGCTCGAGGAGCTCCGCGCGGCCCCAGAGGGCTCCGACGCCGGTTGGCCCGCACATCTTGTGGCCGGTGAAGCCGAGGAAGTCGCAGCCGAGCACCTGTACGTCGACCGGCTTGTGCGGGACGGCCTGCGCCGCGTCCACGACGACGATCGCTCCCTGCTCGTGCGCCCAGTCCACGAGCGGCGCGAGCGGGTTGATCGTGCCGAGCGAGTTGGAGACGAGCATGCAGGCGAGCACCTTCACGCGGCCGCGGGCGGCGATCGCGTCGAGCTCGTCGAGGCGAAGCTCGCCCCGGTCGTCCACCGGGATCGCGGCGAACTCAGCTCCCGTCCGCTCGGCGATGTACTGCCAGGGGACGAAGTTCGAGTGGTGCTCCATCTCGGT
>JBOHAD010000228.1:0-2747 GCA_050697555.1 Gaiellaceae bacterium | reverse complement strand
GGGCGGCCAAGAACCGCTTCGGCTCGACGAACGAGCTCGGCGTCTTCGAGATGACCTCGGCCGGCCTCGTCGCCGTCGAGGATCCCTCCGAGATCTTCGGGCGCGCCGAGGAGCAGCCGGGGTCGGCTGTGGTCTGCACGCTCGAGGGGACGCGCCCGCTCCTCCTGGAGGTGCAGGCGCTCGTCTCGCGGACGGATCTCGCCATGCCGCGGCGCGTCGGCACGGGCGTCGACCCGAAGCGGCTCTCGATGATCGTCGCCGTCCTCGGCCGCCACGCGGGCGTTGCCCTCGGCCAGGCCGACGTCTTCGTCAACGTGGCCGGCGGCGTCCGCATCGACGAGCCGGGCGCCGACCTCGGCGTCGCGCTCGCCATCGCCTCCGCGGCACGCGGCACGCGCGTCCGCGCGGGTCTCGCGTGCTTCGGCGAGGTCGGCCTGACGGGTCGGCTGCGGCCCGTCAGCCAGGCGGAGCGGCGGCTCGCGGAGTGCGCGAAGCTCGGCTTCGCGCGTGCGCTCGTGCCGGACGGCACCGAGCCCCATGGCAGAATTGCCCTGGCAGCAGCTGGAACGCTGCGGCAGGCGATTGGAGCGGGGCTCGATGCGGACGGATCCTCGGAAGGATAAGACCCTCCTCGCGGCGCTCAGCCACGTGGCGCCGGGAACGCCCCTGCGCGCGGGGATCGACGACATCATCCGGGCGCAGCTCGGCGCGCTCGTCGTCATCGGCGAGCCGAACGACCTCGCCTTCCTCTTCTCGGGCGGGATGCGGCTCGACCTGCCCTTCAAGTCGCAGCTCCTCTACGAGCTGGCCAAGATGGACGGGGCGATCATCCTGAGCGCGGACTCGCAGAAGCTCGTGTACGCGAACGTCCAGCTCATGCCCGACCCCGCCATTCCCTCGAGCGAGACGGGCACCCGCCACCGCACGGCCGAGCGCGTCGCCAGGCAGACGGACGCTCTCGTCATCTCCATCTCGCAGCAGCGGGAGACGGTGACGATCTTCGTCGGCGACCTGCGCTACCAGCTCGCGAAGATCTCGGACATGCTCGCGCGGACGAACCAGGCGCTCGGCACGCTCGAGACGTACCGAGCCCGACTCGACCAGGGCCTCACGCGGCTGACGGCGCTCGAGTTTCAGAGCGCGGTCATGCTCGACGACGTCCTCGTCGTTCTCCAGCGGGCCGAGATGACGACGCGGATGGCGGAGGAGATCGAGCGCAGCTGCACCGAGCTGGGGGAGGAGGGGCGCCTCATCCGCATGCAGCTGGACGAGCTCATGGAGGACGTGCCGCGCGAGAAGGCGGCGGTCATCTACGACTACGAGTTGACCGGCGATCCGGCGAACGCGGCCACCGTGCTCGAGCGGCTCTCGCAGCTCCAGTACGGACGGCTGCTCGAGTTCGAGGAGTTGGCGGAGCTCCTCGGGTACCCGCGCGACGCGAACCCGCTCGACTACACGGTGCAGCCGCGGGGCTACCGCGTGCTCTCGCGCATCCCGCGGCTCCCGGACTCCGTCATCCGCCACGTCGTGCGCGACTTCGAGAGCCTCGACGCCGTGGTCCGCGCGAGTCATCGCGACCTCGAGGCCGTCGACGGCGTCGGCTCCGTGCGTGCCCGCGAGATCCGCGAGGGGCTCCGCCGGTTACAAGAGCACAACCTGGTTGATCGCTATTTGCAGCTCTGAGGGCGAAGGAGGGGGCTCGTGGGGGAACCATGGGTTCCCCCACGCTGAATCTGGTCGATCGCTATTTGCAGCTCTGACTTCGCCCCGAAGGGGGCGAAATTTGGCTTTTTTCCTGCGCTTTTGCTACCATGGTGGAGTTCCGCAGGCATCTTGGGCGGCATTTTTTACGCCCTTGTTCAGAGGAGGAGAGGCTTGTACAAGGTCGGCGACAAGGTCGTCTATCCCCACCATGGCGCTGGAACCGTGGTGAAGAAGGAGTCACGGACGATTCTGGGTCAGGACCGCGAGTACCTGACGATCAAGATCCTGCACAACGACATGACCGTGAACGTCCCGACGGAGAACGCCGACCGCGTCGGGCTCCGCAAGGTGATCGACGAGGACATGGTCGAGCGCGTCCTCGATGTCCTGCACGGAAGCGGCACGAAGATGCCGAAGAACTGGAACCGTCGCTTCAAGTACAACCGCGACAAGATGAAGACCGGTGACATCTTCGAGCTCGCCGAGGTCGTGCGGAACCTGTCCCTCCGCGACCAGGAGAAAGGGCTCTCGACAGGCGAGAAGCAGATGTTCGTGAAGGCGAAGAAGATCCTCGCCAGCGAGCTCATGTACGCCAAGGCCATGGACGAAGACGAGGCGGGCGCCTGGCTCGACGACGAGCTCGAGTCCGTGGGCGGCGCCAAGGTCGCAGGCTAGACCGGCGCATCACCACGGGCCGCGTCGGCATCCTATCGGGGTGGCTTTTCGCGTCCTCGCGCTGCTCCTCTGCCTGACCGGCGTCCTCGCCGGCTGCGGCGGTGACGGCGAGGCGGACGCAGACGAGGTCCTCCTCGACGAGCGGTCGTTCGCGCAGATCGTGGCGGCCGAGCTCAGGAGCGAGGAGCTGGAGGCGACCGCGGAGGGCCAGGGCCTCGACGTGCGCGTCGAGGACGGCCTTGATTGGATCGCTCTCGCTCCCCGGGAGCAGTTCGAGGAGTACCGGCGCGACCCGGAGCGGCGTGGGGAGATCGTCGCCGCCGTCGTCCAGGAGGCGCAACGCCGCCTGGAGCAGGGGATCGGCGAGC
>JBOHAD010000227.1:0-2752 GCA_050697555.1 Gaiellaceae bacterium | reverse complement strand
GCGACACCGGAGCAGGCGAAGCTTCATCTCGGCTTCTACCTCGCCAACTGGCGGGCGCGCCACCCGGGCATCGTGGCGGACCTCGTTCGATGAAGGTCGAGATCAGCGACCCGTCGCTCGCGGACGACCTCGTTTCGTTCCTCCGACGGGCGCGCTGCGAGGCGGAGCGCGCGGAGGGCGGCACGCTCGCGGTCAGCCTTCCCGCTTCGCTGCCCGTGGAGGCAGCCAGGCTCGAGCTCGAGGCGTACCTGACGGCCTGGCAGACGCTTCACCCCGGCGTGCGGGCGCGCCGCCGGCCGGCCTACGACCTCTAGCGCGAGGCCGGGTCGCCCTTGCGGTAGATCCCCGCGCCCGTGTCGGGGTCGAAGAAATGCAGGTGGCGGGTGTCGACGACGAGGTCGACCCGGCCGCCCTCCTGGGCCCGCGTCGTCCGATCGACTCGCGCGATGAACGGCGTTCGGCGGCGGGCGTTCTCCTCCTCCGTCGCCTCGACCGCCTCCGCCCCGACCGCCTCGAGCACCTCCGGAGTGCGCACCGGCGGGGCGTCCACGGCGAAATGGAGGAAGACCTCGGAGCCCATGTCCTCCCGGATGTCGACGTCGGCCGAGATCGTCCGCCCCTTGCTGCCCCCGCCCGCGACGGCGGCGTCCTCGAGGTCCTCCGGCCGGATGCCGACGACGATCGTCCGCCCGACGTGGCGGCCGAGATCCGGGTGGGTCTCGACGACCTCGTCGCCGAAGACGAGCCGATCGGCGCCGAGCTGCACGGCGAGCTCGCCGTTCGCCCGCTCCACCTCCGCCTCGACCATGTTCATCGCCGGCGAGCCGATGAAGCCGGCGACGAAGAGGTTGGCCGGCCGGTCGTAGAGCACCTGGGGCCGCTCGACCTGCTGGAGGACGCCGTGCTGCATGACCGCGACCCGGTCTCCCATCGTCATCGCCTCGACCTGGTCATGGGTGACGTAGATCGTCGTCACGCCCAGGTCGCGCTGGAGCCGTGAGATCTCCGCCCGCATCTGCACGCGCAGCTTCGCGTCCAGGTTCGAGAGCGGCTCGTCCATGAGGAAGGCCTGCGGCTCGCGCACGATCGAGCGTCCCATGGCCACCCGCTGACGCTGCCCGCCCGAGAGGGTGCGTGGCTTCTTCTCGAGCGTGCCCGAGAGCCCGAGCAGCTCGGCCGCGCCGTCGACGCGGCGCCGGATGACGCCCTTGCCCTCGCCCCGCATCTTCAGGCCGAAGGCCATGTTGTCGTACGACGACATGTGCGGATAGAGGGCGTAGTTCTGGAAGACCATGGCGATGTCGCGGTCCTTGGGCGGCAGATCGTTGACGATCCGCTCGCCGATCCGCACGCGCCCCTCCGTGATGTCCTCGAGCCCGGCCACCATGCGGAGCGCCGTCGTCTTCCCGCACCCCGAGGGGCCGACGAGCACGACGAACTCTCCGTCCTCGATCTCGAGCTCCAGGTCCGACACCGCCCGCGTCCCGTCGGGGTAGACCTTCGTGAGATTCTCGAGCTCGATCTGAGCCACGTCCGAGAGAACGGTTCCCGGATTGCGAGTCCGTCAATCCGGGTAGATCGCGAAACGAATGGAGGCCGTCGCTCGTGCCGGCCGCAGCACCGCCAGCTGGCGGGATCGCCTAGAGGATCGCCGCTTTCTCGCCACGGTCCTGATCGCGCCCGCCGTCCTCTTCATCGCCGTCCTCGTCGGCGGCCCGCTTCTCCTCGCGATCTATCTCTCGTTCACGAACGCGATCGCCGGCTCGCTCACGGGCGACTTCGTCGGGCTCGAGAACTTCAGGCTCCAGTGGTCGAACCCGATCTTCCGCGACGCGCTCAAGAACACGTTCTTCTTCACGCTCGTCTCCCAGGTGATCGTCCTCGTCCTCGCCAAGGTGCTCGCCAACTTCCTCGTCAGGGACTTCCGCGGCAAGTGGTTCCTGCGCTTCCTCATCGTCCTCCCCTGGGCGGCCCCGATCTCGCTCGGGATCCTCGGCTGGAAGTGGATCTTCGACTCCCTCTACAGCTCGGTGAACTGGATCGGGCAAGCCCTCCACCTGCTGGGCGAGCGCGAGAACCCGCAGTGGACGGGAAACCCTGACCTCACGATGGCCGCAGTCATCACGGCCCACTCGTGGCGTCTCCTCCCTTTCGCCACGATCATCATCATCGCCGGCCTGGCCTCCATCCCCCACGAGGTGCACGACGCGGCGGCAGTCGACGGCGCCACCGGCTGGCGGAAGATGCTCTACGTCACCATCCCGCTCGTCCTGCCGATCATGACGATCGCGCTCCTCTTCGGGATCGTCTTCACGGCCACCGACATGGTCGTCGTCTACCTGCTGGCCAACAACGGCGGCCCGTTCAACTCGACGCACATGATCAC
Organism: Gaiellaceae bacterium; assembly: GCA_050697555.1. GTDB lineage: Bacteria > Actinomycetota > Thermoleophilia > Gaiellales > Gaiellaceae > DASQWP01. The sequence goes on along the minus strand of JBOHAD010000227.1, from coordinate 366 downwards.
GACCTGGGCCTTCACGACCGGGATCCTCTCGGGCTCCCTCGGGCCCGGCGCGGCGGTCTCGCTCTTCCTCTTCCCCATCCTCCTCGTCGTCGCCGTGCTCATGCTCTGGTACGCCCGCAGGACGGAGGTGGCGTAAGTGCCCACGCGCCGCACGCGCCGGAACGTCCTCACGTACCTCGTCGTGGGGCCGTTCGCGATCCTGCTCGCCTACCCCTTCTACCTGATGCTCGTCACTGCGTTCAAGACGAACGGCGACCTCTACAACCAGGACAACAACCCGCTCATCTTCAACGACCCGCCCACGTTCGCGAACCTCGACTTCCTGTTCACGCAGACGGAGTACGTCCGCTGGCTCGTGAACACGAC
>JBOHAD010000226.1:0-2758 GCA_050697555.1 Gaiellaceae bacterium | reverse complement strand
GCCGCCCAGGTCGAATGTGCCCGCCTCGCGCTCGAAGACGCGCTCGGGCACGTCCGCGACGGCGCGGACGTCTCCGGGCTCCTCGCGCGGAGCTACCTGGAGGAGCGGCGAGCCCAGCCGCCCGTCCTGGCGACGGAGCCGCCGGGCGGGACCGTCTTCCTCTGCGCGGTCGACGGCGACGGCATGGCCGTGTCCTTCATCCAGAGCCTGTTCGAGGGCTTCGGTTCTCGCGTCGTCGCGCCGGGCACAGGCATCGTCCTCCAGAACCGCGGCGCCTGCTTCGCAGTCGGCGGCGCCGTCGAGCCGGGGCGCCGGCCGTACCACACCCTCATCCCTGGGATGCTCGTGCGCGACGGACGCCTGCTCGGCCCCTTCGGCGTCATGGGCGGGTTCCTGCAGGCGCAGGCGCACCTCCAGCTCGTCTCGGCGCTCGTGGACGACGGGCTCGACCCCCAGGCCGCCCTCGACCGGCCTCGCTTCCGTGTGGACGGCTCGACCGTCCGGCTCGAGGAGGGCCTCTGGGAGCGGGCCCCCGAGCTCGAGGCGGCGGGGCTCGACGTCGTGCGGAGCGAGGAGCGCGCCGAGTTCGGCGGCGGGCAGGCGATCCTCGCGGACGGGGACGTCCTCCTGGGCGGCTCCGACGCCCGCAAGGACGGCTACGCCGCCGGGTTCTAGCGCTGGCGCTCCTCCAGGTGATGCTGCCCCGCTTCTGGGTCGCGAGCACCAAGCCAGAGTCCCCACTCGCCCGCGGGCAAGGCTAGACAGCCTTGGTAAGGGCGAAGGAGGGCTCTGGCGCCGCGTGATCGCGGGTCAGAAGCAGGCGTGTATTGCCTGGAGGGGCGCTAGCGCGGGATGTCGATGACGCCGGGCGCCGAGGCGGCTTCCGCGTAGCCGTGAGCGCCGCGCACGATTCCGAAGGCGTACGCGAGCTCTGCGAGGAGCTCCGAGGCGGGCCGAAGCTCGTCGGGGCTCCTGGCGGTCTGGGCGGTGGCGCGGACCGCCTCCGGCTCGGCCCCCGTCATGCGAGCCATGAGGCGAGGGTTGGCGCCGAGCGCGATCACCTCGCCGGGCGGCAGCGGCCCGTAGAACTCGGGAACCGAGAGATACTCGTCGACGACCCGCCCTCGCTCGAACGCGATGTAGCGGACGACGCGGCCCTCCTCGACGCCCATGGCGACGACGAAGGCGCCCATCCGGTCCGAGATCTCCCGAGCGAGCCTCCGCAGCATCTCCGGCTCGCGATCGCAGAGCTCGTCGAAGACGGACGTCCAGCCCTCGTCGGGCGGGACGACGACGCTGCCCTGCGATCCGCCCGGCAGGCGCGGCACGAACTGGCGCACGGCGCGCTCGACCGCGTCGACGTCGTCGCTCTGAATGTGGATGGAGCCGAACGAGGGCTCCTTCTCGCCGCCGAGGTGGCCCTCGAGCGTCTCGACCGGCGCCTCGAGCAGCCGGGCCGTCTCGGTGAAGCCGGCCCGGATCCAGGCATCGCCCGCTTCGTGCGTCGTCTCGATCTCGAGCCGCTCTGCGCCGGCCGCGCGCGCCTCGTCGATCAGCGCGCGCAGCACCTCCTCGCTCGGGACGCTCTCGACTTTCGCCCTGTGCGTCATGCCCGAACCCTAAGCCCGACGAGCAGGTAGTGCGCCGCCAGGTTGGCGAAGCGCGAAAATTGACCCTTCAAGGCGCGCGGATCCGAAACGCCGTAGAAGTGGAGGACCGCCTTGCGCAGGCCGAGGTCCCCGGCCGGCCAGGCGTTAGGGCGCGCGAGATGGCGCGCCAGGAACCAGTCCGCCGTCCACTCGCCGATCCCGGGCAGGGCCACGAGCCGGGCCTTCACCTCCTCGTCCGGCAGCGAGGCGAGGGCGCCGAGGTCGATGTCGCTGCGCGCAAGGCCGACGGTGTACACCGCCTTGCGGCGTGAGAAGCCGACCGCGACGAGCTCGGCCGGCTCGGCGAGTGCGATCCGCTCCCGTTTCGGGAAGGCATAGGCGCGCCCGAAGGGCTCGCCGAAGGCACGGATGAGCCGGTTGCGGATTGCGAAGGCCGCCCGGAGGGAGACCTGTTGCGCGGTGATCGAGGTGACGAGCGCCTCGAAGGGGTCGGGCGCGAGCGGGGGGCGCAGACCGCGCAGCCCCTTGACGAGGCCGGCGAGGACCGGCTCCGTTGCGGCGAACGCGGCGAAGCCGTCGAGGTCGAACGGGCCGCCGAGGTAGCGGCGCACCGGCTCCCCGAGCGCCGGCTCGCCGGGCTCGATCCGGACGCCCTCCTCGGCCGCCTCGATGCGCACCTCGACGCCGTCGAAGACACGGTGCAGGGCGCCCTCGTGCCAGAGGTTGGCGAGGTCGGGCCCGAAGGCGCGGAAGCGCTCGGTCGAGAGCTCCCAGTCGAACGGCTGCGGCAGCTCGACGACTATGCCCGGGCGGCCCGGCGGAAAGTCCGGATGAGGTAGGAGAGCGAGAGGGCGAGAAAGCCCAGCCCGAGCAGGGCTCGCGCCTCGCGAGTCCCGAGGGGAAGGCGCGAGGCGACCGGGGCCCTCGCGCGATCGGCGACCTGCTTGCGCCAACCGTGTCCGGTTCCGGCCTCTCCGAGCGTCCTCCAGTCCACGAGGCTCGCCTACCCGCGGCCGGCCCACTCGAACCCGTCGAGGCTGCGGGCGATCTCGTGAAAGTCGTCGAAGTGCTCGAACGGCACGCCACGCTCGTCCAGGTAGCGGGCGAGACCGCGCGTGGCGAAGACGCGGTCGGAGGCCTCGGCCGCA
>JBOHAD010000225.1:0-2777 GCA_050697555.1 Gaiellaceae bacterium | reverse complement strand
TGTTCGGGGAGGCGAGCAGGTCGAGGAGCTCGTCGGCGCCCGCCTCGATCCGGGGATGCTCGATCGGCGGCTCGAGGGCGCGCGGGAGCGTCTGGACGGGATACCGCGGGCACTCGTCGGTGAGGAGGGAAACCGGGATGCAGCCAACATCCTCGCCGTGGAAGTACGCCCGGAGCTCGCCCGTATCGGTCACTTCTCCGATCACGGCGTGAGCCAGCTCCCACCTCTCGCAGATCGCCTCCACTTGCTCGAGGCGATCTGCGACCAGAAGCATGCGCTCCTGGCTCTCGGAGAGCATGATCTCCACGGGCTCGAGGTCCGGCTCGCGAAGCGGCACGCGGTCGAGATGGACGTCGACGCCTGCCCCGCCGCGGCTCGCCATCTCCGCGAGAGAAGAGGCGAGCCCGGCCGCGCCGAGGTCCTGGAGCGAGTGGACGATGCCCGCCTCGACGAGCTCCAGGCTCGCCTCGATGAGCTTCTTGCCCGTGAAGGGGTCGCCGATCTGAACGGTGGGGCGCTTGTCCTCGTCCTCGTCGGAGAGCTCCTGGCTCGCCAGGAGGCTCGCGCCGCCGATGCCGTCTCGGCCCGTCGTCGCGCCAAAGAGGACGATCGGCGTGCCTCGACCGCTCGCGCGCGCACGTGTGAGACGCTCGACAGGCAGGAGCCCCACGCACATCGCGTTCACGAGCGGGTTGCCGGAATAGGAAACGGAGAAGACGGTGTCGCCGCCGACGGTCGGCACGCCCACGCAGTTCCCGTAGTGGCCGATGCCGCCGACTGCACGCTCGAAGGCAAAGCCCGGCTCGCCGAAGCGGAGGCCGTCGAGGAGCGCGACCGGGCGAGCGCCCATGGCGACGATGTCCCGCAGGATGCCGCCGACGCCGGTCGCCGCGCCCTGGAACGGCTCGACGGCCGAAGGATGGTTGTGGCTCTCGACCTTGAAAGCGCACGCCTCGCCCGCGCCGAGGTCGATCACGCCGGCGTTCTCACCCGGGCCCTGGAGGACGACGGCACCCTCGGTGGGGAAGCGCCGAAGCAGCAGTGCCGAGTGCTTGTAGCCGCAGTGCTCCGACCAGAGGAGGGAGAAGACGCCCAGCTCGAAGTCGTTGGGCTCACGGCCCAGGAGGCCTCTGATGCGGTCGTACTCCCCGTCCGTGAGGCCGAGCGCGCGGTGGAGCGGCTGTGCGGCGACCGGGTTCAAAGGAGAGCTCCACTCTACCGCCTGGCCCGGACCGCGATCGCTAGCGTACGAGCATGGTTCGCGGCTACGTGCCCCTGCTCCTCATCGTGGCGGGGATCTGGGGCGCGTCATACCTCTTCATCAAGGTCGCCGTGGACGAGATCGAGCCGACCGCGATGATGGAGCTCAGGCTGATCCTGGCCGCGCTCGTCCTCGTTCCTTTCGTCGTCATTCGCCTCGGACGCGACCGCGCGCGGGAGGAGCTGCGGGCCACCGGCCTCGGCGCGTGGGTGCTCGGCGCCGCGAACATGGCCATCCCATTCACCCTCATCGCGTGGGGCGAGAAGCACATCGACTCGGGCATCGCGGCGATCGCGAACGCCTCCGTGCCGATCTTCGTCGTCGCCCTCGCCGTCAAGTTCCGGCCGAGCGAGCGCGTCAGCGGGAGGCGGCTTGCCGGCGTGCTCCTGGGCTTCGCCGGAGTCGGTGTCCTCACGGGCCTGCACCCCGAAGGAGGCTGGTGGGCGATCGCGGGGACGCTCGCCGTGGTGGTGGCGTCGTTCTCCTACGCGGTTGCGAATCTCTACACGCAGCACCGCTTCCCGGAGACGTCGCCGCTGGTCATCACGGCGGCCTCCTCGGTGGCGGCCGCGATCCTGCTCCTGCCCTTCGCGCTCCTCCAGCTTCCCGACGAGATGCCGAGCTGGCAGGCGCTCGGGTCGGTGGCGGCGCTCGGCCTCGCGGGCACGGCGATCGCCCTCATCTTCTTCTACCGGATGCTCGTCGCCTACGGGGCCTCGCGAGCCTCGCTCGTGACCTACCTGCTGCCGCCTTTCGCGCTCTTCTACGGCGTCGTCTTCCTGGCCGAGGACGTAACGCTGAACGCGGCCCTCGGGCTCGTCCTCATCCTCGCGGGGGTGGCCCTAGGCTCCGGCGTCTTCCGCCTGGCGCGGCGCGAGCCCGCCGCGGCGACGCCACGCCCGTGACCGTCCCTGGTCTTCGGATCGCTCCTTTGGGGAAACCTCCGGGTTCCCCGGAGACCGGCCCATGAGCGAGCGACTCGACGGGAACGGGTTCTCGCTCCGGCGCGCGAACGGCGAGGACGTCGACTTCATGGCCTCGCTCGCCGCGCACGAGGACGTGGAGCCGTTCATGGCCGCCGTCTCAGCCCGCGACCGGGATGCGCTCGCGGAGGAGATCCGGCGGGCCGAGGCGGAACCGGAGCACTACGGCCGCTTCATCGTCGAGGTGGAGGGACAGCGGGCCGGGGTCATGGCGTTCGAGATCAAGAACCGCCGCAGCCGCATCGTCAACGTCCGCAGCGTCATGCTCCACCCCGAGTACCGCGGCCGTGGGATCGCCGATCGGGCCGCTCGCCTGCTCGCGCGCTACCTCCTCCTCGACCTCGACTACCATCGCCTCGAGCTCGAGGTGTACGGGTTCAACGAGCGCGCGCTCCGGCACGCCGACCGCATCTACGTCCGCGAAGGCGTGAAGCGCAAGGCCTACCGGCGCCACGGCGACTGGGTCGACGGAGTCATATTCGGACTGATCCGAGAGGATCTCGAGGAGGAGGATCGATGGAGCTGATTCACAC
>JBOHAD010000224.1:0-2791 GCA_050697555.1 Gaiellaceae bacterium | reverse complement strand
CCGGCGAGGTCCCGCCTGATTGCGGTCGCGGCGGCGTCCACCTTGCCCTGGGCCAGACGAAGGAGCGCAAGCCCGGGCTGCGGGTCGCGCCCGAGCTCGTTCGCCTTCCTGTACGCCTCCTCGGCGGCTGCGAAGTCGCCGCGTCGGCGCCGGATCTCGCCGATCTCGTAGAACCCTGCCGCGGTGACGAAGCGGTTGTACTCATGGAGCTCGTCGCACGCCTGGAGCGCCTGCTCCTCCGCCTTCGGCCATTCCCCCCGCAGGCGCATGATCTCGGCGCGGTGGATGCGGCAGGCGCCCGGAAAGCCGGTGACGTCCAGGCGGTCGCACCAGCGGTTGGCCGCGTCCGTCCACTCCGCCGCACGGCCGCAGTCGCCGAGCGCCTGGCAGGAGTCGATGGTCACGCAGTAGACGACTCCGGTGGCGAGGGGCTGGAGCTCGCCGCTCACCGCCGCGGCCGTCGCCTCGTCGAGGAGGGCGAGGCCCTTCGTGACCTCGCCGGTCGTGACGAGGACGGTGCCTTCGAAGACGAGAGCCATGGCCTCGAGGCTGCGGTCGCCGAAGCGGGCTCCGAGCTCTTGGGCGCGGGCGAACTCCTCGCTCGCGGTGTCGAGCTCGCCCAGCTCGAGCGCGTTCATGCCGCGGGCGAGCGCGAGGTGCCCGTGCTCGATGCCCTCCGCCTCGTTCCCGAGCAGGCGCTCGGCGCGCGCGAGCCAGCCGCTCGCGACCGACAGCGACCCCCTGAGGAGGTGGTCCATGAAGAGCATGACGGCGAGCAAAGCGCCCCGCCGGGGCTCGCCCGCCTCCCCGTACGCCGTGTAGGCCCGCTCGCGGAGGGCGATCGCCTCGTCGAGATGGCCGGTCCACCACGCGGCCTCGGCAAGGTTCTGGAGGTCTTCCGCGCCGAGCTTGCCGTCCTCGTCTGCGCCCCGGAGGAGCTCGTACGCGTCACGCCACGCGTGCCGCCGCGCGGCCTCCCTGCCCGCTTCGAGCGAGTCGTCCAGAACCTGAGTCACGGGATGCTCAGATTGTACGCCTGGGTAGTATCGGCTCGTGCCCAGCCCGCGGGACATGCTCGGCTACATGAGAACCGTCGCGCGCGGGAGCCCGGTCGACCGGCCGTGGTCTGTGCCCGGCATGATCGCCTCGAGGCTCCGGCACGGCCGCGGCCTCGCGCCGAAGGACTCGCCGCTGACGGTGCAGGACGTCATGGCGCGCCGCGACTACCGCGATCTCATGACGCCGAAGGTGGCCGAGGGTGACCTCGCCCCCGATTTCGAGCTTCCGCGCCTCGAGGGCGACGACACGGTTCGCCTTGCCTCCCTCCTGGAAGAGCGCTCCGTTGCGCTGATCTTCGGCTCCTACACCTGACCGCCGTTTCGCGCCCAGGTTGGGACGCTGGAGGCGCTGGCGGAGCGGTACGGCGACCGCGTGCACTTCCTCGTCGTCTACATTCGCGAGGCGCACCCCGAGGAGGGGTGGATCCTCCCCGACAACCGCCGATCGGGAGTGGCGGTGCACGAGCCGGGCACGGACGAGGAGCGCCGGGCGGTCGCGGCCACGTGCGCGGCCAATCTGCGCATGCGGATGCCGATGGTCGTGGACGGGGTCGACAACGCCGTCGCCTCGGCCTACGGTGGCTGGCCCGATCGGCTGTACCTGATCCGCCGGGACGGCCGCATCGCCTTCCAGGGTGGGGAAGGTCCCTTCGGCTTCAAGCCGGACGTGCTCGAGCGCGCGCTCGAGCACGAAGTCGCCCTGGTCGGGGCGTAGCCTTCCTGCCTCGCACGGAGTCCGGGGGGCTCACTCCCGGAGGACGGGCGTTGGAGCAGCCGTCGCCGGCCCTGGATCGGTGCTTGGCACGGCACGAGCGGCAGCCTGCCTGCTCTCCTCGTCCTGCGCCCGTCTTGCGCTGTCGGCCCGGTTGAGCGCGCGCAGGGACGGCGCCCAGGGGACCGCCAGCAGGAGCAGGCCGCCCAGGAGGCCGGCGAGAAGCATCGTCGGCCTGGCCCCTATCGCATCGGCGATCGGGCCGGTTATGGCCATCGAGAGGGGGACGAAGGCGAAAGAGACGAGCACGTCGACGCTCGCCACGCGCCCGAGCAGGCGTTCCGGCACGAGCTCCTGGAGGAGCGTCGTCCAGATGATGCCGCCGACGATGAGGCCGGCGATGGCGACGAAGCAGACCACGGCGAACTGCCAGAGAGCGGTGGAGAGCGCGTAGCCGGCGATGCCGAAGGTGGAGAGCGCCCAGAGGACGTACATGACGAGGACGCGTTCGCGGGGTTGGCCCAGCTGACCGATGAGCACGCTTCCGAGCAGAGCGCCCGCGCCGCCGGAGGCGAGGATGATCCCAAGCGCCCGCGCTCCGTCGTCGAGCTCGTTCTTGACCACGAAGGGGAGCAGCACTTGCATCGGGCCCATGTAGCAGAGGAGCCCGACCGGGGCCGCCGCCAGGGAGACGAAGAGCCACCGCTCCCCGCGCACGTAGCGGAGGCCCTCGCCGATCTCGCGCAGGAGGGTCTCGCGCGCGCCGGCTGGGAACTCGCGCTTGCTCAGGGCGAGCAGCGTGAGGGCGGAGAGGAAGAAGGAGACGCCGTCGCCGATGAAGGCCCAGCCGACGCCGAAGAGGGCGATGGCGATGCCCCCCAGCGCCGGCCCTGTGACGCGCACGCAGGCGGTGCGCGAGAAGGTGAGGAGGGCGTTCCCGCGTCCCAGTTCCTCCTTGGGCAGGATCGCGGGCAAGAGCGCGGTCGCCGCCGGAGTGAAGAGCGACGTGCCGCCGGCGTAG
>JBOHAD010000223.1:0-2812 GCA_050697555.1 Gaiellaceae bacterium | reverse complement strand
GCCCGGCTCGAGCTCGATGCGGCGAACGTCGAAGGCGTCCGCCGGCGGCGGGCTGCGCCCCACGAGGTCGAGGAGCGACTGGCCGGAGGCGGCGAAGAGCGAGACCGTGCCGACGAGGAGCAGGATGGGGACGAGCGCCCACAGGCGCCAGCGCGCCGTGACCGCCCGCGAGCTCTCTGCCAGCGAGCCCGACTCCATCAGTCCTGCACGTCGAAGAAGCCCATCCAGCCGAGCTCTGCGAACTCGGACTGATGCGCGTGGAACATGAAGCGCCCCGTATTGGCGAAGTCGATCTCGATGATGCCCCGCTCGCCCTGGCAGAGCATCACCGTGTCCGTGTACTCGAACTGGTCGGTCGAGCCCGTGCGGTAGTAGCGGAAGAAGTCGCCGTGCAGGTGGAGCGAGTTCACGAGATCGAACTCGGTCAGGTTCGCGACGTAGATCCGCACGGTCTGCGAGCGGCTGACCTTGATCGGGTACTTCGCGTAGTAGAACGCCGGCCCGTTGACCGCGTAGAAGTTGTTCTCGCCGTCGCCGTCAGTATCGAAGCCGTTCATGACCATGACGAGCTCCTGCGCGGGCGGGCGGGGCTCCCTCGGGTCGATGATGAAGGCGCCGTAGAGCCCCTTGTGGATGTGCTTCTTGAGCGGCGTAGCGTGGCAGTGGTAGAGATGCATCCCATAGGGACGGGCGGGGAACTCGTAGGTGAACTCCTCGCCCGGGTTCACGATCTCGAAGACCCCGTCCATGTTGCCGGGGTGGATGCCGTGGAAGTGGATCGTGTGGGGATGCGAGCCTGTGTTGCTGAAGTGGACGCGGAGGAGGTCGTCCTCAGTCGCCCGGATGACGGGGCCCGGCGCCGTGCCGTTGTACGTCCAGGCGGGAAACGTGACGCCCTGGGCGACCTCGAGGTCGACGTCCTGGGCGACGAGCGTGTACTCGCGCACGCGACCGGTCTCGTACGGCAAGGCGGCCGGCGGATACGTGAGCGCGTCGAGGTCGTGCGGGCCGCCGGGCGCGGGAACCTCGGGGCCGATCATGGCCGCGTGCCCGGCGTTGCCCATGTGGTGGCCGAGGTGAGAAGCCTCGCGCTCGCGCCCGTTGGCGAACGCGAGGCCCGCGAAGGGCGCGGCGGCCACCACGGGAGCTGCGCCCACGAGCAGCTGCCGACGCGTGACGCCATGGCGAGACTTAGACACGTCTAAATTCTAGTTTAGACCGCTGCTCACCGCAAATTGAGAGGGCCGGATCGCGATCCGTCGGCACCAGTTCGGTGGCTCTGCTTGGCGTGTACGAGACGCTGGAGGCGATTTCAAGGGTAGAACGGGGTGCGTGGACGTGCGCTTCTGCGACGAGACCGCGTTCGGCTTCGGCTGGATCGCAGCCGAGCCCGCCCTCCTGGAGCGCGCCTCGCACGCTGTGCGCGTCGCCGGGCGCGTGTGGCTCGTCGACCCCGTCGAGGGCGAGGGCGTCGAGGAGCGGGTGCGAGCGCTCGGCGAGCCGGCCGGCGTCGTCCAGCTGCTCGACCGCCACGAGCGCGACTGCGCGAGCCTCGCGGAGCGGCTCAGCGTGCCGCTTCACCGCCTGCCCTTCGGCGGCGTGGCCGGCTCGCCCTTCGAGGTTCTCCGCGTGCGCGACCGGCGCCACTGGCGGGAGACCGCGCTCTGGTGGCCCGAAGAGCGTGTGCTCGTCTGTGCTGACGCGCTCGGAACGGCGCGCTACTACCGCGCGCCCGGCGAGCGCCTTGCCGTGCACCCGCTGCTCCGGCCGGCACCGCCGAGGGCCCTTCGGGACATGGCCCGGAGCCTGGCACCGGGGCACGTCCTTTGCGGCCACGGGGAGGGAATCCACGGCGACGAGGCGGCGTTGGCCCTTGCGGAGGCGGTTTCGACCGCGCGCCGGCGGATACCCCGCTACCTGATCGGTCTACCCAGGGGGAGACGATGAGAGACGACCTGAGACCCGGCAATCCATTCCCCGACCTGCGCCTGCCCGAGACGACGGGCCGGGAGCGCTCGCTCGGCGAGATCGCCAAGGAGCAGCCGCTCGTGCTCGCGTTCGTCCGCGGCTGGTGGTGTCCGAAGGAGCAGGTGCGGCTGCGCAACCTCGTCGCCCACCAGGACGAGATCCAGCGCGAGTACGGGCAGCTCGTCGTCGTCACGGTCGACGAGCCGTACGTGAACGGCGCCTTCCGCGCCGGCCTCGGCGCGGACTTCCCGTTCCTCTCGGACGAGGACCGCGCGGTGGCCGAAGAGCTCGACCTGCTGGAGCTCACGGACGAGCTCCACCGTCCCTACCTTCCGTTCACCTTCGTCCTCGACTCGCGCCTCCGCATCCACCGGCACTGGTGCGGCTTCTGGTACTGGGGCAACCCGACCGAGGAGCTGCGCCAGGCGCTCCGCGAGATCGTGCGCGCGGAGCAGCCCACCTTCGACCCGCAGGCGGTGTGGAACGCGGGCGGCGCCGCTCCGCCCGACGCCGGAATCGACGCCGACGCCGTCTGGATCAGGGAGAACTCGAAGGGCCAGGAGCTCTGGCGGGGCGTCCACGAGGGCGAGATCCCCGAGGTCGGCGCCGAGCTCGGGCGCTCCTCCGTGGACGGCCGCCCCTGGATCGTGCACGAGATCGAGCGTGGCGACGGTCGCGTGGCGATCCACGTGAGCAAGGAAGGCCAGGGCGGCGACCCCCGCAAGGTCGGGCACCACATCACCGCTCCGAGGTTCTAGGCGCGCCGAGCGAGCGCCCGCAGCGGGCGGCGGAGCCACACGCGGTCGCCTGCGGCGGCGAGCCGCCACGCGAGAGCGGCCACGGC
>JBOHAD010000222.1:0-2817 GCA_050697555.1 Gaiellaceae bacterium | reverse complement strand
AGCCACTCGATGGTGGCGACGAAGCGTCGCTTCAACCCGAACCTCCAGCGCGTCCGCATCCTCGTGAACGGCGTCGCGCGCCGGAGCTACGTCTGCGCGCGGTGCCTGAAGTCGGGCCGGGTCGAGAAGGCCGTCTAGAGATCTGCCGAGCCGCACTGGCCGCGCTCGAGGCGAGCAGGCGGCGGATCGACGATCTCAACGTCTACCCGGTGCCCGACGGGGACACCGGCACGAACATGACGCTGACCGTGCGCGCGGTCGTGGAGGCGCTCGAGCGGGATTCCGCCGCGGACCTCACCCGGGCGATCCTCATGGGCGCCCGCGGGAACTCGGGCGTCATCCTCTCTCAGCTCGTGCGCGGCGCCGCCGAGGCGCTCCCCGATGGAGCCTCGGTCGACGTGCCGGCCCTGGCCGGCGCTCTCCGCAGCGCCAGCGACGCCGGCTACGCCGCCGTCCGGGACGCGCAGGAGGGCACGATCCTCACCCTCGCCCGCGAGCTCGCCGAGCGTGCCGAAACGCTGACGGAGTCGCCGCCGTCCGTGCCGGACGCGCTGCGCGACCTCGTCGCCCACGGGGAGGGCGCGCTCGCTCGCACGCAGGAGCAGCTCGACGTCCTCCGCGAGGCGGGCGTCGTGGACGCCGGCGCGGCCGGGCTCCTCGAGATCGTGCGCGGGATCGCCGCGCACGTCGCCGGGGAGCCACTCCCAGAGCAGGGCGACGGCTCCGAGCCGCTGCCGCTGGAGGCCGTCCACCAGGAGCTCTCCCGCTTCCGCTACTGCACCTCCTTCTACGTCGAAGGAGAGGACGTCGACCCCGCAAGCCTCGAGGCCGAGCTGGAGCGGATCGGCGACTCCCTCCTCGTCGTCGGGGCGCGTGGCGCGGTCAAGGCGCACATCCACACGGACGACCCGGGCAGCGCGCTCTCGCTCGCCACCGCCGTGGGCGTCCTCGAGGAGGTCGACATCAAGAACATGCACGTGCAGACCCTCGACCGGAAGGAGCGCCTGACGCGTGAGGAGACGCGCACAGGCGTGGTCGCCGTGTGCGCGGGCGCCGGGACGAGGCGTCTCTTCGAGAGCCTCGGCGCTCGCTGCGTGGAGGGCGGGCAGTCGATGAATCCCCCCACGTCCGACCTCGTCGCCGCGATCGAGGAGGTCCGGGCGGAGGAGGTCGTCGTCCTCCCGAACAACAAGAACGTCATCCTCACGGCCGAGCAGGCCGCTGCGGCCAGCGGGAAGGCGGTGCGGGTCGTGCCCACGCGCTCGCTCCAGGCGGGCCTGGGCGCCCTGGTCTCGTTCGAGGGGCGCCGCTCGGCGGAGGAGAACGCGGCGGAGATGGAAGACGCAGCCGCGAGCGTGCGCGCGGGCGCGGTCGCGCGCGCGTCGAGGACGACGACTCTCGGCGGGCTCGCCATCGAGCCGGGCCAGTTCCTCGGCCTCGTCGACGAGGAGCCCGTGACGTGCGGCCCCGCCCTGGAGCCGGTCGCCCGCGAGGTGGCCGAGCGCCTCCTCGGGGAGGCGGCCGACGTCTTCACCATCCTCGCCGGCGAGGATGCCGAGGGCGTCGAGGAGCTCGCCGAGGCCCTGCGCGAAGCGCATCCCGAGCTCGAGGTCGAGGTCCACGAGAGCGGCCAGCCCCACTACCCGCTTCTGTTCTCGGCGGAATAGGCCGATACTCTCCGTCGAATGGCAGGCGATCCCATCACCGTCGTCCTGGTGGAGGACAACGACGTCTTCCGCGAATCGCTCGAGCTCCTGCTCGACGTCGTGCCCGACGTCGAGGTGGTCGCGGCGGTGGCGGACGGCCGGAGCGCGCTCGAGATCTGCCCCCGGATGCAGCCGGACGTGGTGGTGCTCGACTACCGCCTTCCCGAGCTCGACGGGGTGGAGACGACTGCGGGCATCAGCACCGCCTGCCCGGAGACCGCCGTCGTCGTCCTCACGGCGGAGGTGGAGAGCGGCGAGGCGGAGGCGCTCGTGGAGGCGGGCGCGGTCGCCTGTCTGACGAAGGACCGTCAGCTCGACGAGATCGTCGGCGCCATCAGGGACGCGGCTGGTCGGGGTGCGGCTCTCCGCTGAGAACACGGCCGTCGTCCTCGACTCGACGGCCGACCTCCCCGACGCGCAGGATCGCCACCCGAACTGGCGCGTCGTCCCGCTGTACGTCCGTTTCGGCGAGGAGACGTTCCGCGAGTACGTCGACATCTCGGCCGAGGAGTTCTACCGGCGTCTGCGCACGGCGACGGAGGCGCCGCGGAGCTCCCAGCCGACGCCGGCCGACTTCGCCGCCGTGTACGGGGAGCTCCAGGGGTACGAGAAGGTCCTCTGCGTGATGATCTCGGCCCGGCTCTCGGGGACCGCCGAGAGCGCCCGGCTCGGAGCGGAGTCCGCGGGCGACGAGCGTGTGAGCGTGATCGACTCCGGCGTGACGTCGGGCGGCACGGTCATCCTCGCGGACGCCGTCCAGCGGCGTCTCGAGCGGGGGACGACGGAGGAGGAGGTGCTCGAGGTCGTGGAGCGCTTCAGCCGCGAGCGTGGCCTCCTCTTCACCGTGGAGACGCTCGAGTACCTCATCCGCGGCGGGCGCCTCGGGAAGGCGCAGGGGCTGGCCGGCCAGCTGCTCAGCGTGAAGCCGATCCTCCATTTCGACGAGGGCGAGGTAGCGCCGCTCAAGCGCGTGCGGGGGAGGGCGAAGGCGCTCGCCGAGCTCGAGCGGCTGTTCGTCGAGGCGACCGAGGACACACCCGACCTCCACGTGGGCGTCGGCCACGCCGAGGCACCGGGTGACGCCGAGGATCTCCTGCAGCGCATCCGCGCC
>JBOHAD010000221.1:0-2836 GCA_050697555.1 Gaiellaceae bacterium | reverse complement strand
GCGTGTTCCCGAGGTAGTGGGCGACCTCCTTGATCGCGCGCGAGATCGCTCGCTTCCGCGCCGTCGGCGAGGACACTGCGCCGCCGGAGACGGCGAGCCCGACCGCCGCGAGCACCGTCGCGTTCCAGGTGCGGAAGTCCTTGGCCGAGAAGGCGTCCTCCGTGACCACCTTGATGTAGTCATTGATGTCGTCCGATCGCACGTCGACCCAGCGCCGGCCGTCCTTGTACGCGAGGAGCTCGGGGCCGCCGCCGCGGCGCTTCTTGAGCGCCTCGACGACGCGGTACACGTCGCGGTCGACGACCGACTGCACGCGGCGCTTGCCGCCCTTGGAGGCGTAGTCGAAGGTGATCACGCCGCCCTGGCCGAGCCTCGCGTGCGCCTTGTGCATCGTGGCGAGGCCGTACGTCTGGTTCTCCTCCGCGTAGCCCTCCGTGCCGATGCGGAAGAACCCCCGGTCGAGGAGCCGGACTGCACAGGCGAGGACGCGCTCGCGTGTCAGGTCGCGGCGGCGCAGGTGCCTCGCCGCCGCCTCGCGCACCCCGGGCAGGGCGCGCGCGAAGCGGATCATCTCGTCGAACTTCTCCTGGTCGCGGCGGTCGCGCCACCGCTGGTGGTAGACGTACTGCCGCCGGCCGGCCGCGTCCGTGCCGACCGCCTGGATGTGCCCCTGTGGGTAGGGACAGATCCAGACGTCTTCCCACGCCGGCGGGATGACGAGCTCCCGGATGCGCTCGAGCACCTCCGCCTCCTCGACGCGCGCGCCCCCGTCGTCCAGGTACTCGAAGCCGCGCCCGCGCCGACGGCGGGCGATCCCTGGTCCGGAGCAGTCGACTCTGCGAAGGCGAGGCACGGCGGCGAGGTCTTTCCCGGCGCTCGCCGGAGCGTAACCCGGGCTTACGTCACACCCAGCCGCCACACTGCACGTGTGCGCGCCACCGTCCTCCTCGACGGCGAGCCTCGCTTCCGCCCGCATCCGTTCGAGCTCTCCCTCGACGGGCCCCTTCGCCGCGCGGTCGACGACGCGGCTCGGATGCTCGAGGCGACGCCGAATCGCTTCGACGGGCCGATCGCCTTCTGCCACGGCGTCTCCCGCGACGGCGCCATCCTCCGCAGAGAGGGCCGCTACGCCGAAGCGGTGGTCGTCTTCGAGGAGCCGACCCTCGCGTACCGGCTCGGCTTCGCCCTCGGGGTGCAGCTCTTCGTCGAGCGACCCGAGGGCTTGACCCTCTTCCAGCTTCGCGGCCGTTCCATCGGCCGCGATCCGCTCCTCTGGACCGCGTCGGCCTCGGGCGGGCTCGCGCCGCGCGAGAGCCCGCGAGACGCGATCCTCGCCGATGCCGCCGAGGAGATGGGCCTCGGCGAGGACGACCTCCTCGGGTTTCGCGCCGTCGCGGTCTCGCTGAGCGACGACACCGGCTCGGCGCTCGTCGTCTACTACACGCGCTTGCGTGAGGGCGCAGAGCCGGAGCCGCACTCGGCCAAGGTGGCCGAGCTGCACTGGGCGACCGAGCCGGCCGCTCTCCACGCGCAGGTCTCGGCGGACACGCTCGCCTCCTGGGAGGCGCTCGAACGCTGGCGCGCGGAGCAGGCGACTCAGGCTACGTAGGCAGCCCCGGGGCCACCCCGGACCACCACCCGCTTTCGAGCGTACTCCGGCAGAGCTCCCTCGTGGCGCGCACATCGTGACGAAGGCGCGCCGGTGGAGGAGAGAATCGAAACGACGTGGAGCGGGCGGTCAGCGACCGTCCCGGCCTTCGGCGCCGGTGACCTTCTCCCACCACTCGTCCTCGCGGCGCTTGAGCTCGCCCTGCACCTGGGCGACATAGGTCGCGAGCTCGCTCTCCTTCTGCCCCAGGCGCTCCTGCAGTGCGGCGAGCTCGGTCTCGCGCCGCTCGAGCTTGTCCTCGCGGATCTCGACGTCGGCCTCGAGCCAGGCCTCCTTGGCCTCCATCTCCCCCTCGCGGTCGTCGAGCTCCCGCAGGCGCTCGCGTAGGCTCTCCTCCATCTCGGCCACGCGCTTCTCGCGCCGGTCGAGGCGCTTGCGCTGGGACTCGGTGACGTCCTCCGAGTTCGAAAGCTCGGCCTCGCGCTCGGCCAGGCCGCGCTCCCGCTCCTCGAGGCGCTCCTCGAACTCCTCCAGGTCACGCCCCTTCTGGCTCTCGGTCTGCACACGGGCGGTGTGCGCCTCGCGCTGGTGCAGCTCGGCCTCGCGGGCGGCCAGCTCGAGCTCCCGCTGGTCGAGCTCGGCGGCGCGGGTGAGAGTCTCCTCCGTCGCCTTTCCCTGCCCGGAGAGCTCGCGCTCGAGCCGGTCTGCGTCGCTCCGGAGCCGGTCTCCCTTGGCTCGGAGATCGGCCTCCCGCTCCGAGAGAGCCTCGTCGCGCGCCTGCACCCGGGAGAGCTCCTTGGTCAGCTCCCCTTCACGGGCGGCGAATGCCTGCTCGCGAGCAGAGAGCTCCTTCTCGGCCTCGCGGAGAGCAGACTCCCGCTCGCGGTCGGCCCGTTCGCGGGCCTCCTGGCGGGCCTTCAGCTCCGCTTCACGGCTCGTGACCTCCTGCTCCCGCCGGCCGAGCTTCGATTCCTGGGACGCAAGCGCAGACTCGCGCTTCGCCACGTCGGCGGCGAGCCGCTCACGCTCCCGGTCCGCCTCCTTGGCCTCGCGGAGCTTGACCTTCGCCTGCTCCGAGCGCTCGGTCGCGAGCGCCTCCTCGGTGACCGCTCGGGCCTCGAGCTCGGACAGCCGCTCGCGCTCCTCGCGGACGACCTGCGCCTGCTCGGTGATGCGGCGCTCGCGGAGCTCGAGCTCCTGCTCGGACGAGGCAAGCCTGGCGGCGCG
>JBOHAD010000220.1:0-2899 GCA_050697555.1 Gaiellaceae bacterium | reverse complement strand
ACTCAGCCCTGCGCGAGCACGAGGACATCGTCAAGCAGCACATGGGGACGATCATCCCGCAGAACGACAACAAGTTCGCAGCGCTGAACTCGGCCGTCTGGTCGGGCGGCTCGTTCATCTACGTGCCCCCGGGCGTGAAAGTGGAGATGCCGCTCCAGGCCTATTTCCGCATCAATGCGGAGAACATGGGCCAGTTCGAGCGCACGCTGATCATCGTCGACGAGGGCGCGTACGTGCACTACGTCGAGGGCTGCACGGCGCCGATCTACACGAGCGACTCGCTTCACTCCGCGGTGGTCGAGATCGTCGTCAAGCCGGGCGGCCGCTGCCGCTACACGACGATCCAGAACTGGTCGAACAACGTCTACAACCTCGTCACCAAGCGCGCCGTCGCGTACGAGAACGCGACCATGGAGTGGGTGGACGGCAACCTCGGCTCCAAGCTGACGATGAAGTACCCCGCGATCTGGCTGATGGGCGAGGGTGCGCACGGCGAGGTGCTCTCGATCGCCTTCGCGGGCGAGGGGCAGCACCAGGACGCGGGCGGCAAGGCGGTGCACGTCGCGCCGAACACCTCCTCGGTGATCACGTCCAAGTCGATCTCGAAGAACGGCGGGCGCGCGAGCTACCGCGGCCTGCTCGAGGTCGCCAAGGGCGCCGTGGGCGCGCGCTCGAAGGTCGTCTGCGACGCGCTCATCCTCGACGAGGCCTCCCGCACGGACACGTATCCGTACATCCGGATCGACGAGAACGACGTCAACATCGGCCACGAGGCGACCGTCTCCAAGATCGGCGAGGAGCAGCTCTTCTACCTCATGAGCCGCGGTCTCTCCGAGGCAGAGGCGGCCGCGATGATCGTCTCGGGCTTCGTCGAGCCGATCACGAAGGAGCTCCCGCTCGAGTACGCGGTCGAGATGAACCGGCTGATCCAGCTGCAGATGGAGGGCTCGGTTGGCTAAGGCCGCAGAGGCGGTCGAGGCGGCGATCGCAGGAGAGGCCAAGCTCGACGCGCACACGCTCCGCGCGGACTTCCCGATCTTCCAGCAGCGCGTCCACGGAAAGCCGCTCGCCTACCTCGACTCCGCGGTGACCGCGCAGAAGCCGCGGCAGGTGCTCGATGCGCTGCGCGAGTTCTACGAGACCTCGTACACGAACGTCCATCGCGGCGTCTACCTGCTCGCCGAGCGGCGACCGAGCGCTTCGAGGGCTCGCGCGAGAAGGTGCGGGCCTTCATCAACGCGGCCTCCACGCGCGAGATCGTCTTCACACGCAGCGCGACCGAGGCGCTGAACCTCGTCGCCTACGCCTGGGGCCTCGACCGTCTCGGCCCCGGCGACGTCGTCGTTGCGACCGAGCTCGAGCACCACTCGAACTTCGTGCCCTGGCAGCAGATCGCGAGGCGTACCGGCGCGAAGTTCCGCCCGATTCCCGTCGACAGCAGTGGCGAGCTGCAGCTCGAACTTCCAGCTCAGCGTCGTTCCGCTGCCCGCTGAGGACGACGAGGTGATCGAAGAGCAGGAGGCCCGGGTCTTCCTCGAACCCGAGGCGGCCTCCCTCCTCGACGACAAGGTTCTCGACGCCACCGTCGAGCAGAACCAGGTTGCGTTCACGATCGCGGACCAGGCCGCGGCGTAGCCGCAGAGCTCACCGGGCGCGGAGAGGTGGCCCGATCAAGTCGGATTCACCTCTCCGCACCTGATCACGAGGAGAGTTACCGCTCCCGTCGCGCTACACGGACACAGCTTTCGACGGCCTAACCTTTGCGACCTCTCGGGATCACCGCGGCGTCCGAGTCGCTCTCGCCCGAGCCAGGCGACCGCGAGAGCTGCACGCCGGCGCTGCCGCATCAGCTCGCTCATCTGCTGCAGTGGGAGTGGGTCGTCCGGACGAGACCGCAGCTCGTGACGAGGCCAAACCGCCTCGACGACGGCGTCGAGGCGACGGTCAGGCGCGACGCGGCGCACGGCCGCGCCCTTCCTCTGGCGCTCCTCGTCCCGACGGCCCCTCAGCGAAGCCCGCGCGAGCGTCGACCACGAGTTCCGTGTCGAGCCGCCCGCCGCAGCGTCATGCGCGCCCGCCTACATCTGCTCGAGCCGCTGCCGCAGCCGGTCGACATCGGCGCGGCGCCCGGTGTAGAGCTCGCAACGGAAGCGAACGTGCATGCCGCTCCGGCGGACGACGTCGGCCATGAACGCGTCGCAGGTCGCAAGCCGGCAGCGGGGGAGTGCAAGCGCGAGCGCCCGCACGTCCATCCGGTCGCTCGCCCGTCCGCGCCGTTCGGGAAAGTCGCGCTCCAGTATCAGGGCCAGGCAACGCTCCAGCTGGCGCTCGCGAGCGCCGGGCGGGTCGGGCAGCCGGAGCCCTCGCGAAAGCTCGCGCAGGAGCTCGAGCAGCGGCAAGTCGGGCCGCGCCGCCGACTCGATCCGGTGAGCCTCGGCCTCGGGGACGGCGACCGCTCCGCGGGCGACGGCCGCTCTGAGCGCCGGCTCGAGCTCCCGGAAGCCGGGCTTTCGCTTGACCATGCCGCTCAGGTAGTTCTGGTCGAGGTAGAGGAGGAGCGGCATCGGCTGCCACATCTCGTCGGTCACGGAGGCCAGCTTCGCCGACGTACACTGACGCGATGGAGTCCCGGACGCTCGCCTGCCGGATCGGGGCCGGTCTGTCGACTTCGGAGTCGGCCCGGGACGCCGCCAGGGAGGCTGCGCGCGAGGCCGGCGGCGGCGGCCTGGCTCGGGCGGAGATCGACCTCGCGTTCGTTTTTCTCTCTCCGGTGCACCTGCTCGAGGCCGAGGCGGTCGCCGAGGTTGTACGCGAGGAGCTCGCGCCCCGGCACTTGCTCGGCTGCGTCGCCGAGGGAGTGGTCGCGGGTGACCGCGAGCTGGAGGAGGGCCCCGCGGTG
>JBOHAD010000219.1:0-2910 GCA_050697555.1 Gaiellaceae bacterium | reverse complement strand
CCTTCGAGACGAGCCGCGCGAGCGACGCGCTCGTCGTCGGCGCCCATCACGCCGCCGCCCGCTTCCTCGGCGCCTCCCCGAACGAGGTCGGCTTCGGGCAGAACATGACCACGCTCAACTTCGCCCTCTCGCGCACTCTCGCCCGCGAGCTCCGCCCCGGCGACGAGATCCTCGTCACGCGTCTCGACCACGACGCCAACGTCGCGCCCTGGCTCGAGCTCGCCCACGACCTCGACCTGCGTGTGGGCTTCGTCGAGATCGACGAGGAGTGCCGTCTCGATCTCGGCGATCTCGAAAGGCAGCTCTCCGAGCGGACGCGGGTCGTCGCGTTCCCCTGGGCCTCGAACGCGGTCGGCACGGTCACCGAGGTGCGGCGGATCGCCGACCTCGCGCACGAGGCTGGCGCGCTTGCATGGGTGGACGCGGTCCACTACGCGCCGCACGGGCCGATCGACGTCGGCGCCGCGGACGTGGATGTCCTCTTGTGCTCCCCGTACAAGTTCTTCGGCCCCCACCTCGGCCTCTTCTACGGACGCCGCGAGGTGCTCGAGCGCTGGCGGCCCTACAAGGTGCGCCCCGCTCCGGACGAGCCGCTCGGCGCCCGCTTCGAGACCGGCACGCTGCCGCACGAGGCGCTGGCCGGCCTGGTCGCCGCGATCGCCTACGTCGAGTCCATCGGCTGGGAGGCGATCGCCGCCCACGAGCGCGAGCTCGGCGAGCAGCTGCTCGCCGGCCTCCCCGGCGGCCTCCGCCTCCACGGCCCGCCGACGATGGAGAGCCGTACGCCCACTTTTTGCGTCACGCATCCCAGGCGCCCGCCGGACGAGATCGCGAGCCGGCTCGCCGAGCGCGACATCGCGGTCTGGGCCGGGGACTACTACGCAGTCGAGGTGATGAAGCGACTGGGTTTGCCCGCCGGCGCCGTCCGCATCGGCATCGTCCACTACAACACCGCCGAGGAGGTCGACCGCCTCCTCGGCGAGCTGGAGCAGCTGTGAGGATCTACTGGGCCAGGAACGACGGAATGAGCGGGCACGTCTGGCTTTCGGCGCAGCACGTCGAGGCGCTGGCGGGCGAGATGTCCGAGCAGGGGATCAAGCTCGCGCTGGTGGAGCTCGAGCCGGGGGCTCGCGTTCCGCCGGGCGAGGTCGCCGCGGCACTCGCCCGCGCCTCGGGCGAGCCGCGCTCGCTCGAGGACGAGAAGCTCTGGCGGGACTGGCTCGCGTTCCTCGAAGGCGCGGCCGAGAACGGCGGCCTCGTCGTCGCCTGACTGGCATCATCAGGGCGTGGAGCGCCTGCGCCCCGCCTGGCTTCTCGGCCTGCCGCTGCTGGCGGTCGCGTGGCTCTCCGCGCACGCGCTCGCGTACGAGCTCGTGCCCACCGAGGAGCACGGCCACGGCTACCTGGCGCAGGCGCCGCTCTTCCTGACGCTCTGCGCGGCGACCGTGAGCGTCGCGCTCGCCGCCCGAATCGCCGGCAGGCGCGGGCGGGCGCTCCCTGGCTGGCTCGCCGGCGCGCTGCCCCTGCTCGGGTTCGCCGTCCAGGAGCACCTCGAGCGCGCCCTGGCTCTGGGCGGAATGCCCTGGGGCACGGCGATCGAGCCGGTCTTCCTGCTGGGGCTCGTACTCCAGCTCCCCTTCGCGGTGGCGGCGCTGCTTGTCGCCCGGGCGCTGACCGTGCTCGCCGACGCCGTTGCCCAGCGGCCGGCTGCTCGGCCTCGATTTGCCGCCCGGCTCGCTCCCCCGCGCCCGGCTTGGACCGAGCCCGCCAGAGTTCCAGTGCTCGCCCGCGGCTGGGCCGGACGCGCACCGCCTGTGCGGACCTGAACCCAGGCCCGTACAAGCGATCAGGAGGTGGACGTGGACAGGAGGATTCTCGTCGCGCTCGGCGCGGTCGTCGCCGCCGTCGTCCTCTTCGTGGTTCTCCGACCCGAGGACACGGACGAAACGGCCGCGACCGAGCCCTCGACGACAGCGTCGACTCCGACGACGACCGAGGTCACGACCGAGACGACCGAGGTCACGACCGAGACGACCGAAACGACGGCAGCGCCGCCGCCGACCGCCGTGCGAGTCGTCGTCGAGGTCCGGGACGGCGGTCCGGTGGGCGGCGTGCAACGCGTGCAGGTCGACCGACGCGAGCGAGTCGTCCTCGTCGTCCGAAGCGACGTCGCCGACCACGTGCACGTGCACGGCGTCGACATCTTCCGCAACGTGGCTCCGGGATCGCCGGCGCGGCTCCAGTTCCGCCCACGGACGCCCGGGGTCCTCGAGATCGAGCTCGAGAATCGCCACCTCCTCATCGCTCAGCTCGAGGTTCGGCCGTGATTTTCGCGCACGGAATCGGCGGCATCCGCGACCTCCCCGTGCCGACGTGGCTCTTCTACTACGGGGCTGCGCTCGTGCTCCTGCTCTCGTTCATCGCCCTCTGGGCGCTCTGGACCAAGCCTCGGCTGGAGGAGCTCTCGAGGGGACGGCTCCTCCCGGAGGGGTTCGGGCGCGTTCTCCTCTCCCGCGCCGTGCGGATCGCGCTCGGAGCGCTCGGCTTCGGGCTCTTCCTCGTGGTCGCCGCCGCGGCCCTCGTCGGCGAGCCGTCGCCGACGGACAACATCGCCCCGACGTTCGTGTACGTCCTCTTCTGGCTCGGCGTCGTGGTGCTCGTCGTTCTGGTCGGGAACGTCTGGGCCTGGCTCAACCCCTGGCGGGCCGCCGCGGACGCGGTCGCTTGGCTGAGTCAGCGGGTCGGGGCCTCGTGGGAGCCGCCGCTCGACTACCCGGAGCGGTTCGGCCGCTGGCCCGCCGCCTTCCTCCTCCTCGCCTTCGCAGCGCTCGAGCTCGCCTACGTGGAGCCCGCCAACCCGCGCGCCCTCGCGCTGGCCATCTACCTCTACAGCGGGATCACGTGGCTGGG
>JBOHAD010000218.1:0-2917 GCA_050697555.1 Gaiellaceae bacterium | reverse complement strand
CGGCGGAGTACTGCGCCTTGATGACCTCCTTCTGGCTGCGGAACGACTCCACCTTCGTCGCGAGCCGCTTCTCGCTCGCCACGAGCTTCTCCTGCTGGGCCTCGAGCCCGGCGATCTGCTGGTCGAGGCCCTGGAGCTGCTGCTGGGCGAAGGCCTTGCGCTCGAGCGCGGCGCGGGCGAGATCCTCGCGGCCGGCCGCGAGCGCCTTGCGCGCCTGCTCCTCGAGCTTCGGCATCTCCTGCTCGAGCTTCTGCGTCTGGAGCTCGAGCCGCTTCTTCGCCGTGACGACGTCCGCAACGCCTCTCTTGACGTTCTGGAGCATCTCGCGCTGCTTCTCGTACGAGTAGTCGAGCGTGACGGAGGGGTCTTCGGCCCGGTCGAGGAGCTTCGAGACCCACGCCTTGATCACATTCGAGGTTCGGCTCATGAGGCCGGCCATTTAGATTCGTCCTCCCTGTCCGGGTGCCCGGCTGGCATCCTACCCGCGCCGTGATCGTCGAACGAAGCATGGATCCGGAGTGGCTTTCGAACGCGTACCTGATCGCGGACCGCTCCGGCGGGACCGCCGTCTTCCTCGACTCAGGCGCTCCCGTCCAGCCGCTCCTCGCGGCGGTCGAGCGGCTCGAGGTGCACGTCACGCACCTGCTGACGACCCACGCGCACGGCGACCACGTTGCCCATCACGGCGAGCTCGAACAGCGCTTCGGCCTGCGCGTGATCGCCGCGTCGGAGGAGGGCGTCGACGGCGCCGAGCCGCTCGGCCACGGGGAGGTCGTCGAGACCGGCGACCTCCGCATCGAGGCCCTGCGGACGCCCGGTCACACCCGCGGCATGCTCTCCTTCGTCGTCGACGGCGAAGCGTGCTTCACGGGCGACACGCTCTTCGCCGGGTCGGTCGGCGGTACGACCGACGCTTTCGACGACCTTCGCCGCTCGGTCATGGACGTGCTCATGGGACTTCCCCACGAGACCGCCGTCTATCCCGGCCACAGCGAGGAGACGACGATCGGGCGCGAGTGGGACGCGAACCCGTTCGTGCGCGTCTGGCGCGGCGTCGACCCGGAGGGCACGGAACGGTGTCACGTCGGCGGCGCCGAGGGCACGCTGGTCGTCTGGGGACGCGACTACGACGGCGGCGGCAAGGCGTGGGTGCGCTTCCGCGACGGCCGCGACGCGATCGTCGGCGGCTCGCGCGTGGAGAGGACGGGCCACTGACGTTGGTCGTCCCGGAGGCGATCGAGCGGTACGCCGAGGCGCACACGACGCCGCCCGGAAGCCTGCTCGACCGCCTCGCGGCCCAGACGCGCGCGGAGCTTTCCTCGCCGCAGATGCTGACGGGACCGATCGAGGGTCGCCTTCTCCAGTTCCTCGTCTACGCCCTCGGAGCGCGGCGGGTGCTCGAGCTCGGGACCTACAGCGGCTACTCCGCGATCTCGATGGCGGCCGCGCTCCCGCCGGGCGGGCGCATCGACACGTGCGAAGTGGAGGAGGTCCACGCCGCGGTCGCGCAGCGCTACGTCGAGGAAGCCGGTTTCGCCGACCTGGTGACGATTCATCTCGGCCCGGCGCTCGAGACGATCGAGCGGCTCGAGGGCGAGTTCGACTTCGTCTTCGTCGACGCGGACAAGGTCAACTACGTCACGTATTACGAGGTGCTCCTTCCTCGACTCGCCGGCCGGGGCCTCATGGCCTTCGACAACACGCTCTGGGCGGGCCGAGTCCTGGAGCCGGACGACAGCCCCGCGACGCGGGCGATCCTCGAGCTGAACGACCGGCTCGCGTCGGATCCCACAGTCGTCGCCGTCCAGCTGACCGTCCGCGACGGGATCACGCTCGTCCGGCGAGCCTAATTTTCGATCAATCATCTAGGGAACGACCGCGGCCTTCAGGAGGTCGCGCGGCGGATCGGCGAAGAGGTCCGAGACGCCCTCGAGCCCGATCTGGTGCGTGATCAGGCGCTCCCAGGGATAGGCGCCGCTGGCCAGGAACGCGAGCGCGGCCCGCACGTGTCGCGGCGTGTGGTGGAAGGCTCCGCGCAGGGTCAGCTCCTCGTAGTGGAGCCGAAAGGTGTCGACGCCGACCTCCCTGCCGCCGAAGAAGACGACCGTGCCTCCCGGGCGGACGAGCGCGAGCGCGTCCTGCCACGCCTGCTCGCTGCCGACGGCCTCGACGACCACGTCGGCGCCCACGCCGTCGCCCGGCTCCGCGCCGAACTCGCGCGCGAGCTCCCGACGCTCCGGCCGTCCGCCGACTGCGACGACGCGCGCCCCGGCGTCTTCCGCGGCCGCACAGAGCATGAGCCCGATCGGGCCGGGGCCGAGCACGGCCACGGTCTGGCCGGCCTCGACCTGAGCCCGCTCGACCCCGTGGAGGCAGCACGCGAGCGGCTCCATCAGGGCGGCCACCTCGGGAGGGAGCGCCGGCGGCACGGGCAGCAGGTTCCGCGCCGCGATCCGCTCCGGCACGAGCAGGAACTCCGCATAGGCGCCGTTGAGGAAGGGCCGCAGGTTCTCGCAGAGCGTCTCCTCGCTCCGGCGGCAGGGCGGGCAAGAGCCGCACGGGGCCGAGTTAGCGGCGACGACACGTCGGCCGGTGGCCACGTCGATCCCGCAGAACTCGTGCCCGAAAGGGCTGGGCGCCTCAGCGAGGAGGAGCGGGTGGCCGCGGCGGAAGGCCTTCGCGTCCGTTCCGTCCGTGAGCGCGACCTCGACCTGGACGAGGACGTCGCCGGGGCCGGGCTCGGGACGGGCCACCTCCTCGACCCGCAGGTCACCGGGGCCGTGGTACAGGAGCGCCCTCACGGCATGAAGACGATCTTGATCGCATCGTGGCGGCGGTAGAGGTCGAGGCCCTCCCCGAAGCGCTCGAGCGGCAGCGTCACCGTCGGGATCGGGTCGAGCTCGGGGAGGAGCGCGAC
>JBOHAD010000217.1:0-2939 GCA_050697555.1 Gaiellaceae bacterium | reverse complement strand
CCCTGACCGGCGTCCCGGGCCGGGGGAGCGCACCGAGCTCGAGGTTCTCCTCGACGGTCAGGCTCGGGAAGACGTTGTCGCGCTGGGGCACGTACCCGACGCCCTTGCGGGCGACTTCGTGGCCGGCCATGCCGGTGATCTCCTCGCCGCGCAAGACGACGCGCCCCTCGCGCGGGCGGAGGATCCCGACCAGCGCCTTCACGAGCGTCGACTTGCCGGCGCCGTTCGGTCCCACGATCGTGACGATCTCGCCCTCCCCCACCTCGACGTGGACGCCGCGGAGGACGTCGACGCCCGGCACGTAGCCGGCGACGAGGTCCTCGACGCGGAGGACGACGGGCCGCCCGTCTCCGCCCTCAGCCACGGCCGCCCGACTCCGGCGCCCACGCCGGGCCGAGGTACGCGTCGACGACACGCTCGTCGCGCTGCACCTCGTCCGGGGAGCCCTCGACGAGCACGCGGCCCTGCGCCATGACGACCAGGTGGTCGGCGTGGCTCATAACCACGTCCATGTCGTGCTCGACGAAGAAGAAGGTGAGCCCGCGCTCCTCCCGGAGCCGGTGGATGTACTCCATCAAGCGGCGCCCGAGCACGGGGTTCACGCCGGCCATCGGCTCGTCGAGGAGCACCATCGTCGGCTCGAGCATGAGCGCCCGCGCCAGCTCGAGGAGCTTGCGCTGCCCACCCGAGAGCTGGCCCGCATAGGCCTGCGCAAGGTCGGCGAGCGCGAAGAGGTCGAGGAGCTCTCGGGCGCGCTCCCGCACCCTCCGCTCGTGCTCGGCAACCCTGCGGGGGAAGAGCAGCGCGGTGGTCAGGCGCTCGCCCGGATGCTCGCGCGTCGCGGCGAGCATGTTGTCGAGGACGGTGATCGCCTCGAACGTGCGGGTGAGCTGGAACGTGCGGACGAGGCCGCGCTTCGCGATCCGGTGCGGAGGGAGCCCGAGCACCGCGCGCCCGTCGAAGACGACGTTGCCGGCCTGGAGGCGGGCGAAGCCGGTGATCACGTTGAAGAGCGTCGACTTCCCCGCGCCGTTCGGCCCGATGAGCGCCGTGATCGAGCCGGGGGCGACCGTGAGGCTGACGTCGTCGACGGCGCGCAGGCCGCCGTAGGTCTTGACCACGTCCTCCAGGACGAGGATGGGCTCGGCAGGACGCTCAGTCACGCAGCACCATTTCCTCGCGCTTGCCGAAGAGTCCCTGCGGACGCGCCATGCTGAGGAGGATCAGCGCGAGACCGACGAGGACGAAGCGGATCGCGGCGATCCGGTCGCTCGAGATGGGCAGCTCGAGGAAGCGTGTCAGCTCCAGCAGGACCCAGACGATCACCGTCCCCACGACGACGCCGCCGTAGCTGCCGAGCCCTCCCAGGATGACGGCCGCGTACGCGAGGAAGGTGAAGGTCGGGTCGAACGACTGGGGGACGAGGAAACGGAGTTGGAGCGCGAAGAGGAACCCTGCGAGGGCGCCCAGGGAAGCCGCGATCGCGAGCGACTGGAGCTTGTACGCGAGCACGTTCTTGCCGATCGCCTGCGCTGCGTCCTCGTCCTCGCGCACGGTCAGGATCACGCGTCCCCAGGGCGTTCTCATCGCGTGGCGGATGACGACCAGGAGGAGGAGGAACAGCCCCCAGGTGACGACGAGGAGCGGCAGCAGGTGCGAGTCGCCGAGCCCGAGACGCTCGAAGAAGGACGACATCGTCTCCGAGACGCCGCGCCAGTCCCTGTCGAACCCGCCCTTGCCCTGGTTCCCGCCGGTGAGACCGCGGGCGTTCTGCGCGACGAAGCGGACGATCTCGGCGAACGCGATCGTGGCGATGGCGAAGTAGTCGGCGCGCAGGCGCAGCGACGGGAGACCGATAGCGAGCGCCGCGATGATCGCCGCGGCCGTTCCCGCGAGCAGGGCGAGCCACATCGGGAGCTCGAAGTCGACGACGAGGATGCCGAGCGTGTAGGCGCCGATCGCCATGAACCCGACCTGCCCGACGTTGAGGATCCCGGTCGAGCCCGCGTTGAGCTGGATCCCGAGGGTGAAGATTCCCGCGATCCCGGTCACGACGCCGACCGCGATCCAGAAGTCGACCGACGCGACGGCGGGATCGAGAATCGCCAGCACGACCATCACCGCGCCGCCACCCGCGCCCGCCCGAAGAGCCCCTGCGGACGGACGATCAACACGAGAATGAGGATCACGAACCCGACCGCGGCCTTCCAGCGCGCCTCCACGAGAAGCGTCGACCACTCCTGCATGAGGCCGAGGGCGATGCCGCCCGCGAGCGCGCCGAACGCGTTGCCGATTCCGCCGAGGATCGTGGCGGCGAAGAGGAAGAGAAGGAGGAAGAAGCCCACGTTCGGCGTGATGACGCCGATCGAGGCGCCGAAGAGGGCCCCCGCGAGTCCCGCCAGGCCTCCGGCCAGAAGCTGGGTCACGACGACGAGGCGGCCCGTGTCGATTCCGGTCGTCTCCGCGAGGGCCGGGTCGTCGGAGAGGGCGCGCAGCTGCTTGCCGAGCAGCGTGTAGCGGAGCATGAGGCCGAGCGCGACGAGGACGGCATAGCCGACGCCGAGGACGAGGAGCTGCGTCTTGCCGATCCGGATCCCCCCAAAAACGATCGAGCCCGTGACGTCCACGCCCATCCCCCGCGGGTTCGTCCCCGTCACGAGCTGGATCGAATGCCTGATCACGAAGGCGAGCCCGATCGCGGCCAGGATCATCTGAAGCGCCTTCGCGTGGCGGCGCCGCAGCGGCCCCCAGATCGCCTTCTCGAAGCCGAGCGCGACCGCGGCCGTCGCGGCGACGCCGATCAGGACGGCGACGAGGAACGGGAGCCCAAGGCCGACGGTGCCCAGAAGCGTCATGTAGGCGCCGAACGTGAGCATGTCGCCGTGCGCGAAGTTGATCAGGCGCAGCACCCCGTAGACGAGCGTCAGGCCGGCGGCGCC
>JBOHAD010000216.1:0-2941 GCA_050697555.1 Gaiellaceae bacterium | reverse complement strand
TCGAGGAGCTCGACTGCCTCCGCGTCGAGTTCAAGACCGACGCCCGGAACGAACGCGCCCGCGGCGCGCTCGAGGCGCTCCCGGCCCGCTTCGAAGGGATCTTCCGGAAGCACATGGTCGTGCGCGGTGGCGAGCTCAGAGACTCCGCCTACTACGCCGTCGTCGACGACGAGTGGCCCGAGGTGAAGGCGAATCTCGAGCGGCGGCTCAGCGAGCGCCGAGACGCGCAAAGAGCTCCTGCGCAAGCTCGGGATTCGCCGCCGCGACGACGCGGGAGCGAGCGGTGACGTCGAGAGGCGCTGCCTCGAAGGGCGGAGCCTCGGGCAGGTCGATGGCGAGCCCGCGCTCGCGGACGAGAAGCTGCGCCGCGGCGATGTCCACGCTTCGCGCCGGCTTCAGCGAGACGACCCCGTCGAGGCGACCCGCCGCCAGGTGGCAGAGCGAGAGGGCGAGCGAGCCCATGATCCGCGTCCGGTGCGCCAGCCCGACCATGCCTGCCACGCGCTCCGCGACGAGGTCCGTGCGCGTCGCCTCGAAGGCGAGGATCTCGACCTCCTCCTTCGGGTCCGGGCCGTCGAGCGGCTCCCCGTCCAGGAACGCGCCGGCGCCGCGGCGGGCCACCCACTCCTCGCCGCTTCCGAAGTCGTAGACGAAACCGAGCTCGACGTCCCCCATCGTGGGCCCCGACGCGATCGCGACTGAGAGCGAGAAGAAGGGTATGCCGCGCTTGGCGTTCAGGCTCCCGTCGATGGGGTCGAGGACCACGCGAAGCCCGTCGCCTCCGTCGCCGAAGACGCGCTCGCCGAGCTCCTCCGAGACGAGAGTGAACGCGACGTCCTCGCGGTGCACCGCCTCGAGCCGGGCGATGACGGCCGCCTCGGCCGCCGCGTCCACCGCGGTCGTCTCGTCGCCTCCCTCGCCGGTGCCGACGGCCGGCTCGCGCTCGTGCCGTGTGGGGAGCTCCGCCAGGACGCCCCGCACCGTCTCCGCCGCGTCCCGGCAGACCCCGAGCCAGTCAGTCACTCGTCGAAGGGCGCGAAGAGGAGCCCGCTCGTCAGCTTGGGGTAGAAGTACGTGCTCTTCGGCGGCATGCGCCCGCCCGCCCGCGCGACGGCCTCGACCTCGCCGACCGTCGGCGGACGGACGAGGAAGGCGGCCGTGGCCTCGCCCGCCGAGACCGCGCGGGCGGCGTCGGCCGCGCTCGCCGTGAAGGAGACGCCCTCGAGCGGCAGGCGGTCGACGACCTCGGTGTCCGGGCCGGGTCCGTCCGTTTCCGCCAGCGTCGCCCGGCCGGCCTCGACGAGGACGAAGGCGCCCCGGTCGCGCGGCACGGCGCGAAGCGCGGCCAGCGCGTCGTCCGCGGCCCCGAGCTCGGTCAGGCGGAGCCCTCCGTCGAGCTCGGGCACGGTACCCGTCGTCAGGCGGTGTGTCGGCAGGATCTCGAGCCCAGGATCGTCCGTGCTCACGAGCACGGCGAGCACGTAGGCCGTCTCCTCGCTCCCTACCTCCTCGTGAAAACGAAGCGCCGTCTCGTAGCGGTGGTGGCCGTCGGCCACGACCAGAGGGCCCTCGACGCCGGCGACGATCCCCTCGATCGCCTCGGGGTCGTCGACGGACCAGAGCCGGCTGCGGACGCCCTCGAGCTCGGCCTCGAGGCGGGGCACGCCCGTCGGGGCGGGGGCGCCGCCTTCGTGCAGGAGGAAGACCGGCGAGAGCTTCGTCCTCGTGGCCCGAAGGAGCTGCAGGCGCACGTCCTTCTGGCGCGGAAAGGTGCGCTCGTGGGGGAGGACGAGCCCCTTTTCGTAGGGCTGGAGGCGCACGCGCGCCACGATCCCGCGCCTGGTGCGGGGCAAGCCCTCCGATCCGGCGAACTGCTCCTCGAGGAGCCAGATCCCGGCCCGCTCCTCGCGCACGAGGACGCCTCGGTCTCGCCAGTCCGCGAGCTTCCGCCCCGCCTCTTCCGGGTCGTCGGGGCGCACGAGGCGGACGGCGTTGAAGGGGCTCGCGGCGAGAAGACGCGCATGCAGCGCCGGCGTGAGGACATCGTGAGGAGGTGAGACGAGATCGTCGAGCGGCCCCGCCGTGCCCGCGTCGTAGCGCAGGGCGCGAAACGGCTTCACGAGGGCCATCGGGGCTCCAGGCTACCAGCCGAAGGGTGGCCTAGAGTTCTCCGGGTGAGCGCGGCGACGCCCATCGCCCAGCTGGCCGAGGACCGGGTGGTCGAGGGGCTCTACGCCGTCACCCGCAAGCGCCGTCTGCGCACCCGCGCGGGCAGCCCGTACCTCGCGCTCGAGCTCGTCGATCCCAGCGGGCGCATCGAGGCGCGCGTCTGGAACGACGTCGAGCTTCTCGACCGCCGCTTCGGCGAGGGGGACGCCGTGCGCGTGCTCGGCCGCGTGGAGCGGTTCCGCGACCGCCTGCAGCTCGAGGTGCGCTCGCTCGAGCCGGCCGATACCGACCCGGCCGAGCTCGTCCCCGAACCGCGCCGGGACACGGACGAGCTCGACGGCTTCTTCGAGTTCCTCGCCCGGGAGATCTCCCACCCGGGCCTCCGCACGCTCGTGGATCGCTTCGTCGAAGACGGCGAGCTGCGGGCGCGGCTGCGGATCCTGCCCGCAACCGTCGACGGGCATCACTCCTACGCCGGTGGTCTGCTCGAGCACACGGTCGCGGCGGCGACGCTCTGCCGGGAGGCCGCCCAGCTCCACCCACGTCTGCGGGCGGACCTGCTGGGCGCCGCAGCCCTTCTGCACGACATCGGCCGCATACGCGAGCTCGACCGCGGACCGCTGTTCCTCCCCACGCCCGAGGGGAAGCTCCTCGGCCACGTGCACCTCGGGCTGCGCCTGATCGAGGAGCGAGCGGGCGGGCGGCTCGACTCCGCGGTGCTCGCGGAGGTCCTGCACGTCGTCGCCGTCCATCACGAGGCCCGCTCGGCCCG
>JBOHAD010000215.1:0-2944 GCA_050697555.1 Gaiellaceae bacterium | reverse complement strand
ACGCTGCTCCTCCCCAAGCAGCTCTACGGGACGACCTACGCGCTCGCCGAGTCCCGGCTGCGGCCGCACGGCGTCGAGATCGAGTACCTCGACGTGACCGACGTCGAGGCGTGGAGGCGGCCCGCGCGGGTCCGCTTCGTCGAGACGATGGCGAACCCGGGCTTCCCGCTCGCCGATCTCGCGGCGATCGCGGAGACCAAGGCGGAGGGCGTTTTCATTGTGGACAACACCTTCGCGTCGCCGGCGCTCTGCCGGCCTCTCGAGCACGGGGCCGACCTCGTCTGCGAGTCGGGGACGAAGTACCTGAACGGCCACCACGACGTCACGGCGGGCGTCCTCGCCGGCTCGACCGCTCTCGTGGCGGCGGCGCGTGAGCACCTCGTCCAGACGGGCGCGGTGCTCGATCCGTTCCCGGCGTTCCTCCTCCGGCGAGGGCTGAAGACGCTCACGCTCAGGCTCGAGCGCCAGAGCGCGAACGCCTTCGCGGTCGCCTCGTTCCTCGAAGGGCACGCGAAGGTCGCGCGGGTGCTCTACGCCGGCCTCGAGAGCTTCCCGCAGTACGAGCTCGCCGTTCGGCAGCTGGGCGACTCCGGCGGGATGCTCGCCTTCGAGCTCGAGGGCGGTCGCGAGGCGGGCGAGCGTCTGATGAATGCCCTCGAGCTGTGCGCCCGGGCGACGAGCCTGGGCGGCGTCGACACCGTCGTCCACCATCCGGCGTCGACGAGCCACCGCCAGTACGCACCCGGGCAGCTGGCCGGCGCGGGCATCTCGCCTGGCCTCCTCCGCCTCTCCGTAGGCTGTGAGGATGCCGACGACCTCGTCGCCGACCTCGAGCAGGCGCTCGCGCGCGCGTGAAGGCCTGGCGCTCGCCCTCTGGGCGGCGCTCGCGGGCCTCTTCGTCCTCGCGGCCTTCTACGGCGCCGCCCAGGAGGATGTCCCCGAGGACGCGCTCTACGACCCGGATCTGGCGGTCAACGGCGCCTTTTTCTACGGGCTCATGCTCGCGATCTCCATCGGGATCGCGTACCTCTATCCCCGTCCCTGGCAGGAGCTCGGCTTTCGGCGCTTCGGCGCTCGCTGGGTGTGGATCGCCTTCGGCGTCGTCCTCCTCACCCTCGTGGTCGGGCGCATCCTGGAGCCGTACCTCCACGGCGGGGAGGAGCAAGGCTTCGCTCCCGAGCGCTGGGAGCCGGAGCATGCGACCGCCTTCGTCGTCAACTCGCTCCTCGTCATCACGCTCGGGCCCTTCGCGGAGGAAGTCTTCTTCCGTGGCCTCGGGGTGCGAGCCCTGGCGGTCTTCGGAGCCGCGGCGGCGATCGTCGTCAGCGGCGTGATCTTCGGGCTCGTCCACGGGATTCTGGGCGCCCTCCCGCCCCTCGCGCTCTTTGGGATCGGCCTTGCCTGGGTGCGCGTCGGCTCCGGAAGCGTCTGGCCCGGAGTGATCGCCCACGTGACGTACAACGGCCTCGGAATCCTCCTCCTCGTCCTGGCCTGGGCGCTCGACGTTCCCCTCGAATGAGCCTGCGCCTATCCTTAGCCCCGTGAACGAGGCCGACAACGATCCAGTAGTCCGCCAGCTCCGGGAGCAGATCTCGGACAACGACCTCGCCATCGTGAACGCGATCAACAGGCGGCTCCGGCTCGTGCAGCGCCTGCGCGACTACAAGACCTCCCGCGACTGGGAGTTCGTCGACCAGGCTCGCGAGGACTGGATGCTCGCCTACGTCACGCGGGCCAACCAGGGACCGCTCTCCGGCGAGGGCCTTCGGGAGATCTACGGAGAGCTCCTCGACCTGACGAAGCGCGAGGTCGCGGGCCGCGAGGCGGAGACCGAAGCCTCCTAGCCTTCTGTGGAGAAGTCCTCGGGCTTGACCTCGTCGAGGAACTTCTTGAACTCCTCGACGACCTCCTCCTCGTTCACGTCCTCGTGCTCGAACTCGATCGCGCTCTCCTCGATCACGTCGTCGGCCGCGAAGATGGGCGCCTCGGCGCGGACGGCAAGCGCGATCGCGTCGCTCGGCCGCGAGTCGATCTCGATCTCGCTCCCGTTGACGGCGACGGTGACGATGGCGTAGAACGTGTTCTCGCGCAGCTCCGTGACCGCGATGCGAACGACGCGCGCCTCGAGCCGGGCGAGCATGTCGGTGACGAGATCATGGGTCATGGGCCGCGGCGTCGCGGCCCCCTGAAGCTTCATCAGGATCGCGGCTGCTTCCGGATGGCCGATCCAGATCGGCAGGAACTTGTTCCCGTCGGAGGTCTTCAGGAGCACGATCGGCTGCTTGCCGACCATGTCGAAGCTGACGCCGTAGATGACCATCTCTTGCATGGGCTGGCCTGCGTCGGATGATAGCGGCGCCCTTTTCGGGGACGCCGAAGTGGGCGATCCTGGATTCGAACCAGGGACCTCCGCCTTATCAGAGCGGCGCTCTAACCGACTGAGCTAATCGCCCGCGCGGGCGAGATTGTAGCCGCCGTACTGCTCAGTGGTGGTGGCGGCAGCGGCGCGCGTAGTCCTCGAAGGCGAGCAGGAAGGCGCGCTCGCCGGCGAGCTCGAGGACGGTCGTCTTCGTCTCCGCGTCGAGGTCCACATCCGCGTGGACTGCATCCCTGAGGCGGCCGCCGCGGCCGAGGACCGCCGTACGGAGGACGACGTCGCGGACGGCCTCATCCTGGTGGAGCTCCTCGAGGGACTCGATGTCGTACCACGAGCCGACCATCGCCTCACGATAAACGAGAACGCCCGAAGTCAGATGCGGGCGGTCTCGAGCGCCTCGACGATCTCCTCTAGCTGCGTCTCGCTCTCCCAGAAGATCTCGATGCGCCCCTGGGCGACACGGGCGCCCGCGCCCGTGAGCCGCTCGCAGGCTTCGCGCGCCCTCGCGGCGAGCGAGGGATCCACGGGTTGGGCCCGCCGCGGCTTCGTCCGCGCGCCCGCCCAGCG
>JBOHAD010000214.1:0-2945 GCA_050697555.1 Gaiellaceae bacterium | reverse complement strand
CCTGGGTCGACGTCGAGCGGCTCGCCGCCGAGCTGGAGGGCGTGGCGCGCCCAGGGCACTTCCGCGGCGTCGCCACCGTCTGCCTCAAGCTCTTCAACATCGTGCGGCCCAAGAGGGCGTACTTCGGGCAGAAGGACGCACAGCAGGCCGCCCTCGTGCAGCAGCTCGTGCGCGATCTCGCGGTCCCGCTCGAGATCCGCCTCGTGCCGACCGTGCGGGATGAGGACGGGCTCGCGCTCAGCTCCCGAAACGCCTACCTGACCGCAGACGAGCGCGAAGCCGCGCGCGCGCTCCCCCGCGCCCTGGACGCCGGCGCCGAGGCACATCGGCACGGTGGCAATGCCGCGCGAGTGGCCCGCGTGCTCCTCGCCGAGGAGCCGCGCCTCACGTCCGACTACGTCGAGGTCGCGCGCCTGGACGGGCGCACCTACCTGCTCGCGGCGGTTCGCGCCGGGAGCACCCGCCTCATCGACAACGTCCTCCTGGAAGGAGATCCCTCATGAGCAGATACGGCGCCACTCCCGGTGGCACGGTCACCGTTCCCGAGCTCGGCGAGATGAAGCGCCGCGACGAGCGCATCGTCATGGTCACCGCTTACGACTTTCCGAGCGCAAAGCTCGCGGACGCGGCCGGCGTCGACGTCGTCCTCGTCGGCGACTCGGCGGCGATGACGGTGCTCGGCCACGACTCGACCGTCCCGGCGACCATGGACGAGATGGTCATGCTGACTCGCGCAGCCGCGCGGGGAGCGGAGCGGCCGCTCGTGGTCGCCGACATGCCCTTCGGCTCCTTCCAGGTCTCCGACGAGGACGCGCTTCGAAACGCCGTCCGCTTCGTCAAGGAAGCGGGTGCCGACGCGGTCAAGGTCGAGGGAGCCGGACCGACAGTCTCCCGCGTCCTCGCGCTCGTGGGCGCCGGCATCCCCGTGATGGGCCACGTCGGGCTGACGCCGCAGTCGGCGGCGATGCTGGGGGGCTTCCGGGCCCAGGGCCGCACTGCGGACAAGGCGCTCAAGCTCCTCGAGGACGCGCTTGCGCTCGAGCGGGCCGGCTGCTTCGCGATCGTCCTCGAGGCCGTGCCGGCGGCCGTGGCGGCCCGCGTTACGCAGGCGCTGAGCGTTCCCACGATCGGCATCGGCTCGGGGCTCGAATGCGACGGCCAGGTGCTCGTCCTCCACGACGTCCTCGGTCTCTACGAGGGCCGCGCAGCGCGGTTCGTCAAGCGCTACGCGGACCTGGCGACGGAGATCCGGGGCGCGCTCGAGCGCTTCGCCGCCGACGTCCGCTCGGGCGCGTTCCCCGAGGAGGCGCACACGTACTCGATCCCGGAGGAGGAGCTGGTCGCCTTCGAGGCCGCGCTCAGCGGCTCGAAAGCGGGATCACGAACGGAAGGCTGAGGACGAGGAGCGCGAGGAGGACGAGCGCAAGGGACACGGTCGCGCGGAGGATCGTCCAGCGCTCGACGACGCTGACCCCGTACGCGAGGAGGGCGAGCGACCAGAGGACGAACGCGGCGGCGAGGCCATCGAGCGCCAGACCGCCCGTTCCCTCGTCCTCCCCCCCGGTGCGGAAGGAGTCGGCGCCGTAGAGCACCAGCCGGACGGGCCAGACGAGGAGGAGCATGAGCGCGAGTGGAGCCGCGGCGAAGGCGAGCACGTGGC
Source organism: Gaiellaceae bacterium (assembly GCA_050697555.1). Classification (GTDB taxonomy): domain Bacteria; phylum Actinomycetota; class Thermoleophilia; order Gaiellales; family Gaiellaceae; genus DASQWP01. Next base: position 1,285 of record JBOHAD010000214.1, on the reverse strand, counting down.
GCGCGCGCCGGTAGCTTCCCCGCGCTCCCGCCGCGCGCAGACCGAAGTGGAGCGCGCCGCCGCCGAGCCAGTACGTCGTGGCGCCGTAGATCCCGCCGGTGAGGAAGACGAGCACCGCGACGAGCACCGTGTCGATGCGAGGGTCGTCGAGGAATCGCTCCCGGGCGCCCGTGAGCAGGACGCCGGAGATCCCAGCGAGGAAGACGAGTGCGAGGACGGGCTCCTGGCGCGCGCCGGCGGCCTCGTCCGAGTCGTCGCGAAGGGCGGCGAAGACGGCGCGCGGCGCCTGGAAGACGGCGAGCGTCCGCAGCCACCAGAGCCGCTCCGGGCTCGCCTGCGCGGGAACGTCGGCGTCCACCGGCTCAGGCTAGCGCGCCGCTTACGTATGGTACTGTGTATGGCATGGTGAAGACCACGGTGTACTTGCCTGAGCATCTGAAGGCACGCCTCGAAAGAATCGCCGGGCAGAAGGGCTGCTCGGAGGCGGAACTCATCCGCGCGGCGGTCGACGAGTACACCATCGCGCAGACTCCCCGTCCACGGCTCCCGCTCTTCGAGAGCCTGGGCGAGCCGCAGATCGCTGACCGGGTCGATGAGCTCTTAGCCGAGGGCTTCGGCCGCGATTGATCCTCCTCGATACGGGTGGGCTCCTCGCAGCGCTCGTGGCCGACGAGGTCCGCCATGAGGAGGCGCTCGCAGTCCTCTCGGATGAGGGCCGCCCGCTCGTCCTCTCGCAGTTCGTCCTCGCCGAGCTTGACTACCTACTCCGTGTCCGCGGCGGACCAAGCGCGCAGCTTGCCTTGCTCGAGCAAGTGGCGGCAGACGTGTACGAGCTAGCGTCCTTCTCCGTCGTCGACGTGAGAGTGGCGAACGGCGTGATCTCGCAGTACGCCGATCTGGGCATCAGCCTTGCCGATGCTTCGATTGTTGTTCTGGCTGGCCGCTATCAGACCGACCGTGTCCTTACGCTCGACGAGCGCGACTTCCGGGTTCTCCGAACACCGGATGGGCGACCCTTCACCCTCCTCCCGGCGGACGTCTGACCGTCAGGCCGCCGCGGCGGCCGCGCTCGGGAGCAGCTCGCGCAGGAACTGCCCCGTATAGCTCCCCTCCACCTCGGCGACCTGCTCGGGCGTCCCCGTGGCGATCACCTCGCCTCCGGCCTCGCCACCCTCGGGCCCGAGGTCGACGATCCAGTCGGCCTGCTTGATCACGTCGAGGTTGTGCTCGATCACGAGCACTGTGTTGCCCGCGTCGACGAGCCGCTGGAGCACCTCCAGCAGCT
>JBOHAD010000213.1:0-2972 GCA_050697555.1 Gaiellaceae bacterium | reverse complement strand
GAGCGAAATCAGAGCGAGTTCGGTTCGCGCACTGCGCCTTCCTTTCCCGTTCGTGAAAGTGGTGAGGGAGGTGTTTTTATGGCAACCGGAACCGTCAAGTGGTTCAACGACAGCAAGGGGTACGGCTTCATCACCCCTGACGAGGGCACGAAGGATGTCTTCGTGCACCACAGCAACATCGCCGGCGAGGGCTTCAAGTCGCTCGCCGAGGGCGCCCGCGTCGAGTTCGAAGAGCGCGAGGGCCAGAAGGGTCCGGAGGCGACCAACGTCACCGCGGTGACGTCGAGCGCCCCGACGGCGTAGATGCGCTGCTGAGGCCGTGGCCGCTTCGGCGGCCACGGCCGAAGGGCCCGCCACCGGCGTCCCGGAAGGGGACGCCTGACACCGAAGGGAGCGGCTATCGCCGGTAAGGAAGAGAAGCTCGAGATGGAGGGCGAGGTCGTCGAGGCCTTGCGCAACCGGATGTTCAGGATCCAGCTCGACAACGGACACGAGACCCTCGGCTACACGGCCGGGAAGATGCGGCGCTACCGCATCAGGATCTTCCTCGGCGATCGCGTCAAGGTCGAGCTCTCGCCCTACGACCTCACCCGCGGACGGATCGTCTACCGCTACAGGTAGGCGCGGCGGCCGGCTCGAGCTCCTGTGAGCTCGTCGAATATCGACGTAGTGGTCCGGCCCCGCCTGCGCGGGGTTTTCCACCAGTACGCCTTTCTCGTGTTCCTGGGGCTCGGAGTCGCGCTCGTGGCCACCGCGCCCAGCGCGCCGGCGCGCGCGGCCGGGGCGGTCTTCGGTGCCAGCGTCGTCCTCACGTTCGGCGTGAGCGCGCTCTACCACAGGGTGACGTGGCGCCCGGCGGCGCGGCGGACGATGCGCCGGATCGATCACGCGGCCATCTACCTCCTGATCGCCGGGACGTACACGCCGTACGGGGTGCTCGTGCTCGACGGCGCCTGGCAGTTGTCCGTGCTCGGCGTCGTGTGGATCGGAGGTGCCCTCGCGATCGGGCAACGGCTCATCTGGGTCGATAGCCCGAGGTGGCTCTCCGCAGCCCTCGGCGTCGGCCTCGGATGGGTCGGCATCATCGCCTTCCCCCAGGTCCTCGCGGCCATCGGGTTCGTGGGCGCCTCGCTGCTCCTCGTGGGCGGTGCCCTCTACACCGTCGGCGCGGTCGTATACGCGCGTGCGAGGCCCGATCCGGCGCCGGCGGTCTTCGGCTACCACGAGCTCTTCCACGTCCTCACGGTCATGGCTGCGGCGAGCCAGTACGCCGCCATCGCGTTCTTCGTCCTGCCCGCGGCATGACCGGCAACGCGCAGCCCGCGCGGTTCTTTCCGAGGAGAGTCGAGCCGCGTGACGTACAGACGGGAATGACAGAGCGCGTTGGTGAAGGACGCGCAAACGTGCTTCACTAGAGGCAGGAATCGGCCGCAGGTGTCCCGCTTCATTCGATGGATCACGCACGCGCGCGTCCCGTGGTGGCTCGTCGCCGTCCTCGCGGGAGGCCTTCAGGTTGCCGCGATACTGCCCTTCTGGGGCTCGGAGGACGCGTTCCCCGGCCTTCCGGTGGGGCTGAGCGTCCTCGTCGGCGTGGTCGCCGGCGCGGCCGGAGGGCCGTTCGCCGGCCTCGTCGCCGCAGGCGTCGGCTGGCTGCTCTTCTTCGTCTTCCTGGCCGACGCCGACCTCCAGGCGATCCCGGCGCTTGCGGCCTGGGCGGCGGCGGGGGGCCTGGCCGGCCTCGTCGCCGACCGGCTGCGACGAGCACGGAGCGAGCGAGCCCTTCTCCGCGGCGAGCTGGCCGCCGTCCGCTCCGCCTCCACCGAGGCGATCGTCACGCTCGCGCCGAACGGGATGATCACGGGCTGGAACGGGGCAGCCGAGGCGCTCTACGGGTATCGCCGCGACGACGTCGTCGGAGCGCCCGCGGCGATGCTCGCCCCCGAGGGGCGTCAGGAGGAGCTTCTCGCTCTCCTCGGCCGCGCCGAAGAGGACGGCAGCGCGACGGCCGAGACCGTCCACAGCCGGAAGGACGGCGACGAGCTGGCGGTCGCGGCGAGCGCGCATGCGATTCGGGACGGGAACGGCAGCATCGCCGGAGTCTCGCTCGCCGTCTCCGACATCGGCGAGAGCGTCGAGGCCAGGGAGCGGCTTCGCGAGGCCGAGTCGAGGCACAGGGCGCTGGTCGAACGGCTGCCGCTCGTCACGTACTCCCACGCGCTCGGCAACCGCGGGTCGCTCCTCCACGTCGGCCCGCAGATCGAAGGGCTTCTCGGCTACTCGCGCGAGGAGTGGGCCGAGGAGCCGGATCTGTTCGAACGCCTTCTCCACCCGGACGACCGCGACCGCGTTCTCGCCGAGCTGGACGCGGCCGCCGAGGGCGTGCGCCCGTTCAGGACCGAGTACCGGATGCTCACCCGCGCCGGTGACCTCGTGTGGCTGCGCGACGAGGCGGCGCCGGTCCGGGACGCCGGGGGTCACGCCTCCTACGTCCAGGGCTCCCTGCTCGACGTGAGCGAGCGCAAACGGGCCAGGGACGAGCACGAGCGCCTCCTGGCAGCAGCGAAGACAGCCCGCGCCGACTCCGGAGTCAAGCAGCGGAATCTCGACTTCCTCGCCGAGGCGAGCGACGTGCTCTCCTCCTCGCTCGACTACGAGACGACCCTCCGGCGCATGGCGGACCTCGCGGTGCGCGATTTCGCGGACTGGTGCATGGTCGACGTCCTCGAGGAGGACGGAACGCTCAGGCGCCTGGCCGTTGCGCACGCCGAGCCGCTCCGCGGCGACCCGAACGGCGGGCGGCCGGCCAGCCATCCCGAGCCTCCCGTCGCGGAAGTCGTCCGGAGCGGGAGGGCCCGGCTCACCTCCGGCGGCGACGGGGCCGAGCCGTCGGCGCTCGGCGAGCTCGAAGCCGAGTCGTGGCTCTGCGTCCCGCTCCTCGCCCGCGGGCGCGCGCTCGGCGCCGTCACGCTCGT
>JBOHAD010000212.1:0-3005 GCA_050697555.1 Gaiellaceae bacterium | reverse complement strand
GGTCTCGGCAGCGCATACTCGCCTTATGCCGACGACGAGCGAGCGGGTCGGGAAGAACGAGGCGGTCTTCCGCGAGGTGAACGAGCGCATCCGCGAGGCGAGCGCGGGGTTCTTCGCCTCCGAGCGCGAGCAGGGAGTCGAGTTCGTGTGCGAATGCAGCGACGGAGCCTGCTTCGATCCCGTCGAGCTCACTCTCGGCGAGTACGAGACGGTCCGCTCCGAGCTCACGCACTTCCTCGTCGCGCCGGGGCACGTCTGGCATCCGGAGACGGAGCGGCGGGTCGCCGGCAACGAACGCCATTGGGTCGTGGAGAAGCTCCTCGGCGCCGGCCGCGTGGCCGAGGCCGAGGCCCAGGGAACCTAGGCTACGCTCACGCCGATGAGCAGGCTCCTGGCCCGCCTGGGGGAGGAGCGCGTGCTGGTGTCCGATGGCGGCACCGGTGCGCTTCTCACCACCGCCGTTCCCCGGCTTCGCTGCCCGGAGGAGGCGAATCTGCGCGCCCCGGAGGCGGTCATCGGCGTCCACCAGGGCTTCATCCGGGCGGGCGCCGAGCTCATCGAGACGAACACCTTCGGAGCCAACCGCCGCAAGCTCTCGGCTCAGTTCCTCGACGACCGCCTGGAGGAGATCGTCGAGCGCGGCGTCAAGCTGGCCCGCGAGGCGCGCGACGTGGCCGGAGCCGCCGTGCTCATCGGTGGCGCGATCGGCCCTCTCGGCGACCTCGAGGGGACGAGCGGCGCCGAGGACGCCTACGAGGTCTTCCTGGAGCAGGCCCGGCTCCTCGAGGGTCGCGGCGTCGACCTCTTCCTCGTCGAGACGTTCTTCGACCTCGAGGAGCTGGAGACGGCGATCGCCGCCGTCAAGGACGCGTCCGCGCTCCCGATCGTCGCCCAGCTGACGTTCGACGAGGACGCACAGACCCTCGCCGGCGTCTCCGCGAAGAGGGCGGTGGAGCGCCTGGGTACTCTCGGCGTCGTCGCCGTCGGAGCGAACTGCGGTCTCGGGCCCCAGGCGGCCCTGGCCGCCCTCAGCGAGATGAGCGGCGGGTCGAACGGCATCGCTCTCTCGGCGCAGCCGAACGTGGGCCTGCCGAGCCGCTCGGGCGGGCGCCTGATCTACCCGAACGCGACGCCCGACTACTTCGCCGAGTTCGCGGCGCGGGCCCGCAGCCTCGGCGCGCGCATCATCGGCGGCTGCTGCGGGACGACGCCGGCCCAGATCGCCGCCATCAAGGCGGCGGTCGAGGAGGAGCGCGAGCCGCGCATCCCGCTCCTCGCCGTCGAGCGCGACGTCCTCGCACCGCCGGCGGCGGCGCTGGAGAAGACGCGCCTCGAGCGGATGCTGGAGTCGGGAGAGTGGGTGGTCTCGGTCGAGCTCGACCCTCCCAAGGGCACCAACATGGCGAGCATGCTCCGCGTCTCGGCCCGCCTCGCAGAATCGGGAGTCGTGCACGAGGTGGACATCAACGACAACCCGATGGCGCGCGCCCGTCTCTCGGCGCTCATGGCGGCGGTCGCGATCGAGCGGCGCGTCGGCCTCGAGACGATCCCGCACGTCACCCCGCGAGACGCGTCGATCATGGGTCTCCAGTCGCAGCTGCTCGGGGCGCACGCGGAGGGCGTCCGCAACGTCCTCGCCGTCACGGGCGATCCTCCGCACGTGGGGGACTACCCCGGCTCGAGCGGGGTCTACGAGCTCGACTCCATCGGCCTCACGGCGCTCCTCTCCCGCCTGAACCGGGGAGAGGACTACTCCGGCAAGGCGATCGACGCGCCGACGTCGTTCTTCGTGGGCGTGGCCGTCAACCCCTCCGAGGACGACCTCGAGCGCGAGCTCGAACGCTTCCGGCAGAAGGTGGACGCGGGCGCGCGCTTCGCCATGACGCAGGCGCTCTTCGATGTCGCATACCTCGAACGCTTTCTCGAGCGGCTCGGCGGCGAGTCCCCGATTCCCCTCCTCCTCGGCGTCTGGCCGCTGAGCAGCTACCAGCTCGCCTTCCGGCTCCACAACGAGGTGCCCGGCATCACGATCCCGGAGCAGGTGCAGCGGCGGCTCTCCGACGCGGGCGCCGACGCGCGCCGGCTCGGGTTCGAGCTCGCGCGGCAGCTCGTCGAGGAGGCGCGCCCGCGGGTGGCCGGCATCTACGTCATCCCGCCCTTCAAGGAGCCCGAGGCGGCGCTGGAGCTCCTGACGTCGTAGCTAGACTTCGCCCTATGGCAGAGCTCGGCACCATGCGCGTCAAGAGCGGCCTCGCCGAGATGCTCAAGGGCGGCGTGATCATGGACGTCACGATCGCCGAGCAGTCGCGGATCGCCGAGGAGGCGGGCGCGGTCGCGGTGATGGCGCTCGAGCGTGTGCCCGCGGACATCCGATCGGAGGGAGGGGTCGCCCGCATGGCCGACCCGACCAAGATCCGCGAGATCCAGGAGGCAGTGACGATCCCGGTCATGGCCAAAGCGCGCATCGGGCACTTCGTGGAGGCCCAGATCCTCGAGGCGCTCGAGGTCGACTACGTCGACGAGAGCGAGGTCCTCACGCCAGCGGACGAGGAGCACCACATCGACAAGTGGAAGTTCACGGTCCCGTTCGTCTGCGGCTGCCGGAACCTCGGAGAGGCGCTTCGCCGGATCGGCGAAGGCGCCGCCATGATCCGCACGAAGGGCGAGGCGGGCACGGGCGACATCGTCAACGCCGTCCGCCACATGCGCGCCGTCTACGGCGGGATCCGCCGGCTGGGCGCGCTGTCCGAGGACGAGCTCCACACGGAGGCGAAAGAGCTCCAGGCCCCGCCCGAGCTCGTGCGTTGGGTGGCGGAGCACGGGCGCCTTCCGGTCGTCACCTTCACGGCAGGCGGCATCGCGACGCCGGCCGACGCAGCACTCTGCATGCAGCTCGGCGCCGACGGGGTCTTCGTCGGCTCGGGGATCTTCAAGAGCTCCGACCCGATGTCCCGCGCGAAGGCGATCGTCGAGGCGACGACGCACTTCAACGACCCGGAGATCCT
>JBOHAD010000211.1:0-3033 GCA_050697555.1 Gaiellaceae bacterium | reverse complement strand
TCGCGGGTGCGCTCGTGGAAGACTCGGGGCCCGAGCCGCCGCGGCCTTCCGAGGTCGCGCCGAGGCCGCGCCGAGATCGGGCGCCGCGGGGCGTCGCGTCGCCCCCCGCCACGGACGACGAGGACAAGGCCACGCCCGAGAAGGGCAAGCCCGGCAAGGGCAAGGGCGGCGGAGGGGACGACGACGGGCCCAAGGCGGGCAAGTGGAAGAGCAACGACGACGACGACGACGACGACGACGACGACCGCGACGACCGCAGGCGCGACGACGACGACGACCGCGACGACAGCAAGAGCAAGGCGAGCAAGGGAAAGAGCGGCACTGGCGGCGGCGAGAGTAAGAGCAAGGGGAGCAAGGGAAAGAGCGGCGGCGGCGGCGGCGAGAGTAAGAGCAAGGAGAGCAAGAGCAAAAGCAAGAGCAAGAGCGGCAACGGCGATTGATGGCGAGGGCGGCGACTGAGCGCCGGCCTTAGCCACGTCGCCCGACCGCCGGCCGCAGCTGCGGCCGGGGCTCTCGTCCTCCTCCACGGACGCGGGGCCGACGAGCGCGACCTGGCTCCCCTCCTCGACCTGCTCGATCCCGAGCGCCGGCTCCTCGGCCTCCTTCCACGAGGCCCGCTGACGCTTCCGCCCGGGGGCGCCCACTGGTACGTCGTGCGGGAGATCGGCTTTCCCGACCCGGCCACGTTCCTGCCGACCAACGAACAGGCCGGCGCCTGGCTGGACGACGCCCTTGCCGAGGCGGGAATCCCGCCGGAGCGCGCGGTCCTGGGCGGCTTCTCCCAGGGCGCCGTCATGTCGTACGCCCTCGGCCTCGGCGCCGGGCGCCCGCGCCCGGCCGCGATCCTGGCGATGAGCGGCTTCGTGCCGCGCGTGGCGGGGTTCGACCTCGACCTAGAGAGCCGAGCCGGCCTGCCCGTCTCGGTCTCCCACGGGACCTACGACCCGATCATCGAGGTGGGCTTCGGCCGCGAAGCGCGCGAGCGTCTCGAGACAGCCGGCCTCGACGTCGCCTACCGGGAGGATCCGGTCGCGCACCAGATCTCGCCCGGCGCGCTCGCGCAGGCGCAGGCGGTCCTCGAGTCTGCCCTCGGCCGCTAGGAAACCGCAGTGTCGCCCGGGCGCGGCTCCTCGAGGCCCGTCTCGGGCGGGCCGACGGGGACCGGGCGCGGCGGGCGCAGGTAGAGCCACTCGTAGAGGAGCGCCGCCGCGCCGCCGCCGAGAAGCGGCCCGAGGTACCAGATCCAGCCGTCGCTCCAGGCGTTGCCGACGAGCTGCGGCCCGAAGGCGCGCGCCGGGTTCATGGCGGCGCCCGTCAGCGGGCCTCCCATGAGGACGTCCAGCGTGATCGTGAGACCGATGGCCAGCCCTGCGACCGACTTGAAGCTCCCGCGCGGGTCGGCCGCCGTGGCGAAGATGACCCAGACGAGGAAGAACGTGAGCACGGCCTCCACGAAGAAGCCCGCGCCGACGCCGATCCGGTCGCTGAGCGCCGGAACGCCGAGGCTCGCTCCTTCCGTGACGTCGTCCGGGTAGATCCACCAGAGGAGCAGCGCCGCGAGCGTGGCGCCCGCGAACTGGGCGAGCCAGTAGACGAGCGCGAGCGCCGGGTCGATCCGGCGCGTGACGAGGAAGCCGAACGTCACCGCCGGATTGAAGTGGCCGCCCGAGATGTGGCCCACTGCCGACGCCATCACGGCGATGACGAGGCCGTGCGCGAGCGCGACGCCCACGAGGTCGGCACCCGTCATGATCGCGCCGGCGCCGATGAAAACGAGTGCGAAGGCGCCGACGAACTCGGCTGTTCCGCGCCTGAGGGAGTCCCCCTCCACCGGGCGCGAGACTACCGCCCGGATCGGACGCTCAGCCGAGCTCGCCGAAGGCCTCTGCCCGGCGCGTCTCGCCCGCGACGACGAGGATGTCGCCCTCCTGGACGACGGTGTCCGGCGTCGCGTACGTGAAGGAGCCACCCTCGGGCTTGATGCAGACGACCGTGATCCCGTAGCGCTTGCGCACCTCGGCCTCGGCGAGGGTCTTGCCCACGACCACCCGCGGGGCCGCCGTCTCGACGAGGGCGAACCCGGGGTCGAGCTGGAAGTAGTCGATCATCGCGCCGGCAAGGCTGTGGCCGACGCGCACGCCCATGTCCCGCTCGGGGAAGATCACGCGGTGGGCGCCCACGCGCTCGAGGATCGTCCCGTGCGCCTCGGTCACGGCCTTGGCGACGATCTTCGGCACCCGGAGGTCGACGAGGACCGAGGTCGTGAGGATGCTCGCCTCGACGTCCGTGCCGATGGCGACGACGGCCGTGCCGAATTCGCCCGCGCCGATCTGCCGCATCGCCTCCATGTCGGTCGAGTCCGCTTCGACGACGTGGGTCAGAGTGGCGGCGAACGACTGGACGAGCTTGGGATCCGCATCCACCCCGAGCACGTCGTGACCGAGCTCGACGAGCGTCGTCGCCAGCCCACCGCCGAAGCGTCCGAGCCCGACGACCAGAAACTCTCCCTGGTACCTACCCAATGATCGGCCGCTCCTCGGGGAAACGGTAGAGCCTGCGCCGCTCGCGCAACGCGAGCGCGACCGCGAGCGTATACGGCCCCGTGCGGCCGAGGAACATGAGCGCCACGAGGGTGAGGCGCCCGATTTCGCCGAAGTCCGCGGTGATGCCGGTCGAGAGCCCCACCGTCCCGAACGCCGAGATCGCCTCGAAGAGCGTCTCCTGGAACCCGAGGCCGCTCTCGGCCATGAGCGCGAGCGTGGCGATCACGACGGCGTTCAGGGCGATGAAGGTGACCGCGAGCGCCTGGCGCTGGGCGTGCGCCGAAACGCGCCGCTCGAACGCGGTCACGTTCGGGTCGCCGCGAACCTCGGTCCAGACCATGAGGATGAGGAGCACGAACGTCGTCACCTTGATCCCGCCTCCGGTCGACGCGCTCCCGGCCCCGACGAACATGAGCACGTCCGTGACGAGGAGCGTCTCGGGCTCGAGGCTCGCGTAGTCCAGCGTGTTGAACCCCGCCGTCCGCGGCGT
>JBOHAD010000210.1:0-3063 GCA_050697555.1 Gaiellaceae bacterium | reverse complement strand
GCGCCCATCTCGTGGCGAACATCTCCGCCTCGCCGTTCCACCTCGGCAAGGGTGTGGAGCGGGAGCAGATGCTGGCGACGCGGGCGCGCGACAACTCCTGCTGGATCGCCTACGTGAACGCCGTCGGAGCACAGGACGAGCTCGTCTTCGACGGGCACAGCCTCGTCCTCGACGAGGAGGGGGAGGTGGTGGCGCGGGGGCCGGCCTTCGAAGAGGCCCTCGTCGTCGTCGACGTCGACACGACCACCGCTGTGGCCCGGAGGCTCCGGGATGCGCGCCGGCGGACACTCGCTCGGGCGCTGCGCGAGCTTCCCGACCCGCCCGTGATCGAGATCCCCAGCGGCGAAACGGGGCGATCGATCGAGCCGATCGTCGCACCGCTCCTCGACGACCTCGAGCAGATGCGGCTGGCCATCGAGCTCGGCCTGCGCGACTACGTGGAGAAGAACGGGTTCTCGGACGTCGTGCTCGGGATCTCGGGCGGGATCGACTCCGCGCTCACCGCGACGCTCGCGGCGGAGGCGCTCGGGCCCGAGCGGGTCGTTTGCGTGTCGATGCCCTCGCGCTTCTCGTCGGAGGGCACGCGCTCGGACGCGAGGCGGACGGCGGAGAGCCTCGGCGCCCGGTACCTCGAGATTGCCATCGAGCCGATCGTCGAGGCGGTCGGGGGCGCCCTGGCCGAGCCCTTCACGGGAACCGAGCGGGGCGTGGCCGAGGAGAACGTGCAGTCGCGCGTGCGCGGGCTGCTCGTCATGGCCCTCTCGAACAAGTTCGGCTGGCTCCCGCTTGCGACGGGGAACAAGAGCGAGCTCTCGGTCGGGTACGCCACGCTCTACGGCGACATGGCCGGCGGGTTCGCCCTCCTGAAGGACGTGTACAAGACGGACGTCTACCGGCTGGCGGCCTACCTGAACGAGCGCGCCGGACGCGAGCTGATCCCGGCTTCGGTGATCGAGCGGGCTCCGAGCGCGGAGCTACGCGAGGATCAGAAGGACGAGGACTCGCTCCCGCCGTACGCGAAGCTCGACCGGGTCCTCGAGGCGTACGTGGAGCTCGACAGCTCGCGCGAGGAGCTGACCTCGGACGGGTTCGAGGCCGAGGTCGTGGAGCGCGCGCTCGAGATGATCGATCGGGCCGAGTACAAGCGCCGACAGGCGCCGCCGGGCGTGAAGCTACGGCCGAAGGCCTTCGGCCGCGACCGCCGGATTCCGATCACGAACCGCTGGCGCGGCTAACCCGGCGGGACTGGTTTCACGCGCGACTAACTGCGGGGCCACCCCGTACCACTACCCGCGTTCAAGCGTAGCGCCGCCCGGCGCGCGCGTGATACGCGGACCGTGATGAATGCGTCGCCGAAGCGTGACGAGTCGCCGGCGCCCGCGCCGCCGGTCGCGCCAGCCGTCCGTCAAGATGCGACTACCGCCAGCTCTCTGAACCAGCGCAGCCGCTCCGCGTACGGCACCGCCGCGTTCGCGGGCGACGTCGAAGGCAGGACGAAGAGCTGCGTCGAGCCGAGCCGCCGCTCCTGGAGCCCGAGCGCGGGGCGCTCCCGGAACGCGCCCTCGTACGCGGCTTTGCCGACGAAGGCGAGGACGCCCGGCTCGAGCTCTTCCGCGAGGCGCAGCAGCCGGTCGGCCGAGCCTGCGAAATCGGGCCGCCTGAGGTCGGAGCTGCCACGCGTCGTCCGGTACGCGGCGTTCGTCAGCCCGTAGCCAAACTCGGGCATCGTCCACTGCTCGCTCGGGTCGAGCCGCCGTGGCGTCAGGCCCACCTCGGCGAGCGCAGGCGCCAGAAGTCGTTGCGGGGGTTGGCGAAGTGGCACCCGCCACCGCCGAGCGCCGTCCAGGGTTGATTCCGCAGAAGACGATGCGCAGGCGGGGCGCGAGGATGTCGGGGACAGCGGACTCCGCCTCCACGGCGATACCCTACGGGCGAGCGAAAGGAAGGAAGCCATGGCGCAGGTGGAAGAGAAGATCGAGACGAGGACGATGAAGAACTACGTCGGCGGAGGCTGGATCGATGCCGAGGCAGACGAGCGCCTCGACGTCACGAACCCGGCGACCGGGGACACGCTGGCGCAGGTGCCGCTCTCGGGCGCAGCCGACGTCGACGCGGCCGTCCGCGCGGCGCGCGAGGCGTTCCCCGGCTGGCGGTCGACGCCGCCTCTCGAGCGCGCGCGCGCCTGCTTCGAGCTCAAGTACCGGCTGGAGGAGCGAAAGGACGACCTCGCCGCGCTCGTGACGCGCGACAACGGCAAGGCGCTCAAGGACGCCTCCGGTGAGATCCGCCGCGGCATCGAGTGCGTGGAGGTGGCGACCGGCATCCCCTCGCTCATGCAGGGCGCGAACCTCGAGGACGTCTCGCGAGGGATCGACTCCGACATGATCCGCCAGCCGATCGGGGTCTTCGCCGGGATCACGCCCTTCAACTTCCCCTTCATGGTCCCGCACTGGTTCCTGCCCTTCGCGATCGCGTGCGGGAACACGTTCATCCTCAAGCCCTCCGAGCAGGACCCGCTCGCGATGGAGCTCACCTTCGAGCTCCTCGACGGGATCGGACTGCCCCCCGGCATCGTCAACCTCGTGAACGGCGGCAAGGACGCCGTGACCGCCATCCTCGAGCACCCGGGAATCGACGGCGTCTCCTTCGTCGGCTCGACTCAGGTGGCGCGCTACATCTACGAGACGGCGGCGAAGCAGGGGAAGCGGGTGCAGGCGCTCGGCGGCGCCAAGAACCACGTGGTCGTCATGCCGGACGCCGAGCTCGAGTCGGCCGTGGACGGAGTGCTCTCCTCCGCGTTCCACGCCGCCGGCCAGCGCTGCCTCGCCAACTCGGTCTGCGTCGCGGTCGGGGACGCGTACGAGCCGCTCAAGGAGCGCCTGGCGGAGAAGGGCGGCGCCATGGTCGTCGGCGACGGTTCCGACGAGGCGACCGACGTCGGCCCCGTCATCTCGCCCGACGCGCACGAGCGCATCCTCGGCTGGATCGAGAAGGGCGTGGACGAGGGCGGCGAGATCGTCCTCGACGGCCGCGGTCGGGGCTCCGAGGACGGCAGCTTCATCG
>JBOHAD010000209.1:0-3075 GCA_050697555.1 Gaiellaceae bacterium | reverse complement strand
GCACCTGCTCGAGGCCGAGGCGGTCGCCGAGGTTGTACGCGAGGAGCTCGCGCCCCGGCACTTGCTCGGCTGCGTCGCCGAGGGAGTGGTCGCGGGTGACCGCGAGCTGGAGGAGGGCCCCGCGGTGGCCGTCTGGGCGGGTGCGCTGCCAGGTGCGGACATCGAGTGCTTTCACGCCGCGGCCCTGCAGACGGACGGCGGGATCGCCATTGCGGGCTTTCCCGAGCGCGACGACCCGGGGATCATCGCCTTGCTTGTCGATCCTTTCACGTTCCCGGCGGGACCGTTCCTGACGAGGCTGAACGAGGCGCGCGAGGAGATTCCGCTCGTGGGCGGGATCGCCGCCGGTGGGGGACGGCCCGGCACGCAGGCGCTCATCCTGGACGACGACGTGCACGCCGAGGGCGCCGTCGGCGCCGTCGTCTCCGGTCTACCGATCCTCGCCGTCGTCTCGCAGGGCTGCCGGCCGATCGGACGCGAGGCCGTGATCACCCGCTGCGAGGGCAACCTCGTCTACGAGCTCGCTGGAAGGCCGGCGCTCGAGCGCCTGCGCGAGGAGATCGCCGCCCTCTCCTCCGCAGAGCAAGCGCTCGCAGCCGGCGGGCTCCTCGCGGGGCTCGTGATCGACGAGAACCGTCCCCAGTACGACACAGGCGACTTCCTCATGCGCGGGCTCCTCGGGGTGGACGAGGCGACCGGCGCGCTCGCGCTCGGCGAGACGGTGCGGGTCGGCCAGACCCTGCGCTTCTTCGTCCGCGACGCCGCCTCCGCGGACGCAGATCTCCGGAGGGCGCTCGCCGACGTCCTCGGCCGGGGGAGGTCGGCCGGGGCGCTGCTCTTCACCTGCAACGGCCGCGGGACGAACATGTTTCCCGAGCCCGACCACGACGCGTGCGCAGTCACCGGGGCGCTCGGGACTCAGGCTGTCGCCGGCTTCTTCTGCGGCGGCGAGATCGGTCCGGTCGGCGGCAAGGCGTTCCTGCACGGTTTCACGGCCACCCTGGCCGTCTTCCTCGAGCCCTGAGGCCCAGGCGACGGAAAGCGCGACTACGGGCTCGCTGCCTCTGCGCGCGCCGGCGCTCCGGCCGGAGGACCTTCACGTGTTTCGTGACGGAGTGTCGGGCTCGCCTAGCCGCAGCTCTTTGCGCCAGGAGGCGTCCCAGAAGGCGAGCTCGTAGCGGCTCGAGGTGAGGAAGGCCTCGGTCATGCGACGGCGGTCGCTGGTTTCGGCGGCTCCGTCGGTGAGCGTCCTGCACCAGGCGGTGAGCTCGCCGAACTCGGCGCCGGCATACTCGTCGATCCAGCGGGCGTAGAGCTCGTTGCCGGGGTGGCCGCGCTCGGCGAGGCGGGCGGCGAGCTCGTGGTAGCCCCACATGCAGGGCAACAGGGCGGCCGCGAGCTCGCCGTAGTCGCCCAGCGCCGCGACGCGCAGGAGGAAATCCGTATATGCGCGGGTGGTGGGCGTCGGCCGCTCGTCTTCGAGCTCAGCCGTCGAGATGCCCCACTCGGCGGCGTAGGAGCGGTGAAGCTCCATCTCGCTTCCAAGCACGGTGCCGGCGAGCTGGGCGAAGCGGCCCATCTCGTCCAGTCGAGGCGCTCGTGCGCAGCCGAGCGCGAGCAGGCGCGCGTAGTCGATCAGGAACAGATAGTCCTGGCGGACATAGTGGCGGAACTTCGCCGCGTCGAGGCTCCCCTCACCGATGCCGCGCACGAACGGGTGCTCGTGCTCGGCCGCCCAGATCGGGTCGGCGGCCTGCCGCAGCTCGTCAGTGAAGGCCATCGGCCAGCGTGTCCCAGTAGAGCAGCTCGTAGGCCTGCAACAGGCGGGCCGCCCGGCGGGCGCTCGCCGGCTCGCCCGTCCCGATGAGTGCGAGCGCGCGCTCCTCGAAACCGGCCGGCGGCTCGGCGAAGAAGTCGAAGAAGGCGACCGCGTCGGCTCCGTGGAGTGGGCGGAGCGCGTCGCGCATGCGCGCGCAGCTGCGCCCCCAGCTCTCGAGGTTCGCGAGGAAGGCGAGTGCCACGTCTGCCGGCGAGCCGTTGAGCGCGAGCCAGGCAACGTAGGCCGGGTAGGCCTGGCAGCCGGGAAGCGGCTCGTAGTCGGCACCGAGCCCGACCGCGGCCGCGAAGGGCTCAAGCAGCCGCAGCGCCTCTGCCTCGCCCGCAGCCAGATCCCGGAAGAGGGCGCCTGCCGGCGACTGCGCGAAGCGCTGCGCGAGGTGCTGGAAGCTTCTCCGGTCGCTCGTGATGATCGCCTGCTGCTCGCCCGCGAACGCCTGAAGCGATTCCAGCGGCACCCGGCCGGCCTCGAGCTCGGCGAGGTAGTGATGATCGGCGAGGCCGCGCTCGAGCGGCGCGAGCTCGGCCTGCACGACCGCCAGCAGTTCAGCGGCGTCCATCCCGGCATATTCAACCCACATGGAGAAGAGCGAGCACGCGGCACCTCGCCGGCGTGGGCTGGCTCGTCGCCGAGCGGGACCGGCTTCCCAGCCCCGGCGAGGATCCGACGGAGGTGGGCGAGGCCCAGGTGCTGATCCGCCGCTCGCCCGCGGCGCACACCGGCGTTTTCGGAAGCACGCGGCGGTGCGGATTCCCCTAGCCCATGCAGATGTCGGCGACTTCAGCTTCGGTGACGCGCAAGAGATCGACAGTCGCCAGGCGCACGGACTCCTCGTGCGATCCCGCCTCCAGAATCACCGAGTCGCGCTCGGCCAGGCGGCTGTCGATGACGACCGGGTCGCGGTGGCCTCCGCCGATCGGCGGTACCGCGCCCAGGTCGAACTCGGCGTAGTCCCGCGCCAAATCCTCCTCGGACGCGAGATGGACCTTCTTCTTGCCGCCGCCGCGAGCCTCGCGCAGCTTACGTAGGTCGATCCGCTCCGAGGCGGGGAGCACCGCCCGCACGTAGCCCTTCGGAATCGTCACCACGAGCGTCTTCGCCACGTCGGCCGGCGCGATGCCGAGCGCCTCCGCCTCGGCGAGCGCGCTCTCGGTGCGCTCGTGCGGGAGGAGCTCGTAGGGCACCTCCGCCTCATCGAGCAGGCGGGTCAAGTGTTCCGTCGCCACCGCGAACCTCCC
>JBOHAD010000208.1:0-3114 GCA_050697555.1 Gaiellaceae bacterium | reverse complement strand
GCTTCAGCGAGTTCCTCACGTTCGGCCGGTGTGATCTCGAAAGCGGCGCCGGGCTCCGCTCCGATAACGAGCACGACCGTGTTGTCTTCCTCCGCGACTGCCGATCGCCTTGTGGCAACGTCGTGGGCGCTCACGAACGTACCTGCAGGGGCATTGATAACCGTGCCATTGACCTCGAAACGTGCCCGACCGGAGTGGACGAAGTACAGTTCCTGGTGTTGCTCGTCATCTGGGTTGGAGTGGTCGTGCTCACCGATGATGCGGTCACCAGCTCGCCGCGCCGTGTACGCGTTGATGCCGAATGCAGTGAGCCCGAAATGGTTACGAATCGGTTGCCATCCGGCGTCGGAATGTGGAACGGCTACTGTCGGGATGTGGGCGAGCATGCCACTAACTGGAGTATCTGTCACGGTGAACCTCGATGGTGGTCGACACATTCAATCACGGCCGTCAGTTTGCAAAGGTCGATACCTAGATTCCTACCGAGTCGAGCTCATCGAGCGCGGGTAGTCACTTCTCACTCGTGCACTTTCTAGACGGCTACAGAATTGAGCTGATCCAGGGAAGCGCCGGATAGGAACGCTCACAACAGCAGCTCGAGCTCGAGTTCATCTCTGAGCGGGATCCCGTCGATCCCCACGAGCGAGATCTCCGGTTTCAGCTTCCGCGATTCGTCCAGTGCGTTCCGATGGACCGCGACAAGCGAGAATCCGCGCTTCTGGGAGAACCGAAGCATGCGCAGGTTGTCGTTTGTCGTGATGAACCAGAGGCGTCGGCATCCTGCCGCGCGCGCCACTTCCTCGACCGTCTTCACGAGCTCAGATCCAACGCCCAAGCCCTCGACCACGCTATCCAGCGTGACGATTTCGCACGCGTCGGCTTCGATCGAGTACGTCAGGAGCCCGAGGATCTCGGCACCTTGTACCGCGGCGAAGCCCGGGAGCTCGCTCGGTTGGTGGACGCGGCCTCGCGCGACGACCGTCGGTGCGCCCCAGCGATCGCGGACGAAGTCATCGACCCAGGCCCGATCGTTCCCGGAGAGGGAACGGATATCCAAATGCGAGCTTTTCTACAGGACTGTGATGGTGGCTCGAGCCGTCGATTCGCGAACATCAACCGCCGAGACGGCTACCGCGTCGAGCGCTCCGCGTCGGAGGCGGATTCGCGTCTCAGAAGACAGAGCCGTGGTGAACAGCCTCGACGTTGTTGCCGTCGGGGTCGAGGACGAAGGCGCCGTAGTAGCTCGGGTGGTACTGGGGTCGGAGGCCCGGGGCGCCGTTGTCACTCCCACCTGCCGCGAGCGCCGCACGGTGGAATGCATCGACCGCCTCACGGTCGGGAGCTGCCACCGCGACGTGCACGCCGCTCGCGCCCGGAGTGCCCCGCGCGACCAGCCAGAACTGCGGCTGACCGCTCTCGCCCCCGAAAGCGGTTCTCTCGTCGAGCTCCATGACGACCGAGATTCCGAGCGGCGCGAAGGCCCGCTCGTAGAACGCCCGGGAGACTTCGAGGTCGCGGACGTCGATGATCACGTGGTCGAACATCGCCCGAGGCTACCACTGCGGGCGCGGCCGGCCGTCTCGCAGGTCGGCCCGCCGTGCGTCCGCGCCGGCTTCCGGGTCCTGTCGGACTTGTGACGCTTCTGCGCGGAGTTGGAGCGCCTTTCGCGATGGTCCGACACCCACGCGTGACGATTCTCGCGCTACGGTCGCTCCATGGCGAAGGTGACGACACCCTGGGGGCACGCAACGATCGTCGAGGAGCTACGAGTCGACCAGCGGGCCGGCGACAAGCGCTTCGCCACGTTCGTTCAGCTCCTCCACGACGAGAAGGGAGGTGAGCTGGTCCGGTTCGCATATTCGACAGACGGAACGTCACGGCGCGGGCCGGTCACGTTTCGGGTCCGCGACGTCGAGCGCCTGCACGACGGGCTCGCGCAGCGGCCGCGGCTGGCGGCGGCGCTCGGCCTCTCCGCTCCCTAGACGCGCGCGTACATTCGCTCGCGGGCGGCGTCCACGAGCGAGGCGATGACGAGTCCGCCGTCGCCGGATCCGAGCAGCGGATCGATCGCGTGCTCCGGGTGAGGCATGAGCCCGAGCACGTTGCCGGCGGCGTTCGTCACACCGGCGATGTCGCCGACCGACCCGTTCGGGTTGTGCCCCTCCTCGTAGCGGAGGAGGACCTGGTCGGCCGCCTCGAGGTCCGCGAGCAGCTCCTCGTCTGCGTAGAAGCAGCCCTCCCCGTGCTTCACAGGGATGACGAGGCGCTCACCCTCCGTGCAGCGCGACGTGAAGGGCGTGTCCGTGCGCTCGACCCGTACCGCGACGTCTTTACACACAAATGAGAGCGACTCGTTGGCGCGGAGCGCGCCCGGGAGCAGGCCGGCCTCGCAGAGGATCTGGAAGCCGTTGCAGATCCCGAGGACGGGACCGCCGTCCGCGGCGAACGTACCGACTGCCTCCACCGCTGGGGCGAAGCGCGCGATCGCGCCGCAGCGGAGGTAGTCCCCGTACGAGAAGCCGCCCGGCAGGACGACTCCTTCGACGCGCGGCAGCTCGCGGTCGGCGTGCCACACGAGCACGGGCTCCGCGCCCAGCGCGGAGAGGGCCCAGGCTGCGTCGCGGTCGTCGTTCGAGCCGGGGAAGACGACCACGGCGATCTTCGGCCGCGCCTCGCTCATGGGCCGTGGGTCTCCACGTCGATCTCGTAGCTCTCGATGAGCGGGTTGGCGAGCAAGCGCTCGCACATGCGCTCGGCCTCCCTCCGGGCTTCCTCGACCGTGGCAGCGTCCACTTGGAGGTCGATCACGCGGCCGATGCGGGCCTCCTCGACGGAGAAGCCGAGCTGGCGAAGCGACCGCTCCACGGCCTGGCCCTGCGGATCGAGGATGCCGGCCTTCGGCCGGACGAGGACGGTCGCCCTCATTCCTCCACCATCGCGTCCGAGCCGCTCGTCAAGGTGCGGCGGTGCTCTTGGCGCCCGCTCGCAGACGGCCTAGCGCCCTCGCTCACCGAGAGCCACTGTGAGTCCTGCCGCTCCGAGCGGGCCGAGGGCCCTCGACCGGCGTTAGGCGTAAGCCGCGTAGACGGCCAACGAATGAGGAACCGGCTCGGA
>JBOHAD010000207.1:0-3119 GCA_050697555.1 Gaiellaceae bacterium | reverse complement strand
CCCCGGACGTGGCCCGAACGGACAGGTGCAGAGCCGAAAGTAGACTGGCCTCGTGGCCGAGGCGGTGATCCTCTCCGCGGTGCGGACGCCCGTGGGGCGCTACGGCGGCGCGCTCGCGGGCGAGCGCCCGGACGACCTCGCCGCCTTCGTCATCCGCGAGGCGGTCGAGCGGGCGGGGATACCGGCCGGAGAGATCGAAGACGTCTACCTCGGCTGCGCCAACCAGGCCGGCGAGGACAACCGCAACGTCGCCCGCATGGCCGCCCTGCTCGCGGGGCTCCCGCAGGAGGTCGCCGGGGTGACCGTCAACCGCCTCTGCGCCTCGGGGCTCTCAGCGGTCGTCTCCGCCTGCCACGCCGTGCGCGCCGGAGACGGCGATCTCTTCGTGGCCGGCGGCGTCGAGTCCATGAGCCGCGCGCCGCTCGTCATGGCGAAGCCCGAGCATGCGTTCCCCCGCGGAAACCAGGTCGTTTGGGACACGACGCTCGGATGGCGCTTCCCGAACCCGGGCATGGAGGAGATGTTCCCGCTCGAGTCCATGGGCGAGACGGGCGAGAACGTGGCCGAGCGCTGGGAGATCGCGCGCGAGGAGCAGGACGCCTTCGCGCTCGAGAGTCAGCGCCGCCACGCGGCGGCCGCCGCGGCGGGGCGCTTCGCCGACGAGCTGGTTCCCGTGGGGGACGTTGCCGGCGACGAGCATCCCAGGCCGGACACCACGCTCGAGAAGCTCGCCTCCCTGCCGCCCGCCTTCCGCTCGGACGGCACTGTCACGGCCGGCAACTCGAGCGGGATCAACGACGGCGCTGCCGCCCTCGTCGTGGCGAGCGAGGAGAAGGCGCGCGAGCTCGGCGCCGAGCCTTTTGGCCGCTTCGTGGCCAGCGCCGTCGCCGGCGTGGACCCGAGAGTGATGGGCATCGGCCCGATCCCGGCCGTGCGCAAGGTCCTCAGCCGTGCCGGAATCGGCACGGCTGAGTTAGACCTCGTCGAGCTGAACGAGGCCTTCGCCTCGCAGAGCCTCGAGGTCATCCGCGAGCTCGGTCTCGAGCACGGGAAGGTGAACGTCAACGGCGGCGCGATCGCCATCGGGCACCCGCTCGGGATGAGCGGCGCCCGCCTAGTCGTCACGCTCCTGCACGAGCTGCGGCGCCGCGGCGGCCGCTACGGCCTGGCGACGCTCTGCGTCGGCGTGGGCCAGGGTCAGGCGGCCATCTTCGAGGCGACGTAGCGCCTCGAGCGCTGAGTCAGCTCGTAGGCGAGGAAGACGATCACGACCCCGTTCACGGGGTGGAGCGCCGCGATCTCCCCGACGTCCGTGTTCGCCAGGACCATCTGCAGCACGTTGAGGCCGAGCAGGACGACGGTCAGGATGATCGCCGTTCGCGGCATCCGGCCGACGATGGACAGCACGAGCAGCACAAGCGTGACGAGCACGAGGATGAGGCCGAATGCCCGGTGCGCGTCGTAGCTCGACGCTCCGAAGACGCCGAGGCCGGCCAGGAAGAACTGCACGACCGCCCCCACGAGGTAGACCGCAGCGACACCGAAGTAGATGACGCGCGCCTGGCTCACTCCTTCGAGACTGTAGGCGACCTGGGAGACGGCGGCAGGGGTATCGTGCCCGCGTGGCGGTCGCGACCGAGCGCGAGTTCGGGCTCTTCATCGACGGTGAGAGCGTGGAGCCGGCCGACGGCGAGATGCGCGAGCTCCTGGAGCCGGCCAGCGGGAAGCCTCTGACGCAGGCCGCGACCGCGGGACCGGCGGACGTCGACCGTGCCGTCGCGGCGGCGCGCGCAGCGCTCGAGGGCCCGTGGGGCAAGACGCCCCCCAACGAGCGCTCCCGGCTTCTGCACGCCCTCGCCGACGCGATCCAGGCCAACCGCAAGGAGCTCGCCGAGCTGGAGGCGCGGAACCTCGGCAAGGCGATCTCCTCCGTGAAGGCGGAGCTCGCCCAGGGCGTCGAGAACTTTCGCTTCTACGCCTCGGCGATCGCCTCGATCGCCGGTCGCTCGAACCCGATCGGAGGCTCGCTCCTCTCGTACACCCTGCGGGAGCCCGTCGGCGTCTGCGCCCAGATCGTCCCCTGGAACTACCCGCTCATGCTGGCGACGTGGAAGCTCGCGCCGGCGCTCGCCGCCGGCTGCACCGTCGTCCTGAAGCCGGATTCGCTGACGCCACTCACGGCGCTTCGCCTGGCCGAGCTCGCCTCCGAGGTCGGCTTCCCGGCGGGGACGGTCAACATCGTGCCCGGCGACGGGCCCACGACGGGCGTGCACCTCGTCAAGCACGGCGGGATCGACAAGGTCGCCTTCACGGGCTCCACCCAGACCGGGAGCGAGATCATGCGGCTTGCCGCGGAACCGCTGAAGCGCATCTCCCTCGAGCTCGGCGGCAAGAGCCCGAACCTCGTCTTCGCCGACGCGAGCCTGGAGGACGCGATCCCGAGCTCGGTGTGGGCCATCTACTACGCGGCGGGGCAGAGCTGCGAGGCGCGCTCGCGCGTCCTCGTCGAGCGGAGCCTCTACGACGAGTTCGTGGCGCGCTTCGCGGACGCCGCCGGGCGCCTGAAGGTCGGCGACCCGCTCGACCCCGAGACCCAGATGGGCTCGCTCGTCTCCGAGTCCCACCGGCGCCGTGTGCACGGGTTCGTCGAGCGCGGTCTCGAAGAGGGCGCCGAGGTCGTGACGGGCGGCGAGCCGAACGACGGTGACGGCTGCTTCTACCCGCCGACCGTGCTCGCCGGCGTCGAGAGCCGCATGACGGTCGCGCAGGAGGAGATCTTCGGCCCGGTCGTCACGGTCACGCCGTTCGAGGACGAGAAGGAGGCCGTCGCGATCGCCAACGACGTCCGCTACGGGCTCTTCGCCACCGTTTGGACCGGCGACCCGGCGCGCGGCCACCGCCTCGCCCGGCGGATCAAGGCGGGGATGATCGGGGTCAACACGCCCTACACGGCGTTCCCGGGGATCCCCTTCGGCGGCTACAAGCAGTCGGGCTTCGGGCGCGAGCTCGGCATCGAGACGCTCGACCTCTACCTGGAGACGAAGGCCGTCCTCGTCTCCACGAGCCCGAAGCCCTTCAACCCGTTCGGCCTCTAGATGGTTGATCGGGAAGTGTGGTGC
>JBOHAD010000206.1:0-3197 GCA_050697555.1 Gaiellaceae bacterium | reverse complement strand
CTCGCCCGCGCCTGGCTCCGCGTCATCTGGGCCTGCTGGCACACGAACACGCCCTACGACCCCGCCCGCCGTCGCGGCCGCGACCGCCACATCGAACCTCGGACCTTGACTTAGGCGACTCACAGGGGTGGCGTCCGTCGCCGACCGGGTCATTCGCGCGGCCTCCCGAGCGCGGCTCGAATCCAGGCTTCGTCCGGCTGGCCGGCGAAGCCGCGCTCCCTCCGGTAGACACGACACGAGAAGGCGAAGTCGCGACGCTCGTTCCCGCCCGGCTCGACGTCGCGACCGTTCACGCGCACCGTGGGAGAGCCAAGAAAGCACAGCTGCTGTGCGGCGCTGGTGTCACGGACCTCGATCAGCTCGACCTCGGGCTCGACTCCGAGCTCGGCGGCGACGCGCTCGACGAGCGCTCGCGTCCGGTCGTGGTTCGGGCACCCCTCGAAGTAGAGGATCTCGACTCGCGGCCGCCGAGTGTCCTCAGCAGTCACCGCGTTCTCCGATCCGGCGGCACGCGGCGACGTGCTCGGCGTTGTCCGCCAGGAGCCCCGCCGACAGGTCGAGCATCGCTGCCACGCGAGGGTCGGCGATTCGGTTGTGGACGACCCTGCCGTCGCGCCGCGCTTCGACGAAGCCGCACCAGCGCAGGCAGGCGAGATGATTCGACACCTTCGGCTGAGGCAGCCGGAGCCGGCTGACGAGCTCACCGACGGTCAGCTCGCCGTCGGCGCGCAAGAGCTCGAGGATCTGCAACCGGATGGGATCCCCGAGCCCCCGGAAGTACTTCGCCATCAGGTCGGTCGGCGCAGGCGACCGGGGAAGCCGAAACGGGGCAGACGGCGCTGCGCTGCTCACCCGGAGATTTGTATCAGAACTTCCTGATGCAACTGGGTCTGGGTCAGGGGAACCTGAGGATCCGGGCGAGGACCGCCGAGTAGTCCCGGTCGCCCCAGCCGGCGTCCTCCGCCTCGGCGAGCCACGTCCGCGCCGCCGCCGTGAGCCGGAGGTCCACTCCGGCCGCAGCGGCTGCCTCCGCGATCAGATCGGCGTCCTTCCGCGCGAGGGAGAGCGAGAACCGGGTCGGATACTCGCCCGTCTCGATCTCGGCGCGTCGTCGTTCGGCCTGGCCCGCCAGAGGCGTCGCGGCGAGCACCTCGTAGGCAGCGTCCCGGGACAGGCCCAGCCCCTCGGCGAGCGCCAGGGCCTCACCGAGAACGCCGAGCGCTCCGAACAACGTGGTGTTGGCGACCAGCTTCGCCGCAGCACCGGCGCCGAGCGCACCGACGTGGAGAGGAGAGCCGAGCACGGACAGGAGCGGCGCCCACCGCTCCACGAGGGAGGCCGGCCCGCCGACGAAGATACTGAGCGAGCCGGACTCGGCTTCCGCGAGGCTGCCGAGCACGGGTGCGTCGAGGAGCCCGGTCCCCGGCGGCAGCACCGACGCAAGCCTCGACACCGCGACGGGCCCGACCGTCGACATCTCGATGAGGGTCGCCGATTCCCCGACCCCCGCGGCGACGCCCGAGCTCCCCTCGGTCACCGCACGCAGCGCGGCCGGGTCCGAGACCATGGTCACGACGGCCTCGGCTCGGCTCGCTGCCTCCGCCGGGCTCGCGACGGGCACGGCTCCGAGCTCGGCGAGCTGAGCCATTCTCCCGGACGTTCGATTCCAGAGGACGACGTCGTGGCCGGCAGCGAGGAACCGGCGCGCGATTCGACCTCCCATCCCACCCAGCCCGATGACAGCGACGGTGCTCATTGTGCGCGGCGGAGATTGTCGCCCAACATCAGCGGCCCAGCGTGATGCTCTCGAGCCGCAGGCCACGCGGCGGATCCGCGGGCAGGAGCTCGGGGACCTCGACGACGACCGCGTGCCAGCGCTCGCCCTCGAGCTCCGTCCGCAGGGTCGCCTCGTCCGAGACGATCACGTCCGGCAACCGCTCGCCGTCGACCCAGAGTCCGGCCTCGAGCCGTGCCGGCGTGCTCACCCGGAGCTCGAGCCTGCCGGCGCCGAAGACCCAGAGCGGCCCCTGGCGTTCCTCCATCGTCCGCTCGCGCCAGCCCTGGCAGAGGACTGGCTGCGCACGCGAAGGCTCTTGGAAGGTCGGCGTAGATCCTCCGGGATCGCCTCGTGTGAAGAGCGTGATCGCGCCGCCGGTCGTGTGGGGCGCGAAGTCGTGCTCGAGCAGGCCCCGCCAGCCGAACCAGGCGCCGGGGATCTCCGCGGCGGCGTAGAGCCCGCGGTGGAAGGCGACGGACTCGACGCCGGCTGCGAGGAGCGCGTCCTCGTCGCCCGGGAGCCAGACGCCGCAGGAGAGGCGGTTGTGGACGAAGTAGAAGTCGAACGCCGGCTGCGCGACAAGCGTGGAATAGCCGCTCAGGCGCTCGCGCGGAGCCTGGAGGGCGTAGTAGTCGTGGACGCTTCCGTAATGGATGCCGGGCTCGACGAGCGGGAGCTCGAGCAGGCGGCCGCGCGGCTCCGCTCGAAGGGCCGCGTACGCGTCGTTGCCCGGATCCGCAGGCGTCGCAGCGAAGGGCAGAACCAGGAGATCGGCGGCGACGAGGACGGCGAGGGCCGCCGCTGCGGCCGCAGCCCGACGTCCTGCCAGCCACACCGCGCGCGCGACCGCGATCCCCGCGAGCCCCGCGAGCGCCAGGTCGGCGATGGGGAGGATGCGGCCCGGGACCCGGGGGTAGCGAAGCGGCGGCAAGGCCTGCCAGAGCCACGAGTAGAACGGCAGGTTCGTACCGAGAGCGAGCAAGGGCGGAAGGACCGCCGCAAGCCCGAGCAGCGAGGCGAGCCCTCGGTGCCCGGCCCGCCAGAGGATCACGGCGCCCACCACCGCGAGGACGGGTGTCAGCCAGCCGAGGTAGACGAAGTCCTCGAGCCCGCCCAGCTGCCAACGGCTCAGGAGATCGCTCCACTCGGCCGAGAACTCGCCGACTTCCTGGAGAGAGCGGCCGCCCTCCTCGGCGGAGCCGGCGATGAGCGTGTAGCGGATCACGAGGCCGATGCCGACGGCCGCGGCGGCGCCGCCGGCCGCCCAGGCGAGTGGTATGCGCCCGAAGCGGACGAGCGCGTAGGCGAGCGCGAACGGGATCGCGCCGAGCGCGAGGTGCACCTGGCCCGAGAGCGGCACGGAGACGAGCGCGAGCGCGGCGAGGGCGCCCCAGGCGTGCGCGGCCCGTCGGCTCTCCGC
>JBOHAD010000205.1:0-3214 GCA_050697555.1 Gaiellaceae bacterium | reverse complement strand
GAGCTCGGCGAGCTCGTCCTCGAGCCAGGCCGGGTCGACCGGCCGGGAGGCGCAGCGAAGGATCTTCGCGTGCGAGGTCGGAACGGCCTCCTCCCCCTCGCCCCAGAGCTCCTCGCGGAGCTTCTCGCCCGGGCGGACGCCGATGAACTCGATCGGAATATCGCGCTCCGGCTCCTTGCCCGAGAGCCGAACCATGTTGCGGGCGAGTTCCACGACCTTCACCGGCGGCCCCATGTCGAGAACGAAGATGTCGCTGCTCTCACCGAGAGCGCCCGCCTGGATGATGAGCTGCACCGACTCGGGGATCGTCATGAAGTACCGCTCCATGTCGGGGTGGGTCACGGTCACGGGCCCGCCGCGCGCGATCTGGCGGCGGAAGAGTGGGATGACGCTCCCCGAGGATCCGAGCACGTTGCCGAACCGGACGGAGATGAAGCGCGTGCCGTTCGCCTCCCGTGCGCCGGCCGCCTCCACGATCCACTCGCAGACGGCCTTCGTCCGGCCGAGGACGTTCTGGGGCCGCACGGCCTTGTCGGTCGAGACGAGCACGAACCGCTCGGCGCCGAACTCGGAGGCGACCTCGGCGAGCACGCGCGTCCCGAGGACGTTGTTTCGCACGGACTCGAGCGCGTTCCCCTCCATGAGCGGGACGTGCTTGTACGCAGCGGCGTGAAAGACGACCGAAGGCTGGTGCCGCTCGAAGAGCTCGCGCATCTTGGCGCGGTTCCTCACGTCGGCGAGCGCGGCGACCGTGGCGTCGAAGTGCCGCTCGTGTGCCAGCTCCCGCTCGATGTCGGCGAGAGCGTTCTCGGAGTGGTCGACGAGCACGATGTGGTCGGCGCCGAGGGCGGCGATCTGCCGGCAAAGCTCCGCTCCGATCGATCCCCCGGCGCCCGTGACCAGGACGGTGGAGCCGGTCAGATAGGAGGCGATTGCGGGAAGGTCGAGCTCGACCGCCTCCCGCCCGAGCACGTCCTCCACCTGCACCTCGCGGAGCTGTCGCGAGAGGTTGAGGTCGCCCGTGATGAGCTCGTGCACCGCCGGGAGGGTCTTGACCGCCACGCCGGCGTCGCGACAGACGTTCACGATCCGCTGACGCGCCTCGCCGCCCGCGGACGGGATGGCGATGATCACCTCATCCGGCTTGTTGTCGCCGAGGAGGTGCGGAAGATCGCCGCTCGTCCCGAGCACGCGGACTCCGTGGAGGCGCATGTTCCGCTTGCGCGGGTCGTCGTCGACGAGCCCCATCGGCGTGTAGCCGAGATTCGGGCTCTTGCGCATCTCCTTGATGATGAGCTGGCCGGCGTCGCCCGCGCCGACGATGAGCGCCTCCTTCCCCCGCGCCACGATCCCGCGCCGGCCCGGTCGCTCGATGACCGTGCGGGCGAGCAGGCGGGCTCCCATGACGAGCGCCAGCAGGATCAGCCAGTCGAAGACGACGATCGAGCGGGGAACGCGTAAGCCGTCGACGGGGTCGAGCAGGTAGACGACGACCTCGGCGAGAAGGGACGCCACGGTGACGGCGCGGGCGACAGCCCACATGTCCCGAATGGAGAGGTATCGCCACCAGTGGTCGTAGAGCCTGAAGAGGATGAACACGCCGATCTTGACCGCGATCACGACCACGATCGTCTCGACGAGCAGACGCTCGTACCGGAGCGGGATCCCGTAGTCGAAGCGAAGAGCGAACGCGAGGTACCAGGCTGCTCCGATCAGCGCCGCGTCCACCGCGATCTGCCAGATCCGGTGCCGGTTCAGAGACCTCACGTGGCGCTTCCGACGGACACCGCGGAGCGTACGGCCTCGACGACGCGCTCCTGTTGCCCGGCGGTGATCCCCGCCCACAGCGGCAGCGCGATCGTCTCGCGACCCGCCCGCTCCGACTCGGGAAGATCCCCCTCCTCGTAGCCGAGGGCGGCGAAGACCGGCTGCAGGTGGAGCGGCGTCCTGTAGTACGTCGCGTGCCCGATGCCGGCATCCTGGAGCGTCTCGGCGATCCGGTCGCGCTCGGGCGAGCGGACGACGTACATGTGGTAGACGTGGCCCGGCTCGTCGTCCGGGAGCTCGCAGAGCTCGCCGAGCCCGAGCTCGGCGTAGCGCGCGGCGGCCTCGCGGCGGGCGGCGTTCCACCCCTCGACGTGCGGCAGGAAGACACGGAGAGCGGCGGCCTGGAGCTCGTCGAGCCGGGAGTTGTAGCCGACCGCCTCGAACACCTCCTTGTCACGGGAGCCGTGCCCGCGGAGGAGACGGATCCGGTCGGCCAGCTCCGGCTCCTGCGTCGCCACCAGGCCGCCGTCACCGAGGCCGAAGAGGTTCTTCGTGGGGAAGAAGCTGAAGGTCGAGGCGGCGCCGAGCGATCCGACCCGGTCGGCCCCGAGCGCTGCCCCGAAAGCCTGCGCGGCGTCTTCGATCACGGGCACCGCCGTAGGAAGGTCGCCGAGCGGGGCGGGACGCCCGAACAGGTGGACTGCGAGGATCGCCTTCGTTCGCTCGCTCAGCCGGGCGGCCGCGTCCGCCGGGTCGAGGTTGAGGGTGACCGGGTCGATGTCGCAGAAGACGGGCGTCGCCCCACGCCCGGCGACGGCCTCGGCCGTCGCGTAGAAGGTGAAGGGGGGGCAGACGACCTCGTCGCCTGGGCCGACGCCGAGCGCATCCAGGACGAGCACGAGGGCGTCGGTGCCGTTGGCGACGCCGACCGCGTGGCGTACGCCGAGGTAGGTAGCCGCCTCGTGCTCGAACGCCTGCACCTCGGGGCCCAGGATGAACCGGCCCGATTCGAGCACGGCGGCGAGGCGCTCCTGGACCTCACCCAGGAGCGGCGCGTACTGCGCCTTCACGTCGACGTGGGGGATCGTCACGCCGGTCGAGTCTACCGGGGACGGTAGTTGCCCTCAGACCGAGCGCTCGAGCGCCCGGCGGCGCGAACGCCGCTGCCGCGCACGCACGAGGAGGTACAGGATCCCCGCCGCCACGAGCGCGATGATGGCGTAGTCCGCGAAATGCCAGGCCTCGTGGAAGCGCTCCCAGCTGGCGCCGAAGGCGAGCCCGATGCCCGCGAGGCCGAAGCACCAGGGAATCGTCCCGAGGAAGGTGAGGACGGTGTAGCGGACGAGCGGCATCTCGGCGATCCCGGCCGGGATGGAGATGAAGGAGCGGATGACCGGAAGCACGCGCGAGACGAGCACGGCCGCGTCGCCCCACCGGTCGAACCAGG
>JBOHAD010000204.1:0-3263 GCA_050697555.1 Gaiellaceae bacterium | reverse complement strand
CCACCAGGTTCGTCGAGACCGTGGCGAGTGGGCTCGTCGCGCTCGGCTTCGACCCGAGCCGCGTTCGTACGGAGCGGTTCGGCCCGACGGGAGGTTGAGGATGGAAGACGCGGATCTGAGGCTGGACGGCAACGCGGCGGCCGGGCTGCTCGGCGAGATCTTCGCGCTCGAGCTGACGACCGCACGGACCACGTGCCGCGTGTGCGGCGCGAGCGGGGAGGTGGGCTCCCTCGCCGTCTACGCGCACGCGCCCGGCGTGGTGCTGAGGTGTTCCGGCTGCGGGTCGGTGCTCATGCGCGTCGTGCGCGGCGGCGGGCGCATCTGGCTCGAGCTCACGGGCGTGCGCTCGCTCGAGCTGCGCGCGCCCGAGGGTGCGTAACCGCGCTCGCGCGTCCCTCGTTGCACCTTCGTGAGCACGGCGACCTTCGAGGCGAAGCGACGGGCGCGCGGCCCCTGGACGGAGCGTCTGGGGCGCTTTGGCTTCGCGGCCAAGGGCGTGCTCTACGGGATCGTCGCCTTGATCGCGCTCCAGGTCGCTCTCGGGAGCGGCGAGCTGGAGGACAAGGAAGGCGCTCTCCAGGCCGTCGCCGGGCAGCCCTACGGCGGGATCCTCCTGGGGATCCTCGCCGCCGGCCTTGTCGGCTACGCGCTCTGGCGGCTCGTCGAGGCTGTGCTCGGTCCGAAGGGCGAGAGCGGCGCGAAGGCGCTCGGCAAGCGCCTGGTCTCGCTCGGGAAGGGCGTCCTCTACGCGGGCCTCTGCTTCGTCGCCTTCTCGATCCTCCTCGGCGCGGGAGCGGGCGGCTCGGGGGACGAGGACGAGACGGCCGCGACGCTCCTCGAGCTTCCAGCCGGCGTGTGGCTCGTGGCGGCCGCGGGCGCCGGACTCATCGTCGCAGCCCTCTACAACGGCTATCGCGGGGTCACGCGTAAGTTCTGCGACGACCTCCGCGGCATGAGCGCAACCGAGGAGCGCTGGGTCGAGGGCATCGGCATCCTCGGACACCTCGCGCGCCTGGTCGTCTTCGGCCTCATGGGCGTGTTTCTCGTGAAGGCGGCGCTCGAGTACGACCCCCAGGAGGCCGTCGGGCTCGACGGGGCGCTCGCAACGGTCGCGCAGCAGCCGTTCGGCCCGGCCCTCCTCGGCCTGGCCGCCGCCGGACTTCTCGCGTACGGGCTCTTCTGCCTCGTGCAGGCGCGCTACCGCGAGCTCTGAGACCCGGCATCCGCCTAGTGTCCTAGGCTACGCGCGACTTGCACGACTTCCTGCTGCTCGTCCACGTCCTGTCGGCCTTCGCCCTGTTGGGGGCGACGGCGGCCCTCTGGGCGATCGTGCTCGCGACCCGGCCCGCCCGCCCGTTGCTCTCTCCTGCGACGGCGGCCGTGCTCCTCCGGCCGACGACGGCCGTCGTCATAGTCGGCACGCTGGGGACGCTCGTGTTCGGCGTCTGGCTTGCGATCTACCTCGACGAGTATCAGCCCTGGGACGGCTGGATCGTCGCCTCGCTCGTCCTCTGGCTCGTCGGCACGATCACCGGCGAGCGGGGAGGGAGGGAGTACACCGCGGCGGGAACGGCCGGCGACCCCGTGGACGCCTCCCGCCTGTGGAAGCGGGGAAACGTGCTGTCCGTGATCAGCACCGTCGCGGTCCTCGCCGTCCTCGTCCTGATGATCTACAAGCCTGGAGCCTGACGTGCCGCTCGCAGCGATTCGCCCCGACGAGGTCAACCTCCCGCTTCTGATCCACGTCTTCGGAGCGATGGTGCTCGTGGGAGTGCTGTTCATCGCCTCGCTGGCGCTCCTCCTCGCGTGGCGGCGATCGGGCGAGGGCGAGGCGGTTGCGCTCACGCGCTTCGGGTTCTGGTCGATCCTCGCGGGCGCCCTGCCCGCCTACGTGGTGATGCGGATCGGAGCCGAGTGGACGGCCTCCGAGGAGTTCGGCGACTCCGACCCCGACCTGGCGTGGCTCGGCATCGGCTACATCACCGCCGACGTGGGCGCCCTGATCCTCCTGATCTCGATCATCCTCAGCATCGTCGGCCTGCGGCGCGCCCGGCCGGAAGCCACGGGCGGCTCGACGCTCGCTCGCATCGTCGGGGTGGCGGCCGTGCTGCTCCTGGTCGCCTACCTCGTCGCGACCTGGGCGATGACGAACAAGCCGACGTAGCCGGCCCGAGGGGAACGCGAAGGGCCGCCCTTTCGGGGCGGCCCTTCGCCATTGCCTACGCGGCGGCGGGAACGACCTCGACCGGAAGCTCGAGGTCGCGCTTGCGGAGCGCCAGGAGCGTCGCGGCGAGGGAGAGGATCGCGAATCCGACGCCGATCCAGAAGGCGGCGACGAAGCCGTCCGTGAGGGCGGCGGCCGGCTCCGAGCCGCCGGCGAGCAGATCCTCCGTGCGGGTGGTCGAGACCGTCGCGAGGACGGCGAGCCCGAGCGCGCCGCCGACCTGCTGCGTCGTGTTGATCAGCCCCGACGCGAGCCCTGCCTCGCGGCCGCCGATGCCGGCGAGCGCCGCGATCGAGACCGGCACGAAGGAGAAGCCGAGCCCGACGCCGACGAGCAGGAACCCGGGCAGGAGGTCGCCGACGTAGTTGCCCTGCGGCGAGATCTGCGTGAAGTACGCGAGCCCGCCGGCCAGGAGCAGCATGCCGGTGGTGAGGACGGGCTTGACGCCGACTCGCGTCACGAGCGCCTGGGAGATGCCCGACGAGACCACCGCGGTCAGCGCGATCGCGAGGTAACTCGCGCCCGTCTCCATGGCGGAGAAGCCGAGCACCTGCTGCATGTAGAGCGAGAGCAGGAAGAACATCCCGAAGACCGTCGTGCCCAGGCCGAGCCCGACGATGTTCGCCCCCGTGGGCGTCCGCCGGCGGAAGAAGCCGAGCGGGACGAGCGGGGAGCGAGAGCGGAGCTCGATCGCGAGGAACGCAGCCATCAGGACTGCCGAGCCGGCGAGGACGCCGATCGTCTGGAGGGACGCCCAGCCGGCGTTCGTAGACTGGGTGAGCCCGTAGACGAGGAGCATGAGGCTTCCCGTCACGGTGACGGCGCCCGCCGTGTCGAAGTGCTTCGCCAGCCCGTCGGCCCGGCTCTCGCGCACGTAGCGAGGCACGAGGAAGAGGGCACCGAGGCCGATGGGGATGTTGACGAAGAAGATCCACTCCCAGCCGACGTACTGGGTGAAGACGCCGCCGAGGAGGACGCCGATGGCGGCGCCCGAGCCGGCGACGGCACCGAGGATGCCGAGCGCCTTGTTCCGCTCGGA
>JBOHAD010000203.1:0-3270 GCA_050697555.1 Gaiellaceae bacterium | reverse complement strand
GCTCGCGAACCAGAAGGTCTTCGAACAGCGACTCCTTCTCGACGTACAGCTCCTGGTTCCCCACCCGCACCCGGTAGAGCGGTGGTACCGCGATGTAGACGTGCCCTCCCTCGACGAGCTCCTCCATATTCCGGTAGAGGAAGGTGAGGATCAGCGTGCGGATGTGCGAACCATCGACGTCTGCGTCGGTCATGACGATGATGCGGTGGTAGCGGAGCTTCGAGACGTCGAACTCGTCGCCGATACCCGTGCCGACCGCTGTGATGATCGACTGGATCTCCGCGTTCGAGAGCACCTTGTTGATGCGGTTCTTCTCCGAGTTGATGACCTTGCCGCGGAGCGGGAGGATCGCCTGGAAGTTGCGGTCGCGCGCGTCGACCGCCGAGCCGCCGGCGGAGTTGCCCTCGACGAGGTAGAGCTCTGCCTCCTCCGGATTGCGGGTCTGGCAGTCCGCGAGCTTGCCCGGGAGCGAGCCCGCATCGAGGGCGCCCTTGCGCCGCGTCAGGTCGCGGGCCTTGCGCGCGGCCTGGCGCGCGCGGGCCGCCGAGACCGCCTTCTGGATGATCTGCTTGGCGTCGGTCGGGTTCTCCTCGAGGAACTCCGCGAGCCGCTGGTTGACCATCTGCTCCACAAGCCCCTTCATGCCCGGGTTGCCGAGCTTCGTCTTCGTCTGCCCCTCGAACTGCGGGTCGCGCAGCTTGACGGAGAGGACGGCGGCGAGCCCTTCGCGCACGTCCTCGCCCTCGAGGTTCTCCTCCTTCTCCTTCAGGAGCCCCTTGTCGCGTGCGTACCTGTTGAGGGTGCCCGTGAGCGCCGCCTTGAATCCGGAGAGGTGCGAGCCGCCCTCGTGGGTGTTGATGTTGTTGGCGAACGAGAAGACGGACTCGACGTACGAGGTGTTCCACTGCATCGCCACCTCGACGTCGCCCTGGTCGCTCTCCCCCTCGAAGTAGACGACCCGCTTGTGGACGGCGTCCTTCGTCTCGTTCACGAAGGCGACGAAGTCGCGGATGCCGCCCTCGTAGTGGAACTCGTGCTTCTCCTCGCCCGCGCGCTCGTCGCAGAGGACGATGTGAAGGCCACGGGTGAGGAAAGCCGTCTCACGCAAACGCTGCACGAGCGTCTCGGTCGAGAGCTCGAGCTCCTCGAAGACGTCGGCGTCGGGCAGGAAGCTGATCGTCGTCCCGGTATCGCCCTTCCCCGCGTTCCCGGTGACGGTCATCTCCGTGGTCGGAACCCCGCGGGCGAACTCCTGGCGGTAGATCTTGCCGTCCCGGTGCACCTCGGCCACGAGCCATTCGGAGAGCGCGTTGACGACCGAGACGCCGACGCCGTGGAGCCCGCCGGAGACCTTGTAGCCACCGCCGCCGAACTTGCCGCCGGCGTGCAGCTTCGTGAGAACGACCGTGAGCGCGGGGAGCCCCTGCTCCTTCATGACGTCGACTGGAATGCCCGAGCCCCAGTCGCGAACCGTCACCGAGTTGTCCGGATGGAGGCGCACCTCGATGCGCTCGTTGCGGCCGGCCAGGGCCTCGTCGACCGAGTTGTCGACCACCTCGTAGACGAGGTGGTGGAGGCCCCGGGCGCCGGTCGAGCCGATGTACATGCCCGGTCGCTTGCGCACGGGCTCGAGACCCTCGAGAACGGTGATGTCTTTAGCGTCGTAACCTGTCCTGGCCATTAAAAAATCCCTGCTCGCGAGGGGATTTCTCCTGCATCGCAGTCTATCAGATGGGGCTGTCGGACGACCGCCCCGCCGCCGCCGCGAAACTGGCCGCCGCCGCCCTCGCAACCGCCTCTCGGAGCGCAGAATCTCCGATCTCGCCGGCGATGCGCTCCCCCTCTGCGACGTCCGCCTGCGAGGGTTTCGGCACGATCGGTTCCGAAGCTTCCACTGACTCGCGGCCGGGTTCCGGAAGGGGGCCCGTGGCGAAGCGGAGCGCGGGCGGAACGTCGCCCCCCAGCCGCTCGGCCAGCTTCGCCCGAACCGTTGCCTCGAGGTGCGTGAGCTCGAAAGCCCAGGCGCTCGAGCTCGTCGCCACGTGGAGCGTCCCATCGCGCGCGATCCGCGCGGGCCAGGCGTTCGCCGCGATTCCCGGGCCGACCGCGTCCGGCCAGGCGGCCACCACCTCGCCGAGACCCGCCTGCGGCCCGAAGCGGCCCAGCTCGCGGCGCACGTCCTCCCCGAGCGGCTCCATCACTAGGCGGCCCGCGCGACGCTTTCGTCGCCCTCGCGGCGTACGGCCACGACAAGAGCCGGCGCCTCAGCGGCGGCCGGAAAGTGCTCCCGCTCGGTCGCCGTGATCAGCGTCTGGCCGCCGGCCGGGAGCCGCGCCAGCAGATTCCGCCGCCGTCCCTCGTCGAGCTCGCTGAAGACGTCGTCCAGGAGGAGCAGCGGGGGGCTGCCCCGCCGCTCGGCGAGCAGCGCGGCCTCGGCGAGCAGGAGCGCGAGGACGGCGATCCGCTGCTCCCCCTGCGAGCCGAAGCCGCGGAGATCGCGCTCGGCAGTGCGGATCTCGACATCTCGAAGGTGGGGCCCGACCCCCGTCGTCCCGCGCTCGAGGTCGCGCGGAAGCCGCGCCGTGAGCTCCTCGAGCGCCAGGCCGCGCTCCTCGTAGGAAAGCGACCCGCCGCCGAGGCCGAGTGCAGCCGCACGATCCTCAAACCCGGGAGCGAGGAGTCCGACGAGCTGCGCCCGGGCGCGGTCGAGCTCGTCGCCGAGCTCCGCCAGCTGACGAGTCCACGGCTCGACCGCCTCAGGCGACGACGTTCCTCCACGCGCGCGCCGGAGAGCCTCGTTCCGCTGGGCGAGAACGCGGCCGTACTCAGACGAAAGCTGGGCCTGAACGGGAAAGACTCGGCCCAGCATGCGGTCGACGTACGCCCGGCGGACGAGCGGGCCGCCCTTGACCACCGCGAGACGGTCGGGCGTGAAGACGAGCGCCGCAAGACGGGCCCGCAGCACCTCCGCGCTCGCGACCGCGGCGCCGTTCACACGCACCCGCTTGGCCTCGCGCGGAACGATTGTCACGTCCGTCTCCACCGGCGCGCCGCCGTCCGATCCCGTCAACCGCACGCGGGCCGCGGCCTCGCCGAAGCGTACGAGCCGCAGCTCCGCCCGCGTCCTGGGCGAGAACCCCTGGCTACCCACGTGGAGCGCTTCGAGCAGGTTCGTCTTCCCCGCCCCGTTCGGCCCTGTCACGAGCACGAGCCCCGGCGCGAGGGCGAGGTCGAGCTCGGCGTACGAGCGAAAGCTGCGGAGGGAGACGT
>JBOHAD010000202.1:0-3271 GCA_050697555.1 Gaiellaceae bacterium | reverse complement strand
CGGTGCACCGGTGGACGGGCCGGGCCGCGTTCGTCCTCTCCCTGCCCGTCGCCTACCACTGCATCTTCCAGCTCGGGTTCCAGAGCGGCGACGACCGTGTCCTCGCCCACTCGCTCGCGGGCTCCGCTGTCTACGGCGCCTTCGCCGCGAAAGTGCTGATCGTCCGCCTGCACCGTTTCCCCGTGTGGGTCCTTCCGACGGCCGGCGGGCTCCTCTTCGCCACCCTGATCGCCGTCTGGTACTCGAGCGCGCTCTGGTTCTTCCGCCTCGTCGGCGTCGAGATCTAGCGCCGGCGAATACGCTTCCTGTGTGGCGCCCGAGTACCCCACCGTGCTCGACCTGGTCGGAGGCACGCCGCTCGTGCGCCTCCAGCGCCTCGGCCGCGGCCTCAGCCCGCTTCTCCTCGCGAAGCTCGAGTACCTCAACCCCGGCGGGAGCGTGAAAGACCGGATCGGCCTGCGCATGATCGAGGCCGCGGAGCGCGAAGGGAAGCTGCGGCCGGGCGGGACGATCGTGGAGCCGACGAGCGGGAACACCGGCGTCGGCCTCGCCATCGCGGCCGCGCTCAAGGGCTACCGCTGCGTCTTCGTCATGCCGGACAAGATCGCCGAAGAGAAGCGCGCGCTCCTGCGCGCCCACGGCGCCGAGGTCGTCATCTGCCCCACGTCGGTGCCGCCCGAGTCGCCCGAGAGCTACTACTCGGTCTCGAACCGGCTCGCGGAGGAGATCCCCGGCGCGTTCAAGCCCGATCAGTACTCGAACCAGGCCAACCCGCAGGCGCATTACGAGACCACGGGGCCCGAGCTCTGGGAGCAGACCGGTGGAGAGATCGACGCGATCGTCCTCTCCGTCGGGACGGGCGGCACGGTCACGGGCATTGCCCGGTACCTCAAGGAGCGCAACCCCGACCTCCTCGTGGTCGGGGCCGATCCCGAGGGCTCCATCTTCTCGCAGCCGGACAACGTGCACACGTACCAGGTCGAAGGGATCGGAGAGGACTTCTGGCCGGAGACGTTCGACCCCTCCGTCGTGGACGAGTACGTGACCGTCTCGGACGGCAACTCGTTCCGCACGGCGCGGCGGCTGGCGCGCGAGGAAGGCCTCCTCGTCGGAGGTTCCGGCGGGACGGCGGTCTGGGCGATGCTCCAGGTCGCGGAGCGCTACGGGCCGGAGGCGACCATCGTCACGCTCATCCCGGACTCGGGCCGCGGCTACCTGTCCAAGTTCTACGACGACAACTGGCTGCTCGAGCACGGCTTCCTCGAACGGCGCGTGCCGGCACCGACGATCGAGCAGGTGCTCGCCTTCAAGCGCGAGGAGGAGCCGGACGTGCCGCAGCTGATCACGGTCGAGTCGCACCAGAAGATCGGGGAGGCGATCGACCTCATGCAGCGCTACGGCATCTCGCAGATCCCGGTCGTCCGCCACGACGGAGCAACGTCGCTCGCGGACGTGGTCGGATCCATTCGCGAGCGCGGCCTCTTCGAGCGGGTCTTCAGGAACCAGGACGCTCTCGCCGAGGACGTCGCCGCGGCGATGGAGCCTCCCCTTCCCGCGGTCGAGATCGGCGAGTCGGTCGACACGGTCTTCGCCGACCTCTCGGCGGGCAACCCGGCCGTGATCGTGGCGCGCAGCGGCCGGCCGGTCGGCGTCCTCACGCGCGCCGATCTGCTCGAGTACCTCGCGCACAATCGCTCCGCCGACAGCGGCGCGTAGTCCGGCGGCAGGGGAGCCCCTTCGGCGTGCGTAGACTGGTCCGATGGACTTCGAGACGCGCGCGATCCACGAGGGGCAGGAGCCGGAGGAGGCCGCGGGAGCCCTCACGACGCCGATCTACCAGACGTCGACGTACGTCCAGGAGAGGGTCGGCGTCAACAAGGGCTACGACTACTCGCGCTCCGGCAACCCGACCCGGACGGCGCTCGAGACCTGCCTCGCCTCGCTCGAGAGCGCCGACCACGGGCTCGCGTACTCCTCCGGCCTGGGCGCGACGACGACGATCATGCACCTCGTCTCCCCCGGCGAGCGCGTCGTGTCCGTGAACGACGTCTACGGCGGCGTCTACCGCATGTTCACGCAGGTCTACGAGCCGAAGGGCTACGAGTTCACCTTCCTGTCCGCGGAGGAGATCGCGGCCGGCCTCGCCGAGCACCTCGACGAGAAGACGCGCATCGTCTGGCTCGAGACGCCCACGAACCCGCTTCTGAACGTGATCGACATCCGCGCCGCCGCCGAGGCCGCGCACGCCGCCGGCGCGCTCGTCGTCGTCGACAACACGTTCGCCACGCCGTACCTCCAGCGGCCGCTGGAGCTGGGCGCCGACGTCGTCGTTCACTCGACGACGAAGTATCTCGGCGGCCACTCCGACGTCGTCGGCGGCTTCGCTGCGACGAGCGACCCGACCGTCGCCGAGCGCCTCCGCTTCCTGCAGAAGTCCCTCGGCGCCGTCCCCGGGCCCTTCGACTCCTGGCTCGTCCTCCGCGGCCTCAAGACGCTCGCCGTCCGCATGGAGCGCCACTGCGAGAACGCCCGACGCGTCGCCGCCTTCCTGGGCGAGCACGAGGCGGTCGAGAGCGTCCTCTACCCCGGGCTGGCCGACCACCCCGGACACGAGATCGCCGCACGCCAGATGACCGACTTCGGCGGCATGATCTCCTTCCTCGCCGGCTCCGAGGAGGAGGCGGTCGCCCTCGTCGCCCGCACGAGGGTCTGGCGCCTGGCCGAGAGCCTCGGCGGCGTCGAGAGCCTCATCGAGCACCCCGCGCGGATGACGCACGCCTCCACGGCGGACGCTCCCTTCGCCGCTCCGAAGAACCTCGTCCGCCTCTCCGTCGGGATCGAGTCCGCGGACGACCTCGTCGCCGACCTCGCGGCGGCGCTCGCGCCCGTGGGCGCGGCCTCCCCAACGGCCTGACTCACCCCTACAATCCGAGCTAGTGCCCTCCAGGCAATACACGCCTGCTTCTGGCCCGCGATTACACGGCGCCAGAGCCCTCCCTCGCCCTTACCAAGGCTTGTAGCCTTGCCTGCGGGCGAGTGGGGACTCTGGCTTGGTACTCGCGACCCAGAAGCGGGGCAGCATTACCTGAAGGGACACTAGTGGGTGACTGGGGCCTCTACCTCCTCTTCCTCGTGCCGCCGCTCGTCGTCGGGCTCGCGGTGCAGGCCTGGCTCCGGCGCACGTTCTCGAAGTACTCGAACGTGCAGCTCGCCTCCGGCCTGAGCGGCGCCCAGGTCGCGCGGCAGATCCTCGACCGCAACGGCCTCGACG
>JBOHAD010000201.1:0-3289 GCA_050697555.1 Gaiellaceae bacterium | reverse complement strand
GTCAGCCCGGATCGGCCCGACACGGTGACGATCGTCGCCAACTACATCCCCCTCGAGGAGCCGGCCGGCGGGCCGAACTTCCACGAGTTCGGGGAGGACGTGCTCTACCAGATCAAGGTGGACAACAACGGTGACGGGAAGGCGGACACCTCGTACCGGTTCCGCTTCGACACCCGGACGCGCAACGGGAAGACGTTCCTCTACAACACCGGCCCGATCGAGACGCTCTCGGATGCGGACTGGAACCGGCCGCAGCTCTACAGCGTGACCCGCGTCGAGAAGGGCAAGGAGAAGGTGCTCGGGCGGCGGCTCCCGACCCCGCCGGTGAACATCGGGCCCCGCTCGACGCCGGCGTACGGCTCCCTGATGGCGGCCGCAGTCAACGAGCTCCCGGGTGGCATCAAGGTCTTCGCCGGACAGAGCGACGACCCGTTCTACGTCGATCTCGGCTCGGTGTTCGACCTCGCCGGCCTGCGCCCGTTCAACCCGGCGCACGTGCTTCCGCTTCCCGCAGAGGACGGCGTCGACGGAGTCGGCGGCTACAACACGCACGCCATAGTCCTGCAAGTGCCCATCGCGCACCTGACGCGGGACAAGAAGCTGCACGAGGCCGACGAGCGGAAGGCTGTGATCGGCGTCTACGCCACAGCGAGCCGGCAGAAGATCAGGATCCTCGGCTCCGGCGACCGGGTGAAGAACCGCGGCAAATGGGTGCAGGTCTCGCGCCTGGCTAACCCGCTGATCAACGAGGTCGTGATCCCGCTCGCCCGAAAGGACGAGTGGAACGCCTCCGACCCGTCGAAGGACTCCCGCTTCGCCAAGCGGTACCTGAGCCCGGAGGTCACGAAGCTCGCCAACCTGCTCTACCCGGTGCTGGACGACGCGCCGGAGAGCGGACGCGGCGACATCGCGGCCATCCTGCTCACGGGTGTGCCGGGGCTCAACTTCACGGGCTCGACCCAGGCCGACCTCATCCGGCTGAACACCGGCATCCCGCCGACGGCTCCCGTTGGGCAGGGGAATCGCCTGGGAGTTCTCGCAGGCGACTTCGCCGGGTTCCCGAACGGGCGCCGGCTCGAGGACGACGTCACGGACATCGAGCTCCGCGCCCTCACGTGCGGGTACGGCCCGGCGGTCGCGCCGCTGATCGAGAGCCTCGGCCAGTGCGGCGGCAACGCGAACCGGACGCCGAACAACCAGCTCGGCGACGGCGTGGACGAGAACGACCGCCCGTTCCACGTCACGTTCCCGTACCTGCCGGAGCCCCACCAGGGCTACGAGCACGTCCACCACAGCGCGGAGGGCGGCCCGTAGCGGAGGAGGACGAAGGAGGGCCCGTCGCGGCCGGCGGGCCCCGTCCTCCACGAGGAGGAGAGAGATGAGACGACTTCCCTTGGCCCTCGCCGCAGCCACGCTCGCGGCGGGGATCGTGCTCCTCGGCGGCGCCCTCGCAGGTGACCCGGCAAAGCCCGATTCCGTCACGGGCGCCGAGGTGGCCGCGACGCGGATCCTCGACGGGTTCGCGCCCGGCGACACGGCAGCGTACGTCAAACGGCTCCGGGCCCGCGTCGAACGCGACCCGAGCGACGGCGAGGCGCTCGTGCTGCTCGGGCTCGCGTACCAGCAGCGTGCCCGTGAGAGCGGCGACGCCACCTTCTACCCGCGGGCGGAGGATGCGCTCCGCCGCGCGCTCGGCCTCTCGGGCGGCGACCCGCTCGCCTACACCGGCCTCGCCGCGCTTGCGGCTTCTCGGCACCGTTTCGACGAGGCGGGCTCCCTCGCCCGGAGGGCGCTCCGTGAGAGCCCGCGGAACGCGGCGGCCTACGGGATCCTCGGCGACGCGCTCGTCGAGACTGGCCGCTACCGCGAGGCCTTCGCCGCCTTCGAGCGCATGGTCTCGCTGAAGCCGAACGCGG
Source organism: Gaiellaceae bacterium (assembly GCA_050697555.1). Lineage (GTDB taxonomy): Bacteria > Actinomycetota > Thermoleophilia > Gaiellales > Gaiellaceae > DASQWP01. Next base: position 1,373 of record JBOHAD010000201.1, on the reverse strand, counting down.
CCGCCTACGCCCGGATCTCGTACGCACGGGAGCTGCTCGGGCGCACGCGGGCGGCGATCGCGGCGATGCGCCTCGCCGTCCGGGCCGCCGAGCCGACGCCGGAACCGACCGCCTGGGCGCTCACGCAGCTCGCCAACCTCTACCGGGAGTCCGGACGCCTCGGCGCGGCCGAGCGCACCTACGACGAGGCCCTCGCACGTCTTCCCGGCTACGCGCCCGCTCTCGGCGCGCTCGCCACGGTGCGCCAGTGGCAGGGTCGCCTCGGCGCAGCTGCACGGCTCTATCGCGCGGCGCTCGAAGAGCAGCCGCTTTCCGAGTACGCGGTCGGGCTCGGCGACGCCCTCGCCGGCCTGGGAAGGCCGGCCGCCGCGGAGGGGGCCTACGCGCGGGGCGAGGCGCTCGAGGACGCGTTCGCGGCGAACGGCGGCCGGAACGCGCTCGAGACCGCGCTCTTCGACCTCGACCACGACCGGCACCTCGTGGACGCGCTCGCGCGCGCGCGCGAGGGTCGGCGCCTGCGCCCGAGCGTCGAGGGGGAGCACGTCCTCGCCTGGGCGCTCTTCAAGAACGGCCGCTGCCGCGAGGCCCGGGCGCACTCGGTGCGGGCCCTGCGCCTCGCGACGAAGGACTGGGGCGCCATGATCCACCGGAGCCTGATCGAGTCCTGCCTCGGGGACGGAGCGGCCGCCCGCGCATGGCGCGAGCGTGCCCTGGCGGTCAATCGCTACGCGCTCGTCGCGTTCGGCCCGCTGCCCGGGTAGCGGGCCGGCGACTCCGTAGAATCGGCCGGCGATGGTGAAGACGTCGCCGGCCGAGCTCACGCGCAACGCGGTCGACGTCCTCCCGGAGGGAGGGCTCGAGCGCAAGCTCGCCCTGGGCCGGCCGCTGCGGGTGAAGCTCGGCATCGACGTGACCGCTCCCCACATCCACGTCGGGCACGCGATCCCGCTCCAGCGCATGGCCGCCTTCCAACGGGCGGGTCACACGGGCGTTCTCATCATCGGCGACTACACGACCCGGATCGGCGATCCCTCCGGGCGCTCGGCGGAGCGGCCCGTCCTCTCCGAGGAGGAGATCGACCGGAACGCGCAGCTCTACTTCGAGCAGGCCTCGCAGATCATCGACCCGGATCGGACGGAGGTGCGTTGGAACGGCGAGTGGCTCTCGAAGCTCGACTTCGCGGAGGTCGTCCGACTCACGCGAACGATCACGGTCGCCCGGCTCCTCGAGCGGGACGACTTCCAGAAGCGATTCGAAGCGCGGACGCCGATCTCGGTCTCCGAGCTCCTCTACCCGTTCATGCAGGCGTACGACTCCGTCGCCGTCGAAGCCGATGTCGAGCTCGGCGGCACCGACCAGCTCTACAACCTGCT
>JBOHAD010000200.1:0-3331 GCA_050697555.1 Gaiellaceae bacterium | reverse complement strand
GGGGTCCAGCTCTAGGTCTCGCGGACGCGCTCGGCCGCCATCGCGGCCGTGTCCTCGCCGACCGCGCGGATGACCTCGGGCCGCTCGAGCAGGCGCAGCCGCTGCTCCTCCGTGGAGCGGTTCTTCAGGTACGGGTCGTCGAGGATGTCCTCTAGCGAGCGCCCCAGCCGGTGCTCGCGGACGATGTACGCTGCCAGCGCCTCCTCCTTGGAGAGGCCGCGCGGCGACTCTGCGCGCTCGCCGTCCCGCTTGCCGAAGAGTCGGGAGAAGAACCCCACGGCCGGGATTGTATCCTTGGACGGCAGTGGAGCCTTCGGGCATGCGATTCGCGGAGCGGGTCCTGCACGGGATCGGCGAGGACGGGAGCCGCGAGGAGATTGTCATCTGGATCGAGCGCCGCCCGGGTGCCCTCTGGGGCGTCGGGCGGGCGATCGACCCGAACAACCGGCCGACGCCGAAGCCCCGGCCGGACGACTACCTCTTCGAGGGCTACGAGATGGGAGACGCGCTGGACGCGGCGAACAATGCGCTCCGCGACGACCTCGAGGTGTCGGCCGAAGAGGGCTTGAACGAAGACGTGCGCGAGTTCAGCGACGAGGAGCTCCTGAAGCCGCTCGAACGCTGGTTCTTCGGACACAAGCCGTAGCCCGGGGCCCGGGGCCACCGCGGTCCTCCCTCCGCTTCGAGCGTATCGCCGGGAGCCGCACGCGTGGCGCGCCCGCTGCGCCGAAACCGTCACGGATGCGCGAACGCGGACGCGGAGAAGCTCAGGCGATCCCGATTTGGCCCGCGAGCTCGCGCGAGATCGCGTGCTCGCTCCCTTCGACGAGCACGGTCAGCGGCCCGTCGAAAGGCTCGGAGCGGCGCATCGTCACGCGCCGGCCGGGCAGCAGGCGCAGGCGCGCGAGGTAGCGGAGAAGCGCGGCGTCTCCGTCCGGCACGCGCTCGACCGTCGCCTCCTCACCCGGCTCGAGCGCGTCGAGCGAGCGGAGCTCCCGGGCCTCGATCTGGAGGCCGGCGTTGGGGATGGGGTCACCGTGCGGGTCGTGTGTCGGGTAGCCGAGCTGCTCGTCGATGCGCGCTTCGAGCTCCTCCGAGATCACGTGCTCGAGCCGGTCCGCCTCGGCATGAACGGCGTCGATGCCGAGGCCGAGCGTCTCGGCGAGGTAGACCTCGAGGAGGCGGTGGTGCCTGATCACCTCGAGCGCGATGCTCGTCCCCGGCTCGGAGAGCTGGACGCCCCGGTAGGGCGAATGCTCCGCCAGGCCGAGCACTGCGAGCTTCTTCAGCATCGAGGTGGCCGAGGAGGGGGCGACGCCCATCCGCCGCGCTATGGCCGTCGTCGTGGCGCGCTCGCCCTCGGACTGGAGCTTGTATATCTCCTTCAGGTAGTCCTGGATCGCGGCCGTGAGCGCAGGTTTAGACACGTCTCAAATTGTACTCGGCGCCGGTCCCGGAACAGCCGTGTCCCCGGCTTGCTAGCCTCGCCCGGCTCTGGACATCCACCTCGGACATAGCCCGGACCCGGACGATGCGTTCATGTTCTGGGGGCTCGCGTCGGGGCGCGTCGACTCGCGCGGATTCGAGTTCGAGCACGTGCTCCGCGACATCCAGACGCTCAACGAGTGGGCGCTCGAAGGACGGCTCGAGGTGACGGCGATCTCCTTGCACACGTACCCGTTCGTGCAGGAGCGCTACGTCATCCTTCCGCACGGTGCGAGCATGGGCTCGGGCTACGGGCCGGTGGTCGTGGCGCGTGAGGGGCTCTCGCGCGCCGAGCTGCGGGAGACCGAGATCGCGGTCCCCGGACGAATGACCACGGCGTTCCTCGTGCTTCGCCTCTATCTCGGGGAAGAGTTCCGCTTCCGTGAGGTGCCGTTCGACAGGATCATGAATGAGGTCGAGTCGGGCCGCGCGGACGCCGGGCTGCTGATCCACGAGGGCCAGCTCACGTACCTCGAGCACGGGCTGCGCTCGTTGGTCGACCTGGGCGAATGGTGGCTGCTCGAGACGGGTCTTCCTCTCCCGCTCGGCATCAACGTCGCGCGGCGCGACCTCGGCGGCGAGACGTTGCACGAGCTCTCGGAGGTGCTGCGGGAGTCGATCCGGGCCGGGCTCGACTCGCGCGAGGAGGCGCTCGAGTATGCCCTCGGTTTCGGTCGAGGGCTCGATGTCGAGCTCGCCGGCCGGTTCGTCGGGATGTACGTTAACGAGCTCACGGAGGACTACGGGGAAGAGGGCAAGCAGGCCGTTTCCGAGCTTCTCCGCCGTGGCGAGGCGATCGGGGCCTTCGAGCGCCCCGTCCACGTCGAGTTCGTCCCCTGAGGACGTGACCGGGGCCAGGCCCCGGACGTGGCCCGAACGGACGGGTGCAGAGCCGAAAGTAGACTGGCCTCGTGGCCGAGGCGGTGATCCTCTCCGCGGTGCGGACGCCCGTGGGGCGCTACGGTGGCGCGCTCGCGGGCGAGCGCCCGGACGACCTCGCCGCCCTCGTCATCCGCGAGGCGGTCGAGCGGGCGCGGATACCGGCCGGAGAGATCGAGGACGTCTACCTCGGCTGCGCCAACCAGGCCGGGGAGGACAACCGCAACGTCGCTCGCATGGCCGCCCTGCTCGCGGGACTCCCGCAGGAGGTCGCCGGGGTGACCGTCAACCGCCTCTGCGCCTCGGGGCTCTCAGCGGTCGTCTCCGCCTGCCACGCCGTGCGCGCGGGGGACGGGGCTCTCTTCGTGGCCGGCGGCGTCGAGTCCATGAGCCGCGCGCCGCTCGTCATGGCGAAGCCCGAACACGCGTTCCCTCGCGGAAACCAGGTCGTCTGGGACACGACGCTCGGGTGGCGCTTCCCGAACTCGGGCATGGAGGAGATGTTCCCTCTCGAGTCCATGGGCGAGACGGGCGAGAACGTGGCCGAGCGCTGGGAGATCGCGCGCGAGGAGCAGGACGCCTTCGCGCTCGAGAGTCAGCGCCTTCATTCCGAAGCGGCCGCAAGCGGCCGCTTCCGAGAGGAGATCGTCCCTGTCGGGGATGTGAAGGCAGACGAGCATCCCAGGCCGGACACCACGCTCGAGAAGCTCGCCTCCCTGGCGCCGGCCTTCAGGGAGGGCGGCACGGTGACGGCCGGCAACTCGAGCGGGATCAACGACGGCGCCGCCGCCCTCGTTGTGGCGAGCGAGGAGAAGGCGCGCGAGCTCGGCGTCGAGCCTCTTGGCCGCTTCGTGGCCAGCGCCGTCGCCGGCGTGGACCCGAGAGTGATGGGCATCGGCCCGATCCCGGCCGTGCGCAAGGTCCTCAGCCGTGCCGGAATCGGCACGGCTGAGTTAGACCTCGTCGA
>JBOHAD010000199.1:0-3345 GCA_050697555.1 Gaiellaceae bacterium | reverse complement strand
GCTCTCTGCACCTGTCGGAGCCGGTCTTCGTCCCGCCCACGGTGAGCGCCGCGGCCGTCGCCGCCCACGAGAGCGGCCACGCCCTCCAGCAGGCGCACGGCTACGGCCCGCTCCGCCTCCGCTCGGCCATGTTCCCGGTCGTCGCCTTCGCCTCCAGCGCCTGGATCTGGCTGCTGATCATCGGCGCCCTCCTGAACGCCCTCAACCTCGTCGCGATCGCCCTCGTCCTGTACGCGGCCGCGGTCGCCTTCCACCTGGTGACGCTCCCCGTCGAGTTCAACGCCTCACGGCGCGCCGGGCTGCAACTGCGCGAGCTCGGGCTCGTCACCGCAGGCGAGTCGGCGGGCGTCCAGAAGGTGCTCTCGGCGGCGGCGCTGACCTACGTCGCCGGCGCGCTCGCGGCGCTCTCGCAACTCCTCTACTACGCGCTCGTCTTCTTCGGCGGAGAAGACTAGGACTCGAGCGCGGCGGGCGCCCGCTCCAGCATGGTCGCGTAGGCGGTCTCGTAGTCGCCCACCATCCGCTCGGCGGAGAACCGCTCCTCGACATAGCGCCGGCACTCGAGCGGCTCGAGCCGGTCGGATTCTGCGAGAACCGAGACCATCTCGCGGTAGTCGTCGACGACGAGCCCGCTCCGCCCGTGCTCGATCACCTCGGACACGGCGCCCCAGCGGGTGGCGATGACGGGAGTCCCGCACGCCATCGACTCGATCATCACGAGCCCGAACGGCTCTTCCCACTCGATCGGGAAGAGGGTCGCGCGGGCGTTCTGGAGGAGCGCGACCTTCTTTCCGTGGCTCGTCTCGCCGAGGTACTCGACACCGTCGCCGAGGTGCGGCGCGACGAACGCCTCGAAGTACTCGCGCTCGAGCGGCTCGCGCATCTTGCCGGCGATCTTGAGCAGGACGCCCGCTTCCCTCGCCACCTCCACCGCTCGGTGGCACCCCTTGTCCGGGCTCATCCGGCCGAGGAAGAGCAGGTACTCGCCGCGGTTCGAGTGCACAGGGTACGAGTCGAGGTCGAGCGCGTTCGGGCAGTTCGCCACCCAGGGAAGATCGGGGAGGGGCTTGCGCTGGTTGTACGAGACGGAAACGAGGCCAACGTCCGGCGCGACCCGGGCGAGCGACTCGTAGAGCGCCCCCGCCTCGTCGACCAGCGGCCCGTGCACCGTGTGCACCACGGGCGTGCCGACCGCGGCCCCGACCGCGGCCGCGAGCGGCCCGGAATGGTCGTTGACGATGTCGAACTCGTCCGCCCGCTCGTAGCAGGCGAGAGCGTGCCGAAGCTCGGCGGCCGTCGTGCCGATCCGTTCGGAAGGAGCTTCCTGGAAGACCGAGGCGAGCTGCGCCTTCGTGAACGAGTCGCCGGAGGCAAAGAGCGTCACGTCATGCCCCGCGCCGGCGAGGCCGTCCGCGAGCAGCGAGACGACCCACTCGATCCCGCCGTAGCCGACCGGCGGCACGGGAAACCAGACCGGGCTCACGATCGCAATCCTCACGCGTCCTCCACCCGCACCTCCCCGTTCTCGAGGTGCACGTCCCACGTCTTGTCGAAGGCGCGCACGCCGGCGAGGCGGAGGGTACCGGCCCACGAGGGGACCTCCGGCGGCGCCACCGTTTCGAGCACCTGCCGGCGCCGGTCGGGCTGGAGTCCGAGGAGCACCTGGGCGAGGAGGACCGGCGTCCCGGCAGCCCAGGCCTGCGGGCGTGCGGCCGTCGGGTACGGAATCGGGAACGGCGTCTCCGCGCGCGAGAACCCGGCGAAGACCTCCGGCAGCTGGTACTCGAAGTGCTCCGCAGACTCGAACATGCGCATGATGATCCGGTGCGCCTCCGACCAGCGACCGTAGCGCGCCAGGCCCAGGGCGATCAGCGAGTTGTCGTGCGGCCAGACGCTCCCGTTGTGGTACGAGAGCGGGTTGTAGCCGACGTCGCCTTCCGACATCGTGCGCACGCCCCATCCCGACCAGAGCTCGTCCCCCATGAGCTGGTCTGCGATGGCGTCGACGCGGCCGGGCGGGACGATCCCGCTCCAGAGCAGGTGGCCGATGTTCGACGTGAGGGCGTCCACGCGGCGCTTCTCGCCGTCGAGGGCGAGCGCGTAGTAGCCCCCGCGGTCCTCGCACCAGAAGGCGCGGTCGAAGCGCTCCTGCAGCTCTGTCGCCTCGCGCTCGAGCCGTTCGGCGAGCTCCCGCTCGCGCCAGACCTCGCGCGCGATCTCGGCGACCCGGAGCTTGGCGTCGTAGACGTAGCCCTGCACCTCGCAGGGCGCGATCGGCGGCCGCGCCTCGCCCCCGTCGCCGAAGAGCTGCGAGTCGCCCGAGTCCTTCCATGACTGGTTCTCGAGCCCCCTGGCCGAGCGCCGCTGGTACTCGACGAAGCCGTCGCCGTCCAGATCTCCGTGCCCGTCGATCCAGGCGAGCGCCCGGAGCGCCGGGTCGCGCAGCTCCCGCATGAGCGGGAGGTCGTCCGTCCAGCGCCAGACCTCGGAGAGCAGGACGAGGTAGAGCGGCGTCGCGTCGACGGTGCCGTAGTAGCGCGGGAACCAGGCGTCCGCGCCCTTGCCGTGGCGGACCTCGTGAACGATCTTTCCTGGTTCCGCATCGACGCTCGGGTCTTCCGACTCGGCCTGGAGCTCGGCGAGGACGGCGAGCGCGTTACGCGCGAGCTCGGGCCCGAAGAGGAGCGTCTGGAGCGACGTGATGATCGTGTCCCGTCCGAAGACGGTCATGAACCAGGGCATCCCCGCGGCGGGGAGCTGGCCGAGGAGAACGGGATCCTCCTTGATGCGCAGCGAGGCCAGGTCGGAGACTGAACGCTGGAACGTGCGCCCGAGCTGCTCCCAGGACGAGCGCAGCTGAGGCACGCGCAGGTGCCACGCCTCCAGCGACTCGCGGACGCGCACCCGCTCGTCGCCGAACTTCCGCTCGGCCCGCTCAGGATTGGTGGGGAGCCCGTCGGCGGCGGGAAGCACGTCGGTGCGGAGCCGCCAGGTCTCCCGCGGCTCGAGCGCGATCCGGAAGCGGACTGTCGAATCGGCCACCTCGCCCCGCTCCGAGAAGACGACCTGGGTCAACCCCTCGAAACCGCCGTCGGCGGCGAGGACGAACTGGTTGACGTCGTCCTCGTACGCGGCCGGGACGAGCCCGGGAAGCGGCGGCGCGTGCTCGGGATCGCCGAGGGCGAAGTCGTAGGCCTTGACGGCGAAGATGTCCGCGAAGTCGGCGCCGAGCTCGAGCGTCAGGTCGAACTCGACCCGCCGCCGGCCGAGGTTCTGAACGACCAGCTGATCCTGCATCCCGTCCCCGATGAACCGCTCGCGCGCGATCGAGAGCTCGTCGTGGCG
>JBOHAD010000198.1:0-3380 GCA_050697555.1 Gaiellaceae bacterium | reverse complement strand
AGAGCTCGACGCGTCCGTGATGAGCATCCGCGATCGCCTTCACGATCGCAAGCCCGAGGCCGGCTCCCTCGGCCCGCCGGGCGCCCGTCCCCCGGCCGAACCGCTGGAAGATGCGCTCCTGCTCGTCTAGAGGGATGCCCGGCCCTTCGTCGCGGACCCAGAAGCGAGCCTCGCCGTTCTCCACCGCCGAGCCGAGAGAGATCCGGTCTCCCTCTGAGGTGTGGTCGACCGCGTTCTGGGCGAGCTGGACGATCGCCTGCGTGAGCCGCTGGCGATCCGCGACGATGATGCCGCGACCGCGGCGCTCCACGCGCCACTCGCGCGAGCCGAGCGCACCGGCCTTCAGTTGGAGCTCGTTCGTGAGCGGTTCGACGTCGACAGTCTCGAGGCCCAGAAAATCGGGCTCCTCCGACTTGGCGAGGAGCAGGAGATCGTTGACGATTCGGCCCATGCGGTCGAGCTCGTCCATGACGAGCGCGATCGTCTCTCGGAGCTCCTCCGGGTCGTCTTCGAGGAGCTCGAGGTGTCCCCGGATGATCGTGATCGGGGTCTTGAGCTCGTGGCCTGCGTCGTCGACGAAGTGCCTCTGCGTCTCGAACGCAGATTCGAGGCGGTCGAGCATCTCGTTGAACGTCGTCGTCAGCTGCGCGATCTCGTCGCGCCCGCCGACGGGGATCCGCCGGCTCAAGTCGCTCTCCGAGATCGACCGCGCCGTGCTCGTCACGGTTCTCACAGGCCGCAGGACACCTTCGGCGAGGCGCCACGCGAGCAGTGAGCCGATGAGGAGGACGGCGAGACCGACGCCTGCCGCCGCGAGCACCACCGCGTCGTACGCGGCCGCTTCGCGGTCGCGGAAGATGGCGACGACGAAGACGCCGGCCACGTCCGTTCCGGAGACCAGCGGCACGGCGAGGTACTCGACGGGCCCGGCAGGCGTTTCGACCTGGCCACGCTCGGACCGGCGCAAGCTCGCCCAGCGGTCCGTGAGCTCCGGGTCGCGATCGAGCTGGTACGGCAGGACCCGGCGGCTGCGCAGATACGGCTCTCCGTTCACGTAGGTCAGCAGCGCCTCGTTCCGCGAGGGGATGTTGCGCTCGAGGAAGACCTCGAAGATCCGCCTCGCCCGTCCGCGGAACGGCTGGCCCGTCTCGGGATCGCTTCCACCTGCGAGGCGGCGGAGCTCGTTCGCCTCCTGCACGAGCTCGGCGTTGATTCGCTCGTCGAGGCGCTGGAGCACGATCTCGCGGGCAACGAAGATGGAGGCAAGGGTGGCGAATGCGAGGAGCCCGACGTACCAGGCCAGCATGCGCGCCCGCAGGCTCGACGGCAGCAAGCCACGGCGTGCGAGCGCGGCCGTCCAGCGCTCCCGCAGGGAGGGCGGCTTAGCCGGAGGCTGCATCGTCGGACACACCGTCGTCGGAATCATCGTCGTCGTCGTCGTCATCGTCGTCGTCACCTGACCGCACAGGCGGCGGGGGTGGAGCGGGATCGGCCTCTTGCCGCGGCGGCGGTGCCGGCGCCGGCGGGCTCTCGCGCTCCCGGCGCGGGCGCCTCTCCCTCGGCCTGTCCTCCCCGGGCCTCTCGGAGGTCCGGGGTCGATCCTCGCGGAGCTCGATCGGCGGGACGACCCTAGGCTTGGAAGGCTCGACCAGCCGCGCGACTCCGACAGCGGAAAGCGCGCCCACGAGAACGGCCGCGAGCACGGCAAGGCTGGTTCTCACGGGGGCGAAGGCGCCGTCATGGCAGCTCGAGGCCGCTCGAGCGGTGCCGTTCCCTCAGAGGCCGGACACGGAATCTCGCCAGGACCGGCCGCCGCGGGAGCGTGTCGACCAGAGGCTCGAGCGTGGCCGCCACCTCGGCGGCCACCGGGCGGGCGCCGGGGTCGGGGTTCAGACAGGACAGTATGAGCCCTGCTACCTCGGAGGGAACGGACTTGGGAAGAGGAGCGGGCTCCTCGGTGAGCTGAGGGAAGCGGGCCTCCCCAGCCCCCTCGCGGGAACCTTCGGAGAACGGACGACTTCCAGCCGCGGCGTGGTACAGCGTTGCTCCCATCCCCCAGATGTCCGCCGCCGACGTGATGGGGCCGCGCTCCCGCGGGTCGCACTGCTCGGGAGGCATGTACGCGTCCGTGCCGATCGGGCTGCGGACGTGCTCCAGCTCCTCGAAAGTCAGGGCGATGCTGAGGTCGATGAGCCTGGCGGGCGCGCCCATGATGATGTTGCTCGGCTTGACGTCGAGGTGCACGACTTCCTCCGTCGCGACGAAGTGGAGCGCCGAGCAGAGCTGGAGCCCGAGCGGGAGCAGCTGCTCGTGCTCGAGCGGCCCGTACTTCCTGATGAGCGTCGACAGGCGGGGGCCTTCCAGATGCTCGAGCACGACGTGCGGACGAAGTCCGTCCAGAACGGCGTCGAATCCGCGCAGGAGCACCGGGTGCGCCAGACGTTCGAGCAGGCGCACCTCGGACGCGAGGCCCCGCAGGGCATGGTCGTCCTCCACGAGATCCGGGCGAACGATCTTCACCACGATGAAGGAGAGCATCCGCTCCTCCCAGGCGAGATACGTCTCGTAGCGCTCGCCGCTGCCGAGCAGCTTGACCGCCGTCCGGCCGGGGACGATCTCGTCCCCCTCGGCGAACTCCCACTGCGCCCGCTCCGGCTCGTCCACCCGCATAGCGGGAGGAGGGACGCCCTCAGGGCGCCCCTCCAGCTTCGCGTCGAGCGGAGCGGGCCGTTCGGTGGTCACTTAGGTCGAGCCTCCACCGGAGGCGCTGACCGAGCCGCCGCCGCCGCCGCCGCCGCCACCGCTATCGGTACCGCCGCCGCCACCGCCGCCACCGCCGCCACCGCCGCCACCGGTATTGCCGTTGGTGAAGGTGGCGGGAGCCGGTGCGGGCGCCTGGGCACGTGCCTTGGACCTCGTGTCACGCGAGGGGCGGGTGTTGTCGCGACCCGTCGTGTTGTCCCGCGACCAATCGAGCGAGTTCGAGCGGTCGAGGGCGCCGACCCGGTCGCCGGTGTTGTCGCGCGAGCGGTCGAGCGAGCGCGAGCGGTCCGGCGTGGGGCGGTTCGTGTCCCGATCGTCGTCATCGTCGTCGTCGCCCGCCAGCGCGGCGTCGATGTCGTCCTCTTCGCGCGTGACCGCGATCTCGTTGGCTGCGGGGTCCGACGATGAGGTCGCCACGGCTCCCGTGGTGACCAGGAGTCCCGTCGTGGCCAGGGCAGACGCTAGGGCGACCATGGTGAGCTTGATGAACCGTTCCATTGCCTCTCTCCTTCCTGGGCGTTGTGGTTGCGAATCTACCCAGGCCCGATAAGACGGCCATGAATCCTCGATGAGACTCCTCTTATCCGCCTCTCGGGGCTCAAAGCCTCCCTGCGTCG
>JBOHAD010000197.1:0-3389 GCA_050697555.1 Gaiellaceae bacterium | reverse complement strand
GCGGAGGCGGCTCGACGCTGACGTTCACGCCGACCGACGACGCCTACGTCCGCTCGAACCATCCGGGCGAGAACACCGGGGGACAGGCGACGATCCGTGCGTTCAAGGACCTCGCCGAGACGAACTCCTACCTGAAGTTCTCGGTGGCCGGCGTGAGCGGGCCGGTCACGTCCGTTACGCTTCGCCTCTTCGTCGTCGACGGGAGCGCCGCGGCCGGGAGCATCTACGGCGTCACCGACACGGGTTGGAGCGAGGGGACGATCACCTGGGCGACCAGGCCGGACGTCGGCTCGCTGCTCGCGGCCGGCGGCTCGGCGCCGGCCGGGACGTGGGTCGACTTCGATCTCGGCTCGGTGGTCGCCGGCGACGGGACCTACAGCTTCGCGCTGAAGGACGGCAACGCCAACGCCGTCTGGTACAGCAGCAAGGAAGGCGCGAACGACCCGCAGCTCGTCGTGACCTTCGGCTCCTGAGCCGTTCCGAAGCCTCGATTCTGTGCCACGATGAGGCGGCTTCGCACCGGGACGCGAAGCCTGGCTCGATCCCGTGCAAGGACATGTGAGGGGCGCCCGGAATGAACGCACCCGCCGGTTCTTCGTCTGACGCGGTCGCCGTCGCCGCAGGCGAGGCTGCGGCGCGAAAGCAGATCCGCGGCTCGAGCCTCCTGCTCGTGGGGCGCTTCGTCTCGCTCGGGATCAACTTCGCGATCCAGGTCCTGGTCGTCCGCTACCTCTCGAAAGCGGACTACGGCGCCTTCGCCTACGCGGTCTCGCTCGTCAGCCTGGGCGGGAGCATCGCCACCTTCGGGCTCGACCGCTCGATCACCCGCTTCGTTCCCATCTACGACGAGCAGGGGAACTACAACAAGCTCTTCGGCACCTTGGTCCTGGCCGTCGGGACGGTGGCCTCCATCGGCCTCGTCTCCGTCGGCCTGGTCTACGGGCTGGAAGGCGTGCTGTCGGGATCGTTGATCGACGACGAACGGGCGATCTCGCTGCTCCTGATCCTCGTCGTCATGATTCCGATCCAGTCGCTCGACGGCCTGCTCATGGGCATGTTCGCCGTCTTCTCGAAGCCCCGGGCGATCTTTTTCCGCAAGTACGTCCTGACGCCGGGCCTGCGCTTCACCGTCGTCCTGCTCCTGGTGCTCGGGAATCAGAGCGTCCTCTTCCTAGCGGGCGGCTACGTCGCGGCCGCCGCCGTCGGGGTCGGCATCTACGCCGTGATGCTGTACGGCATGCTGAAGGGCGAAGGGCTCCTCCAGCACTTCGGCTTCCGCAAGCTGGACATTCCCGCCCGGGAGGTGTTCGGCTTCACGATCCCGCTCCTGACCTCCGACCTCGTCTACATGGTGATGAACACGTCTGACGTCCTCCTCCTCGGGCACTTTCGCGGCGCCGAGGAGGTGGGCGACCTCCGCGTCATCTTGGGGGTCGCGCACCTGAACCTACTCGTCATGACGAGCTTCACGCTGCTCTTCACGCCGCTCGCCGCCCGCCTCTTCGCGCGCGACGACAAGGAGGGGATCAACCGGCTCTACTGGACGACGGCGATCTGGATCGCCGTCCTCTCCTTCCCGGCCTTCGCCCTCACGTTCTCGCTCGCAGAGCCCGTGACGGTGACGCTCTTCGGCTCGCGCTACTCGGAGTCGGCCACGTATCTGACGCTGCTCGCGCTCGGGTACTACTTCAACGCCGCGCTCGGCTTCAACGGGCTCACGCTCAAGGTCTTCGGACGGCTCCGCTACATCGTCTCCATCAACATCGCCGCCGCGCTCGTGAACCTGGGGCTCAACTTCCTCCTCATCCCCCGCTACGGAGCCCTCGGGGCGGCGATCGGGACGTGCACGACGCTCCTCCTGCACAACGTCTTCAAGCAAGCGGGGCTCCTGCTCGGCACCGGCGTGACGCTCTTCCGCCGCCGCGACCTCGCCGTCTACGCCGCCATCGTGCTCGCCGCCGGCCTCCTCTTCGTCGTGCAGCTCGCCTTCTCGCCTCCCGTCTACGTCAGTTTCGTCGCGGCGGTGGTCGCCTCGCTGTTCGTCGTCGGGTTCGGCCGGAGCTCGCTTCGCGCCGCCGAGACCTTCCCCGAGCTGATGCGCTTTCGCCTCGCCCGTCTGATCATCGGCAAGTAGCCGGCGGGCGCCCGCGGCTCTCAGCCCGTGTGGAACACCGTGCCGAGCACGTTCGTCCGGACCTGCTCCAGGCTGTCGAGCGCCGAAGCGACGCTGTCCGGACTCGTGCGCTCGCGCCGGGCCACCACGACGGTCGCGTCGACGGCGCGCGCCCAGGCGAGCGCGTCGGGCGAGCGCCTGAGCGAGGCCGCGTGGACGACCAGGAAGTCGGCGTCCGCGAGCAAGACTCCGACGAGCGCCTCGGCCTGCTTCCGACTCGTCCGTCCCGCGTCGGCCGATCTCGGCAGGGCGAGCACGAGCAGCCGGCTCTGCCCGAGCCGGGAGCGGTCGAGCGTGACGGTGCCCTGGCGCACGGTGCCGATCCGCTTGCCGGTCGGCGAGTGCAAGCCGCTCCGCGCGGCGAGGCTGGCGATCTCGCTCCGCCGGCCGAGGTCGGCGACGGCGACTCGAGTGCCGGCGTCCGCGAGCACCAGCCCGAGGTTGAGCGCCACCGCGGCGCTTCCGTCACCCTGCTCAGTTCCGAGCACGAGCAGGCTTCTGGGTGCACCGCCGTTTCCGCCGGCGGCGATTCGCGCCGCCAAGAGGTCGTACGAGTCGCCGGTGGGCGGCGCGCCCCTGCGCTCGAGGCCGACCAGCCCGTTGCGCGCGAGCACTCCTCCGTCGACCGAGCCCAGGACGGTGAAGCCGGCCCGGGCAAGGTCGCGCTCGTCCCGAACTTGCCGACCTCCTAATTCGACGAGCACCGCCACGGCGAGCGCGCCGAAGAGCCCCGCGAGCGCGCCGAATTCCATGGTCAAGCGGGTCTGCGGCAGGACGCGGGCCGGCTCGGAGTCCCGTTCGAGGAGTCGAAGCCGGACATCGGGCGCGGCGGCGCTCTCGGCGGTCCGCCCCCTCGCCCCCTCGGCGCGGACGAAGCGGCGAAGCTCCGCGGCGAGGGCGTCCGCGAGCGCGACCGCGAGCGACGGGTCCCGATTGCGGGCTCTGATCGTGAGCAGCCCCGCCTCCCTCTCGGATTCGCCGCGAACATCGGGCGCGAGCTCCGCTGGAGAGAGCGGGAGCCCGAGCTTCGCGATCGTGGCCTCCAGGACCGGGCCGCTCCTGACGAGCTCCGCGTAGGTGGGGACGAGGAAGCCGGCAGCCCGCTGGCCGACGCGTTCGCCCCGGGCCGTGACGACGAGCGCGACCTCCGCCTCGTACACCGGCGTGAGGTCCGAGGCGTACACGTACCCGAGAAGGCCGCCCGTCCCCGTCAGCA
>JBOHAD010000196.1:0-3394 GCA_050697555.1 Gaiellaceae bacterium | reverse complement strand
TCGGAGTCGGCCCGGGACGGCGCCAGGGAGGCGGCGCGCGAGGCCCGCGGCGGCGCCCTGGGCCGGGCGGAGATCGATCTCGCGTTCGTCTTCCTCTCCCCGACGCACCTGCTCGAGGCCGAGGCGGCCGCCGAGGTCGTACGCGAGGAGCTCGCGCCCCGGCACTTGCTCGGCTGCGTCGCCGAGGGAGTGGTCGCGGGTGACCGCGAGCTTGAGGAGGGCCCCGCGGTGGCCGTCTGGGCGGGTGCGCTGCCAGGCGCGGAGATCGAGTGCTTTCACGCCGCGGCCGTGCAGGCGGACGGCGGGATCGCTGTGGCGGGCTTTCCCGAGCTCGACGATCCGGGGCTGGTCGCCTTGCTTGTCGATCCGTTCACGTTCCCGGCGGGGCCGTTCCTGAGGAGGCTGAACGAGGCGCGCGAGGAGATCCCGCTCGTCGGCGGGATCGCCGCCGGTGGGGGGCGGCCCGGCACGCAGGCGCTCATCCGGGACGACGCGGTGCACTCCGAGGGCGCCGTCGGCGCCGTCGTTTCGGGCCTGCCGATCCTCGCCGTGGTTTCGCAGGGCTGCCGGCCGCTGGGACGCGAGGCCGTGATCACCCGCTGCGAGGGCAACGTCGTCTACCAGCTGGCCGGACAGCCGGCGCTCGAGCGCCTGCGGGAGGAGATCGCCGCCCTCTCTTTCGAGGAGCGATCGCTCGCTGCCCGCGGGCTCCTCGCGGGGCTCGTGATCGACGAGAACCGTCCCCAGTACGACACGGGCGACTTCCTCATGCGCGGTCTCCTCGGGGCGGACGAGGCGACCGGCGCGCTCGCGCTCGGCGAGACGGTGCGGATCGGCCAGACCGTGCGCTTCTTCGTCCGCGACGCCGCCTCCGCGGATGCAGATCTCCGGCGGGCGCTCGCCGACGTCCCCAGCCGGGGGAGGCCGGCCGGGGCGCTGCTCTTCACCTGCAACGGCCGCGGGACGAACATGTTCCCCCAGCCCGACCACGACGCGCGCGCCGTCGCCGAGGCGCTCGGGACTCAGGCCGTCGCCGGCTTCTTCTGCGGCGGCGAGATCGGCCCGGTCGGCGGCAAGGCATTCCTGCACGGGTTCACGGCCACCCTGGCCGTCTTCCTCGAGCCCTGAGGCTCAGGATCCGGAGAGCGCGACCACACGCGCGACGAGAACACGTTCGTGCGGCCGCCGGGGTGCTGTCGGTTTCGGTTGGTGGTCAACGTCCGTCCAGGTCGAGTTCGTCCCTTCGGTAGGGGCCGTCGAGAGCAGACGCCCGCGCATACACCCGTCTTTAGCCGACTCCGGCCCATCACTCGTAATGAAGGGGTCCCCGGTTCGAGTCCGGGCGTCGGCTTTAGCATCTTTGCAGGGCTTTCTTCCACTCTGGCAACGGCCGGAGTGTCTGCTCGGGTACTAAACGGGTACGTTTCGGGACCCCTTCATCAGTAGTGAAGGAATCGGCCGCGCGCCATGCTCTTGCCCCGGTTTGCAGGGACTTCAGGGTGTCGCTGTCGACCTCAGGCGTGATACCGCAGTGCCCGCGCGTGCCCGCTCGTGGTCGCGCGTGCCCACGCGTTCCGGTGCTCAGGCTCTGGCCAGCGTGGCGTCCTCAGGCTCTGGCCGGCGCGGTCTCTTCGCCCGTGGCCGTTACGCCGTCGACATTCACCGTGTCATAGCGCGCTCTTGCCTCGTCGAGCGCGCGGGTCAAGTCTTCCGTTGCCAGCGCGAAATCTCCTCTCGTCTGCATGATCGCAGAGTAGAGTCGGGCTTCGATTCGCGTTGGGAGGTGAGCAGGGAATGACGGCACAAGCGGGAGACCTGATCGTCGTCGAGTCGGAGCGGGTTGCCCAGCCGGCGCGTAGAGGCGTGATCGAGGAGGTGCTCGAGCAGGAGCCGCCACGCTTCCGAATCCGCTGGGACGACGGCCATACCAGCATCTTCACCCCGTCCGCCGGGGCAGCGAGGATCGAGGGGCGGAAGAAGGCGGGAAGGCCTAAGGCCACCTAGCGACGAGGCGGCCGTCCTCTTCGGCCACCTCCGCCCCGAACGCCGCGCAGGCTTTGCGGAGCCGGCGCCGCACCCACGCGGCGTCGGCGCCGTCGGCAAGGCGCGTGTGCGCGAACTCGAGCCTGAGCGGGATCGCGTCCAGCCGGTTTCCAGCGAGCTCGACGAGGAAGAGGAGACCGAGGTCGTTCCGCAGCTTCGGGTCGATGGCGTAGTCGTCCAGGAAGTCCCCGAGGTCGTACAGGATGCGGCGGTGAAGACCGTGGAAAACGTACGCGGCGTGCCCCGCGATCAGCGTCGCGCCGCCCTCAGTGAGCCCGCGCGGCAGCGCGAGCGTGCGCGACCGGCTCGGCGATTATGTTCGGGCCCCAGTGCAGTGCTCTTGGCCGCGGGGGCTTCTCCTAGCTCGTGAGGGGCGGGCGCCGAACGGCGCAGGTCGCGTCCCTGTCAGTGAGCCCGAGCCTCCGGAGCTCGTCGTCTGGCACGAGTTCTTCGATCAGCGGAAAGAGCTGTCGCTCCTCAAGCCGGATGTGTTCGTCAAGCAGTTCTCCCGCCGCGTCCAACGTCTCTCGATCGACGATGCCGGCCGTCACGGCGATGTCGAGTTCGCGAGCAAACCCCTCGAGCTGCATGTGTTGGACGCGTGCCTGGCGCAGGGGAGCAGGCTGCGACCGGACGTGCCTGAGGAGAAGCGGGAAGAGCTCTTCTTCCTCATCCCGAAGGTGGACACGCTCTTCGTTCCTGAAGAACTCCACGAATTTCCTGGTCGCCGCGAGCCGAGCAGAAGCATCTCCGGCCGCGGCAGCACGGCGCAGCCGCAACGCCTGCACGAGTCCATTGTGATGGTCGCGCGAGAGCGGGATCAGGGCGGGGTGGCGCTTCATTCCACGACTCTAGGGTAGTCTGGCGACTCTTCACGGTCAGGCATGGGGTGTAAGGAGAGGCGGCCATCCAGGTAGTCGGTGCGCATCCGATCAGTGATCAGCCTGCCGAGCATCACTAGCAATCGGCTCCTTACGCGCTGCCCGCCGGAGACCAGGCTCCTTCACGTCTCGGGCTGGCCACTGCCCTTTCATAGAGAGGCGATCGCTTCGGCGTAGACCGAGAGGGGTCCCGCCGCGGGCGCCTGAACGATAGGCGCTTTTCTTCTCACTCTTCCAAGAGTCGCCTTGAAGAGGCTGCGCGCGAGTCTTCTTGTGTGCTGCTTCTGCCGAAAAACGGCACTCAAGCGGTCGTGGGCTTCGAACGGGCGGTAGCAAGGGCATTGTTGCTTTAGGTAACAGATACTGATCGCATCGGGGGCCAACAGTTAATATTGACCGACGGTACACACGCGGCTAGACTTGGCGTCAGCATGCAAGATCAGGAACAGACGCTGGCGCAGGTGACGATG
>JBOHAD010000195.1:0-3486 GCA_050697555.1 Gaiellaceae bacterium | reverse complement strand
TTGTTCGAGCGCTTCACCGAGAGAGCCAGACAGGTCGTCGTTCTCGCCCAGGACGAGGCCCGCGCCCTCAAGCACAACTACATCGGCACCGAGCACATCCTGCTCGGACTCCTCCGCGAGGAGGAGGGGCTTGCCGCCCGCGTGCTCGAGAGCCTGGACATCACGGTGGAGGAAGTGCGCGCCCAGGTCGCCCGCATCGTCGGCCAGGGCGACGAGGTCACGACCGGCCAGATCCCGTTCACGCCGCGCGCGAAGAAGGTGCTCGAGCTCGCGCTGCGCGAGGCGCTCTCCCTCGGCCACAACTACATCGGCACCGAGCACATCCTCCTCGGGCTCGTGCGCGAGAACGAAGGCGTCGCGGCTCGCATCCTGCTCGACTTCGACGCCGACGCCGAGAAGATCCGCAACGAGATCATCCGCATGCTCTCCGGCCCGGGCCGCCAGCGGCAGGGCGGGGGCGGCGCCGCCGGCGAGAAGGCGAAGAGCTCCAAGCTCCTCGACCAGTTCGGCCGCAACCTCACGAAGCTGGCCGCCGAGGGCAAGCTCGACCCCGTCGTCGGCCGGCAGACCGAGATCGAGCGCGTGATGCAGATCCTCTCGCGCCGCACGAAGAACAACCCCGTGCTGATCGGCGAGCCCGGCGTCGGCAAGACCGCCGTCGTCGAGGGCCTCGCCGCCCGCATCTCCTCGAACCAGGTCCCCGAGCTCCTGAAGAACAAGCAGATCTACACGCTCGACCTCGCCGCGCTCGTGGCGGGATCGAAGTACCGGGGCGAGTTCGAGGAGCGCCTGAAGAAGGTGATGAAGGAGATCACCCAGCGCGGCGACATCATCCTCTTCATCGACGAGCTCCACAACCTCGTCGGCGCCGGCGCCGCCGAGGGCGCGATCGACGCCGCCTCCATCCTCAAGCCGGCGCTCGCCCGCGGCGAGCTCCAGACGATCGGCGCGACGACGCTCGACGAGTACCGCAAGTACCTCGAGCGGGACGCCGCTCTCGAGCGCCGCTTCCAGCAGATCAAGGTGGACGAGCCCTCCGTCGACGACACCGTCCAGATCCTGCGCGGCCTCCGCGACCGCTACGAGGCGCACCACCGCTGCACGATCACGGACGACGCGCTCCGCGCCTCCGCGGTGCTGGCCGACCGCTACATCCAGGACCGGCATCTGCCCGACAAGGCCATCGACCTGGTCGACGAGGCCGCGTCGCGCATGCGCATCAAGACGATGACGGCGCCCCCGCGCTACCGCGAGCTCGAGGAGGAGATCGAGCGCGTGCGCGAGGAGAAGGAGTCCGCCATCGAGTCGCAGGAGTTCGAGAAGGCCGCGAACCTGCGCGACAAGGAGCGCAAGCTCACGCAGAAGAAGCGTGAGCTCGAGGACAAGTGGCGCAACTCCGAGGAGGTCGAGCAGCCGCAGATCGGCGAGGAGGAGATCGCCGACATCGTCTCCATGTGGACCGGCATCCCCGTCTTCAAGCTCACCGAGGCCGAGTCCCAGAAGCTCGTCCGCATGGAGGACGAGCTGCACAAGCGCGTCATCGGCCAGCACGAGGCGATCGTCGCCGTGTCCAAGTCCATTCGCCGTGCGCGCGCAGGCATCAAGGACCCGAAGCGCCCGACCGGCTCGTTCATCTTTCTCGGCCCCTCCGGCGTGGGTAAGACCGAGCTCGCGCGCACGCTCGCCGAGTTCCTCTTCGGCGACGAGGACGCGATGATCCAGGTCGACATGTCGGAGTACATGGAGAAGCACTCCGTGTCCCGGCTCGTCGGCTCCCCGCCCGGCTACATCGGCTACGACGAGGGCGGCCAGCTCACGGAGTCCGTGCGCCGCAAGCCGTACTCGGTCGTCCTCCTCGACGAGGTCGAGAAGGCCCACCCGGACGTCTTCAACATCCTCCTCCAGATCCTCGAGGACGGGAAGCTGACCGACGCCCAGGGCCGCAAGGTCGACTTCCGCAACACGATCGTGATCATGACGTCGAACATCGGCGCCGCCACGATCTCGAAGAACCAGTCGTTCGGCTTCTCCGTCGGCGACGACACCGGCCTCTCCTACGAGGAGATGAAGGACCGGATCATGGGCGAGCTCAAGAAGGTGTTCCGCCCCGAGCTCCTGAACCGCATCGACGAGGTGATCGTCTTCCACAAGCTGACGAAGGACGAGATCAAGACGATCGTCGAGCTGATGATGAAGCGGCTCAAGGAGCAGATGGTCGAGCACGAGGCGACGATCGAGCTCACCGAGGAGGCGAAGGAGCTCCTCGTCGACAAGGGCTACGACCCGGCGATGGGCGCCCGGCCGCTGCGCCGCGCGATCCAGCGCTTCATCGAGGATCCGCTCGCCGACTTCGTCCTCGGCCGCTCGCTCAAGCCGGGCTCGACGATCATGATCGACCGCAAGGACGCGGAAGAGGTCGACATCTCGATCATCGAGGGCGCGGCGCCCGAGCCCGAGAAGGTCACGGTCCCGCCCGAAGAGCCGAAGGGCGAAGCCGACCCGGACGAGCCCGGCGACGAGTAGTTGAGGATCGCGGTCGTCGGCGGCGGCGCCGTCGGCCTCTGCTGCGCTTGGTCGCTCGCGCGACGCGGCGCGGACGTCGTTGTCTACGAGCGCGACCGCGTCGGCTCGGGGTGCTCGCTCGGGAACACTGGCTGGATCTGCCCTGGGCTCTCCGCGCCGCTTCCGGCGCCCGGAGTCATGGGCGCGGCGCTGCGCGGGATGCTCCGGTCGGGAAGCCCCGTGCTCATCCGCCCGCTCTTCGGGCCCGCCTTTCTGCGCTGGTCGTGGCAGTTCTGGCGGGCGTGCGCGCCGGAGCGCTATCGCACCGGGCTCGAAGCCACGGTGGCGCTCTCGCGCCGCACGTTCGAGCTCTTCGACGAGCTGCGCTCCGAGGGCGTCGAGTTCGAGATGCACTCGTCGGGGATGGTCGTCGCCGCCCTCACGGAGCCGGGCCTCGCGGAGTACGCGACCATGCTCCACGAAGCCCAGGAGGCCGGGTACGGGGGCGAGGTGCACGTGCTCGACGGCGACGCCGTCCGAGCACTCGAGCCCGCGACGAGCGACGCGGTCGTCGGCGGAGTCCACGCGCCGGCCGAGCGCTACGTTCGGCCTGAAGGCTTCACAAAGGGGCTGGCCGAGGCGCTCCGTCGAGGAGGCGCCGAGGTGCGCGAGGGGGTCGAGGTGCATGACGTCGAGCAGCTCGACGGTGACGCCGTCGTCGTAGCGGCCGGCGTGTGGTCGGGACGCCTGCTCGAGTCGGCCGGCGTCCGGCTTCCGATGGAGGCGGCGAAGGGCTACAGCGTGACCGCACGCGGGACCGGCACGGTGCCGCGCCACGCCTACTACCTTGCGGAGGCGAAGGTCGGCTGCTCGACGTTCGGCGACGCCGTCCGCATCGCGGGCGTCTTCGACCTCACCGGCCTCGACGTCACGCTCCGGCGCCGACGGATCGAGACGATCACGCGCTCCGCCGCCGCGTACTTC
>JBOHAD010000194.1:0-3488 GCA_050697555.1 Gaiellaceae bacterium | reverse complement strand
CGCGCGCTCGGCGGCCCGCACCGAGAGGCCGCCGCGGATGATGCGGCGCGCGAGCCTCCGCCGGCCCTCGCTGTCGGGAACCGCCAGCACGGCGCGGGCGTGACCCTCGGTGAGGAGCCCCCTCTCGACCAGCCCGAGGAGGTCATCGGTGAGGTCGAGCAGGCGCAGCCTGTTGGAGACGGACGGCTTCGAGCGGCCGACGTGCTCGGCCACCTCTCCGAGCGAGAGCCCGAACTCGTCCATGAGGACCGCGTAGCCGCGAGCCTCGTCCACGGGCGAGAGGTCCTCGCGGGCCACGTTCTCGACGAGCGCGAGGAGGAGCGAGTCCCGGTCGTCGCCGGGCCGCACGACCGCCGGCACCGTCGCCAGCCCGGCGTGCTTTGCCGCCCGCCACCGCCGCTCGCCTGCGATCAGCTCGTAGCGCCCGTCCGGGAGCGGGCGGACCAGCACCGGCTGGACGATGCCCTGGGCCCGCACGGACTCGGCCAGCTCCGCGATCGTCTCGTGGTCGAGGCGCTTGCGCGGCTGCCGTGCGTTCGGCGTGAGCGCCCCGACCGGGAGGTGGGCGAGCTCCGAGGCGGGCGGGGCGCCTCCCATGAGCACCTCGAGCCCGCGGCCCAGGCCTCGGCGGCCCGGGGCGGGCGTACTCACGCCGCCACCACGTGCGTGACGCGCAGGCGCTCGACAAGCTCGCCCGCGACGCGGTAGTAGGCGTCCGCGCCCGCCGACCCACGGTCGTACTCGGTGATCGGAAGGCCGTGGCTCGGGGCCTCGGCCAAGCGCACGCTGCGCGGGACGGCGGCGGCGAAGACGAGGTCGCCGAAGTGACGCCGCACCTCGGCCGCCACGTCGGCGGCCAGCCGCGTGCGGCCGTCCACCATCGTGAGGATCATCCCCGCGACCGCCAGCCTCGGGTTCAGCCGCGCGCGCACGAGCTCGATCGAGTGGAGAAGCTGGGTCAAGCCCTCGAGCGCGTAGTACTCGCACTGCACCGGGACGAGCACGCCGTCGCACGCGGCGAGGCCGTTGACGGTCAACGGGCCGAGCGAGGGGGGGCAGTCGACGAACGTGAAGTCGTAGCGCTCGCGGGCGGGAGCGAGCGCGTCGAGCAGGAAGCCCTCGCCGTCGTCGCGGCGGGCAAGCTCCACAGCCGCTCCGGCAAGCTCCGGGCGCGAGGGGACGAGCTCGAGCCGCTCGAAGCGCGTCGGGCGCACGACGTCCTCGAGCGGAGCCCCGTCCAGGAGGTCGTACGTCGACGCGTCCCCGGCGCGCTCGCCGAGTCCGGAGGTCGCGTTCGCCTGCGGGTCGAGGTCGACGACCAGCGTCCCGGCGCCCGCCTCGGCGAGGCAGGCGGCGAGGTTGACGGCGGTCGTCGTCTTCCCGACGCCGCCTTTCTGGTTCGCGAGCGCGACGATCGTCCCCACGACGGACTCAAGGCTACTCAGGCGAGAGGACGTTTCCGGGCGAGGCCCGGCCGCCGGGGGAAGCGTTCCGGCGTAGGTCCGACCTTACGAAGGAGGAGGAAGCCGGGCGGCGACTCCTCCGGCTCGGCGGCCAGGAGCGCGGCCACCTTGCCGACCGCGTCCTCGTCCGGAGAACGACCCACGAAGAGAACGGCCAGGCCGCCGAGGCGCAGAAGCGGCAGGCACCACTCCGCGGCGACGGGGGGAGGCGCGAGCGCTCGCGCCAAGGCGGAGGCGTAGGCGTCGCGGCCGGCGTCGCGGGCGTGCTCCTCGGCGCGGGCGCAGAGCACCGCGACGTTGGCGAAGTCGCGCGTGGCCTCCTCGAGGAAGGCGCACTTCCGGCGCTGGGACTCGAGGAGGACGAACTCGAGGTCGGGCCTGGCGGCCGCGAGCGGGAGGCCCGGCGACCCCCCGCCGGAGCCGACGTCGATCACCGGGCCGTGCCCGAGAAGGGGCGCGGCCGCGAGCGCGCCCTCCACGTGGAAGCGGCGCGCCTCGACGGGATCGGTGATCGCCGTCAGCCCGGGCGTGACGAGGAGCGCGGCGAGCCAGCGCTCCAACCGCGGGTCGCTACTGAGGGGCGGGTGCGACGACGACGTGCCGGTTGGGCTCGGTGCCCTCGCTCGAGGTGGCGACGTCCTCCCGCTCGGCGAGGTACAGGTGCACGATCTTGCGCTCGACCGCCGTCATCGGCTCCAGAGCGACGGGGCGACGGGTCTGGACGGCTTCGGACGCGGCTCGGTCGGCGACGCTCTCGAGCGAGCTTCGCCGCCGCTCGCGGTAGCCGGCCGCGTCGACGACGACGGCCTTGCGCTCCTCCTCGTGGCGCCAGACGATCGCGTTCGCGAGGTACTGGATGGCGTCGATCGTGTGCCCGCGCTTGCCGATGACGAGGCCGAGCTCGGATCCCGTCAGCGTGGCGTAGAGCGTCTCCTCGTCCTCGCTGACGGTAACCGCACACGGCGCGCCCAGGGCCTCGCAGACGCGGTCGAGAAGCTCTCGGAGGCGCGCCGCGGGCGTCCCCGGCTCCTCGCTGGCGGGTGCGGCGGCGGGCATGCGGGTCACCTTCGCAACGACCTTCGCGGGCGCATAGCCGACGCCGAGAAGGCCGCGCTCCCCTTCGGAGAGGACCGCGAAGCGCACGCTAGCCTTGTCGATCCCGGGGAAGCGGCGCTCGAGCTCGCGCAGTGCCGACCACTTGGCCTCGCCGACCGTCTCGCCGGTCGCCTCGACCGCAGTCTCCGGCTGTTCCTCCTCGCTCATGGCCCGGCCTCCGGCCCAGGAGCGGGAGGCACGGGGGCGAGCCGGAGGCGAGCGACGTTCACCGCCGGCTCCGGGGACCCTTCTTCTTCCTGCGCCGCACGCGCTGCTGGCCGGGCTGCCCCGCCCGCGAGGGCTGTACCGCCTTGGCGGCGGCCCCGTCGCCCGCCGCCGGCGCTTCGCGAGGCGGTGTCTTCGACGTCCGCTTGGGAGGAGGCTCGGGCTTGGGGACGAGGCGGCGCGTGACGATTCCCTGCCCCACCGTCCAGAGGTTCGTCGTCACCCAGTAGAGCATGAGGCCCATGGGAAAGAAGCTGACGCCCACGGGCGGGGCGACGATGAAGTAGACGAAGACGAAGGGCAGGATGAGAAAGATCCAGCGCTGCCGCTTGTCCATCGTGGTCGACATGGCGAGTGTGGAGGCAAGCTGGCTGGCGACGTAGATGACGATGAGGAACCAGCCCGACCAGTGCGCGGTGATGGAGTCGGTGATGTCCGGGACGATTCCCAGCCAGCCGAGGTCGGAGCGCGTCTCGCCCTGCTGGACGTACTCCGGGAAGACCTCGCGCTCGAAGTCGCGCAGGACGAAGAAGAGCGAGATGAAGATGGGGATCTGGAAGAGGATCGGGAGGCACGACGCGGCCGGGTTGATCTTGTTCTCCCGGTAGAACTTCATCACCTCTTCGTTCATCCGCTGCTTGTCGTTCTTGTACTTCTGCTGGAGCGCCTTCAGCTGCGGAGCGTGCGCCTGGAGGTGCTGCATCG
>JBOHAD010000193.1:0-3488 GCA_050697555.1 Gaiellaceae bacterium | reverse complement strand
GGGCGAGGTCGTCGGGGCCGACGGGCTCCCCGGTGCCGGGGTGGAGAACCGGCTGCGGCCGGTTCGGCATGTCGGCCTGGATGTTGTACCAGCGCTCGGGGATCGCGCTCTCGGGCAGGGTGATCTTGGTCTCGTTCATGGCGAGCCGAGCATAAACCTACGGCGTCTCGCCTGTGAGGATCCGCGCCAGGACCGAGGCGTCGATGTTGCCTCCCGAGACGATGCAGACGATCTTGCCCCCGCCGGCGCGGCCGGAGAGGGCGGCGGCGAGGGCCAGCGCGCCGGCGCCTTCCGCCACGACTCGCACCCGCTCCGCGAGCAGACGCACAGCCGCCGCCGTCTCGTCGAGCGAGACGACGTGGGAACCGTCCACGAGCGGGCGCCCCAGCTTCCACATCTTCGGCAGGAGCGCCCGCGCGCCGGCGCCGTCGACGAAGGAGGCGCGATAGTCGATCTCGCGCGGCTCGCCGGCGGCCAGGGAGGCTGTGAGCGGCGCGGCCGTCTCCAGCTCCACCGCCCGCACCTCCGTCTTCGGCCGGAGGGCCTTCACCGCGCTCGCGATCCCGACGAGGAGGCCGCCTCCGCCCCAGGGGACGATGATCAGGTCCGGATCGGGCAGCTGCTCGAGGATCTCGAGCCCGATCGTCCCGTTCCCGGCCATGACGGGCTCGTCCTCGACCGGGTGGACGAAGAGGCCCTCCACGCCCGGGTAGCCGCGCTCCTCGAGCGCCTGCCACCAGCGGTCGAACGGGACCTTCACATAGGTCCCGCCCAGGCGCTCGATCGCGGCGAGCTTCGTCTCCGGCGCGTGGTCGGGGACGATCACCGTGAACGGGATCCCCAGCTCCCGCGCCGCCCAGCCGACGCCCTGCGCCATGTTGCCGGCGCTCGCCGTCAGGACGCCCGCCGCGAGCTGCTCGCGCGGCGCCTCCGCCAGCGCGTTGTAGGCGCCGCGGATCTTGAAGGAGCCGATCGGCTGGAGGTTCTCCAGCTTGAGGTAGATCTCCGCCTGCGCCTCGTCGACGTGGAGGCGCACCAGCGGCGTGTGCACCGCCGTCCCGGCGATCGTCTCCCGCGCGCGCCTGATGTCCTCGAGCGGGATCAGAGCTCGACCTCCGTGCCGGCGCCCACTTCGCGGGCGCGCCGATAGAGGTGCTCGGCGGCCGCGAGGTCCTCGGCGGCGAGCCCGAGCGACTTGAAGACGGTGAGCTCGTGCTCGGAGGTGCGGCCTTGCGCGCTCCCCGTGAGGAGCTCGCCGAGCTCCGCGCGGATGTGCTCCGGGCCGATCGCGCCCTCGGCGGCGGCTAGGAGGTAGTCGCCGGACTCGTTCAGGGTCGACTCGCGCCGGTCGACGAAGAGCGAGGCCGCCGCCATCGTGGCCGTGTCGAGCTCGCGCGTCGTGGGGATGCTCGAGCCGACCGCGTTCACGTGCACGCCCGGCTGGAGCCATTCCCGGCGTACGATCGGCTCGGGTGCGGTTGTCGTCGTGCAGACGACGTCGGCGCCGGCGAGCGCTTCCTCCGCCGTCGAGGCCGCCTCGCCGCCGGCCTCCTCGGCGAGCGCACGGGCGTGTTCGGGCGTCCGGCTCCAGATGCGGACTCTCTCGAACTCGCGGACGGCCGCCATGGCCGTGAGGTGCGAGCGGGCCTGCACGCCGGCGCCGAGGACGGCGAGCACACGCGCGTCTGCCCGGGCAAGGAGGCGCGTGGCCACGCCGGAGACCGCGGCGGTGCGGATCTCCGTGATCGCGGATGCGTTCACTGCCGCGCGCAGCTCGCCCGTCTCACCGTCGAAGAGGAGGACGGCGCCCTGGTGGGCGTCGAGCCCGCGTGCGGGGTTGGCGGGGAAGACGCAGATCGCCTTCAGTCCGTACGCTGCTCCGGCGCGGTGCGCGGGCATGAGGCCCATGAGGCTCGACGCGCGGGGCGGGCGGAAGACCGTCCGGAGCGGCTGGTTCATATCGCCGCGCTCGAGGGCCGCGAGCGCCTCCGCCATCACCTCGATGCACTCCTCCATCGGAAGGAGCGTCCTGACGTCGGCCTCGTTCAGGATCAGCACGGCCATCAGGCGAACAGGGCCCCCAGCTCCTCACGCTCGTCCGCGGTGAGCTCGAGGGAGAGCGCCGCGCGGGCCGGCTCGAGCTGCTCCGGGCGCCGCGGCCCGACGACTGCGGCCGTGACCAGCGGATGGCTCAGCACCCAGGCGAGGGCGAGCGTCGCCATGTCGACATCCCGTTCTCGTGCGGCCGCGCCCAGTGCCTCCAGGCCGTCGAAGATCCGCTCGTGCTCGAACTCGGCGTACGGCTCGGGCCGGACCGTCATCCGCGAACGGGCAGGATACGGCTCGCCGCGCCGGTACTTGCCCGTGAGCCAGCCGCCGGCGAGCGGGCTGAAGGGCGTGTAGCCGAGCCCGTGCTCCGCGCAAAGCGGCAGAAGCTCCTTCTCGTCCTTCCGCTCGAGGAGGTTGTACGAGTTCTGCACCCACTCGAAGCGCACGAGGCCGCGTTCCTGGCTCGCGCGCAACGCCTCTCCAAGCTCGGCGGCGTCGATGTTGCTGGCCCCGATCGCGCCCACCTTGCCCGCTCGAACGAGCTCGTCGAGGGCCGCCAGGGTCTCCGCGATCGGCGTGTCCGGGTCGGGCTCGTGGATGAGATAGAGGTCGACGCGGTCGAGCCCGAGGCGCTCCAGGCTCCCCTCGATCTGGCGCAGGATCCTCTCCGGGGCGAGCCCGTGGTCGTCCGGGTCGCCCTCGACCGAGTGGAAGACCTTCGTCGCCACAAGAGGGCGCTCGTCCCGCTCGGCCAGCCACCTCCCGACTGCGCGCTCGCTCCTCCCACCGCCGTAGGCATCGGCGGTGTCGAAGAGGGTGATGCCGAGGTCCCGGGCGGCGTCCATGATGGCGAGCGCCTCCTCCTCGCTCTCGCCCGCCCCGAAGAAGGCGGGCGCCGAGCCCACGCCGCCGAAGTTCCCGCAGCCGAGGGCGATGCGCGAGACGTCGACGCCAGTGCGTCCCAGCTCCCGCTGCTCCACGGCCAGTATCCTCCCACGCGGGATGCACGAGCAGCTGACGGAGGACGAGTACGCGCCGATCCTGCCGGGCGAGGGGGAGAGCGACTACGAGCGCTACCTCAGAACCGACGCCCTCCTCTCGCTCCAGAAGACGCCGGAGGAGATGGCGCACCGGGACGAGCTCCTCTTCCAGACGACGCACCAGTCGCAGGAGCTCTGGCTCAAGCTCGCCTGCTTCGAGGTCGACACGGCGACCGAGCACATGCGGCGGGGCGAGCTCGACGCGGCGATCCGGCTCCTCCGGCGGGCGGCGGACTGCGTGAAGCTCATCACCGCGCAGCTCCACATGCTCGAGCACATGTCCCCGTGGGAGTACCAGGAGGTCCGCCGCGTGCTGGGGCACGGGAGCGGCTTCGACTCGCCCGGCCACAACGGCGTGCGCCGGGTCTCGCCGCCGCTCGGGGAGGCCTTTCACGAGCT
>JBOHAD010000192.1:0-3494 GCA_050697555.1 Gaiellaceae bacterium | reverse complement strand
TACGTCGCCACGGGGCACGGCCGGCTCGGAATCACGCTCGCCCCCGCGACGGGAGAGCTGCTCGCGGACGTGATCCTCGCCGGCGCCCGGCCCGCGGAGCTGGCCCCGTTCGCCTTCGAGCGTCTCGTGTGAGGCCATAACCCTCAACCTGAGCCTTATGGTGTGGCCGGGCGCCGTCACCCACGAAAAATTAACGCGCAAACAGGTCTCTCATGGCCTAGTCATGCCTGCCCAGGTCCGGTAGGCTCGGGCTTCCTTGGACTAAGGGGGAGAGGATTCTCTTGGGGAGCGTGGTCGACAGCGGGGTGGTCGTCGAAGACGGCGGGATGCATGTTCTCGTCGCCCTGGAACCAGCGCGCGAGCCCCGGCGAGCGAGGGCGACGGGATGAGGGTTTCGCTCGCGGTCGCCGTCTTCCTCGTCCTCTCGCTGTTCATCGGCGTCGCCCATGCCAAGGGCGGGACCTTCGAGGAGGACGAGACCGTCGGCGGCACGGCGTCGAGCGGGGCGGTCCCCGCCACTGAGGCGAGCGAGACCGAGGAGGGCACGCCGCCCCCCGACTCTGGTCCCGCTGAGCAGCCGGCGCCCGAGACGCCGGACCCGGCCGAGACACCGAGCCCGGATCCGGCGCCCGGGGACGAGGCGCCGCCGCCCGAAGAGACCCCTGTCGAGCCGGGGCCTGTCGTGCCGGCTCCGGGGGACCCGCCGCCGGCGCCGCCGGCCCCTCCGGCCGAGGCGCCCGTGAACGAGACGCCGCAGCCGGCTCCTCCCGTCGAGCCGGCGCCCCCACCCGTCGTTCCCGTCGATCCGGTCACGCAGCAGCCTCCGCCGGCCGCCGAACCGGCGCCCGCGGATCCGCCGCTAGCCGGCGGGGTCGACCCCGGGCCGATCCCCGTGAGCTCGATCGTCGTGGTCCCGGCGCCTCCGTCGGCGCCCCCTGCCCCCCCGGCTCTCCCGGCTCTGCCGTCGACTTCGAACGGGCAGACGCTCGGGTTCGAGCTCGCCGCGACGAAGTCGACGGCCTTGGCGGCGGAGGGGTCCTCGCTCGTATTCGTCGGTGATGAGGGCGAAAGCCAGCGGCCGGCCGCCCTCAAGACCCTCAAGGTACCGTCGCACCCCTCGTCGACGGCACCCACACCGAGCGGCGCTGCAGGAGGAGCCGGCAGCTCTTCGGCCGGCGGCCTCTTCGGATTGTTCGCCGTGCTCGGCGCCCTTCTCCTCATGCCGGCTCTGGTGAGCCGGCTCCTCTCGCTCTCGGTCGAGCTCATGCGGCCGACGGCACTCGTTCTCCAGCTCAAGCGCCCCGGCTAGTCCCTCTCCGCTTGGCACTGGGCTCCGCCCGGGCACCGCTCGGGACCGGAGCAGGGGAGACGAACGGGGAGAGGATCAGAAGTGATAAGGGCGCGGTTCGACAACAGAGAGAACGGGGCGAAGCCTGCGGAAGGGCCGCATGCCTCGCCGGACACACGGGATGCGAGCCCGGCGCTCTCGGCGAACGGCCGGCAAGGCCACGCCGCGGCTGTATCCCTGCTTCGCCTGCTGAGCGTGAGGGCCCGAACGGCTGCTCGGCCGAATTCTCGGGGTCTGACGCGCCGGCAGTTGACTCAACTGAGCTCCTGGGAGGAGCTGCAACGCGAGATCGATCGCAGCCGGCGCTACGAACATAGCTTCTCGATCGTCCGCCTGACCTCTCGGGCGACGTCCAGGCGCGCCTTCGACCGGCACGAGGAGCGGCGAGCCGAGCTGGAGCAGAGAGCCCTCACCCTGGGCGTCTTGCTCCGGAAGCTCGACCGAGTCTGGGCCGACGGGGAAGACATCTACCTGCTCCTCCCCGAGGGCGGCCGTGCGATGGCCGAGTCCATGCTCGACCGGATCAGCGAACCCTTGGCCGCCCTGATGCCGGACTGCGAGGCCGCGATCGCGGCGTTCCCCGACGACGGCCTGTCGAAGGGAGCGTTGCTCGCGGCCCTCGGCAGCGCGAACGTGCGACAGGCCGCAGTCTCCGCGGTCGAAGGCAACAACGTTCCGGCGGGGCCTACGGCCACCCCGGAGACGTCCGCTCACCATGCCACCGGTTAGCGGACCATACCTTCCCGCCAAGCGTCTGCTGGACCTGACGCTCTGCCTGCTTGCCCTGCCGCTTCTGCTCGTGCTCTTCCTCGTTTGCGCGCTTGCGATCCGGCTCGACACGCCCGGGCCTATCCTCATCGCTCAGGAGCGCACAGGCCGGGACGGAAGACGCTTCCGGATGTTCAAGTTCCGCACGATGGTGCGCAACGCCGAGGAGCTGAAGGCGACGCTCGCGCATCTCAACGTCCTGCCGCCTCCCGACTTCAAGATCCCCAACGATCCGCGCATAACGCGCGTCGGAAAGTTCCTTCGTCAGTCGAGCCTCGACGAGCTTCCGCAGATCATCAACGTCCTCCGGGGCGAGATGTCCCTCGTCGGGCCGCGTCCGACGTCGTTCCAACCGAGCACCTACAGCCTCTGGCACACGTACCGGCTCGAGGTCACGCCCGGGATCACGGGGCTCTGGCAGGTGAACGGGCGCAACGCGACGACGTTCGACGAGCGCCTCCGCATCGACATCGCGTACATCGAGCAGCGGTCGTTCCTGCTCGACCTCTCGATCCTCCTGAGAACCGTCCCGGCCGTCCTTAGGCGGTCCGGGGTCTAGCCATGGCAACGCGGACGGCAGCGAGGACGGTCGGACGGCGGATCCCGCGCAGCGCGCTCTCGCGTGCCGACCTGCGGCAGATCGACTACGACCTACACGGACTCGCCGGGATTCGCCTCGTCGACGCGTCTCCGAGGGACGCGGCCGCCGTAGCTCGGCAGCTCGGCCCGATCCGGGCGCCCCTCGACCGCGAGCCGGACATCGTGATCCGGTTCGTCGACCGCCTCACGACCCCTTCGCGGTTGCGCTACCTCGGCCTGGGGGAGGCCGGCTTCACCGAGGACGCCTTCTTCGTGCTGCACAGCAAGCACAAGACGCCGGCGAAGGTGAGAGTCGGGTTCGCGGAGCTGGGCGGGCGCTGCGAGATCGTGTGCGAGAGCGGCCTGGCCGCCGTGCCGCTGCTCATCCCGATCGTGAACCTGACGGTTCTTCGCCGCGGCGCCGCGCCTCTTCACGCTTCCGCGTTCGTCTACGAGGGCACCGGCGTCGTCGCCACGGGATGGTCGAAAGGGGGAAAGACGGAGGCGCTGCTCGCGTTCATGAGTCACGGCGCCGAGTACGTCGGCGACGAGTGGGTCTACGTAAGCGCCGACGGCGAGCGTGTCTACGGAATCCCCGAGCCGATCCGGGTCTGGGATTGGCACCTCCGTGACCTGCCCCGCTACCGGGCGCTCGCGGGGACGGGCGAGCGGGCCCGTCTGGGGGCGATCAAGTCCGTCCTCGCCCTGGAGGCCTCGCTGGCGACGTCGGCTGCGAGCGGATTCGCGCCCGTCCGCGGTCTCAGGCGGCTGTCGCCCCTGCTGCGCCGGCAGCTCTTCG